>JAFIFL010000017.1 GCA_020832055.1 Gammaproteobacteria bacterium
AGACTTCGTAGTCCTGTCCGACGACCCCATGTCCGTAGCCCATGTCGATCCGATGCTCATCAAAGATATCCGGGTACTCGAAACGATTGTCGGCGGGAAGACCGTATTTTCCGGTTCGTCAGAATCCATCGTCCACCGCCACTTCAGATAAGGGAAACCCCTTTTGCTCTCGAGCCGCGGCGCGGGATTGCAAGGGCTCCTGAATGATGTCGACTCATTATTCCTTCAGCGTCGGTACCAAAGGATCTTATTTTAATTCGCCCATGGATAAGTGATCCGCAAATTATCGGACCAATCCGAGTGCTCGGCGAAAAGTAATTTTTGGTAAGCGGCGGTTGGGAAGGAGTCCCACGCACAGCGCTGGAGCAAATTACGGCTCCGAAATTAAGATGCGCACAATATATGACCATTGCTCGCTTTCTTTATTGTCAGGGCTGGAAGATAACCAATTGATTTGTCGCAAAATACCGGGATTTTAGTTGCTCGAATAAAGACGCCGCATTGGCATATTAATTGCTAATAACTAACTCGAAATCTTAATGCCACTGAGGCATTACGTTTAATTTCGACCAAGGTGCAAAGGGGGTTCTTCCTGTGAGTGGATTTTTATTGAATGAAAACCGGAAGTGGGTATGCGTGCTCAGCGGTTGTTTGGCGCTCACGTCCGGCCACGTGCATGCCCAGGCTGCCGGGGCATCAGGCCCAATCGAGGAAGTCGTTGTTACCGGCTCTCGGCTGAGTCGATCTGGATTTGACACACCCACGCCGCTGACTGCGTTGGGAGCAGAGGATCTCGAGACCCAGGCTCCGGAGAACGTTGCTGAACTGGTTAACAACCTGCCGTCCGTTGTGGGAAGCGCAACCGGGACCACAAACTCCGGATCTCTGGCATCCGGCATTGCGGGAATCAGCGCTGTGAACCTGCGCTCGCTTGGCGCAAACCGAACGCTGGTGCTGCTCGATGGGCGCCGATCACCCATTTCTTCATCCAGCGGCTTGGTTGATACGAATACCATGCCTCAGGGTCTGATTGATCGTGTCGAGATAACGACGGGTGGGGCCTCTGCGGCCTATGGTTCCGGAGCCGTCGGCGGTGTTGTCAACTTCATTCTCGACACGAACTACACGGGGGTAAAAGGCTTTGCCGACTACGGAGCAACCTCTTCCAATGAAAACAAGTCGCGACGGTTCGGTCTGACTGCCGGTACTGATTTTGCGTCTGGCCGAGGTCATTTGTTGTTCGACGCTCAGGTCTCGGATCTTGACGGCATCCACGGCAAGCAGGCTAGCTGGGATAGGGAGGGCTTCCATGCCATGCCTAATCCAGATCGAGACACTCCTGGTGCTCCAGCGTTCATCGTGGACAAGCAAATCGGTCTTTCCTCCCAAACGCTGGGTGGCTTGATCATTGATGGCCCCCTTCGCGGAACCTATTTTGGCGAAGGCGGATCCGTCAATCAGCTAAATTTCGGGGAAGTGGGCGGCGGCTGGATGCGCGGTGGTGACTGGGAGCTCACCAATCATCAGAAAGGCACTCAATCCCTGGCGGCCAGCGAAGAGCGCAAAAGTTTTTTCGGTCGTGCCATGTTCGACTTGACTGACTCGTTGTCCGTGTTTGCTGAAGTGTCACACGCTGATTTCGAAGGCTTCGCGACATACATACGTGTCCCGACGCTGAGAAGTTTGATTCGCAGGGACTATGCATTTCTTCCTGATGAAATCGCTGCGGCCATGGATGATGCGGGGATTGATTCTTTCAGGCTCTCGACGGCAAATGCCGATGCAGGGTTGGCGGGGCACACGAATGAACGTAGAACCACGCGCTTCGTAGTGGGAGCCGAGGGGTCGTTCTCGTTCGTCGATCATGAGTGGGATTGGGACGCGTCTTTCGCCAAAGCTGAAACCGTTGCAGACCAGCAGTACCTGCCGACTATCTACAATCTGGAAAAATTTGCCCTGGCTAGGGACGCCGTCCTTGACGGGAGCGGAAACCCCGTTTGTCGATCGACTTTGACCGACCCTGGAAACGGCTGCGTGCCTCTGAATGTTTTGGGTGTGGGCGTTTCGGATCCGGCGGCTTGGGACTATGTGTCGGGTGGTCCGGAGCGCAGGGAAACCTATGGTCTTGACGTGGCTGCCATCAATTTTCGCGTCAATGACATTAACGGGTGGGCCGGCCCTATCTCATTGGCGTTTGGCGGTGAGTGGCGTGAGCACTCCATCTCCGGGAAGGTTGAAGAACAGTGGCGGAGCGGTTGGCGCTTCGGAAACTTCCAGGAGGACAACGGCAAGTACACAGTCAAGGAGGTGTACTCGGAAGCTCTGATCCCGCTTGCTTCTGGCTTGGATTTCAACGCCGGATATCGCTACGCCGATTATAGTCTCAGTGGCGGCATTGATGTCTGGAAGCTTGGTCTGACGTGGGCCCCCATTGAGGACGTTCTGTTTCGAGCAACGCGTTCTCGGGATATACGCGCAGGCGATATGGCCGAGCTTTTCGCTACGGGAACGGCTCGCGGGAATAGCATTGCCATCGGCGACTTGATCGTTCCCTACCAGCAAAAATTGGTGGGCAACACCCAGATCGAGCCAGAGGTTGCGGATGCCTGGAGTGTAGGCATGGTGGTTCAGCCACGATTTCTTCCGGGCGTGGGAGCGTCGATCGATTACTATGATATTGAAGTCGACAAGGTCATTGGCTTCATAGGTCCCGAGCAGGTCGCCAACTTCTGTTTTGAAGCCAATATCCAGATTTATTGTGATGCGCTGGAATTTTCGGATCCCAATGACGTCACGTCGCTGACTGGCATCAACGTGTTCTGGGAAAACCTGGACCGGCTGCGTTCCAGGGGCATGGATGTCGAGCTGAGTTACGATTTTGAGATGGCCGACCTGTTTTCGGGTGTTCCAGGTGACGTGAGCCTGCGTTTCATGGCGACCCACTACATGGAAACTACTACGGATAATCGTACGACTGCCATTAATCAAGCGGGTTCGAACGCAGGAGGCGGAACGCCTGACTGGCTATACCGGGCGACGGCGCGGTACAGCAATGATCCATGGACGGTGAACCTCACCATGCGCGGTGTCAGTAGCGGTGTGATCAGTAAGGCCTACGTCGAGTGTCAAACAGACTGTCCGGAGAGCCGGTTTCCTGCATTCACGATCAATGACAATTCCGTTGGCGGGCAGGTTGTGTTTGACGCCTACGTTGCGAGGAAATTCAACTGGGGCGAAAGCACGGGCCAGGTGTTCCTTTCCGTGCTCAACTTGTTCGACAATGATCCGCCACTCCTGTCTGATCCGCGGTTACAGGGCACGGATGTGAATCCAGCGTATCCGGCGACCAATCGCGCACTCTACGATTTTCTCGGCCGGCGTTTCCGCGCAGGGATTCGCTTAGAGTTTTGATGAAATAGTGTGACACCTGAGGATTGCCCGCGGCACATGGAGGTGCCATTAAAGCTAGGAGTTGCGAAAAGTCGAGCTGGCGACACTGCCGGCGCGTCGGCAGGGTTTGGCGGTAGTGCCGCGTCCGCATAATTGGGTCTTTGCGGTCTTTGCGGTCTTTGCGGTCTTTGCGGTCTTTGCGGTCTTTTCGGTCTTCCTGGCTGGCGTCAGCGCGTGCAGAACCAGTCAGATGGAGGCATGCACTAGCTACCACCTGTCAAGGTCACTCGGAGGAGTTTATGATGATCAACAAGTCGGGAAGGCATAAATCTTACCGAATTATTTCTTTTATGCTGGTCGCGGCCGCTGCGCTTGTGGGATGCGGTGCGGGCTCCGAGACGGAGCCCGGCGTTTTAGGCCCAGAAGGGCTGCAGAGCCGGGAAGGCTTTATTTCCACGCACTATGATGGAAGGACCGGCCGGCTTTTTCTCGAAGTGACCAGGTTGAATGATGATTTTCTTTATGTGGCGAGTTTGGCCAGCGGATTGGGCGCGCCGCGTGGGGTGGGAGCCGTCGCGGGTGACGTTCCCCAGTTGGACCGCGGTCAACTCCAGTATTCCGCCATGTACACGGCGCGCGGGATCCGGGCCGATGAGGCCATCGTCCGCTTCGAGAAGCGGGGCTCGAAACTTCTGCTGATTGAAAGGAACATGGCTTATCGGGCGCTGGGTGAGGACGAACACCTCGCTCGCGCAGTAGAAGCGTCTTTTCCCCAATCGGTGCTGGGGGCGTTTCCGATTGTGGAGCGTACCGCCGGCGGACGCTATGTGGTCGATGCGACTGAGTTCTTCCTCGCGGACGTTTTCGACGTGCAGGGGCGCATGCGCAGTGCCGGAATAGCAGGGGTCCGCCTGGATGGTCAGCGCAGCTATATTAAGCAGGAATACACCAGAGCGTTTCCGAGGAATACGGAAGTCAGGGCGTCTTTGACCTTTACGGCGGAGGGCGCGCCGGCATCACTGAGGCGGCAGGTGCGGGACGTGCGTTCCTTCGCTCTTGACAAGCATCACTCTTTTGTCGAACTGCCGCCGCCCGGATTCGAGCCTCGAAAGTTCGACATGCGCGTCGGCAACAGACACATCCATTTCTGGGACTTCGCTCAAGGCTTCGACGAACAACGATACAGAGAACGCTTCATTCATCGATTTCGCCTGGAGAAGCGGGATCCCGAGGCTGATGTTTCCGAGCCGGTTGAGCCCATTGTCTTTTATATGGATCCAGCCATGCCGGAACCTTACCGGAGCGCTTTCCGGGACAGCACACTCTGGTGGAATGAAGCATTTGAAGGAGCGGGATTCCTGAACGCCGTTGAGATCCGGGATCTTCCCGAAGGCGCGGACCCCATGGACATCCGTTACTCGATGATCCAGTTCGTGCACCGATCTGGGCAGGGCACATCGACCGCCCCGCATGTCACCGATCCCCGGACCGGTGAGATCCTCAAGGCGATGGTGCGCTTGGATTCCCACCGTTCGCTTCACAGCTACAACCTCTACGCAGGTCTGCGACCGGCCATGGAGGAAGCGGGCGGCTCGCCCGTGGATGCAGAGCAGTTTGCGATGTCAGCGCGCCACTGGCATGCCGTTCACGAGGTGGGACACAGCCTGGGGTTCGAACACAATTTCCTCGGTGGCACGCTTCCTGGGCACTCCATGTTGGATTACCGGCCGGCACGTTATCAGCTGGACGAGCGGGGCCATCTGGACATGTCCGAGGCCCTTCGGGACGGAATTGGCAGATATGATCATCTGCTCGTGCACTATACCTATACCCCTTTCGCTTCCGCAGAAGAGGAGGCCTCCGGGCTCGACGCCATCATCAGTCAGGCATACGACGAGGGCATTCGCTGGCTGTCCAACGAGGATGCTGCGCTGGCAGGTTCCGTGCCCCAGGCGCATCGATGGATCGAGGGTGCGGACGTGATGGAGTCGCTCCAGCGGCATATGGCAGTGCGAGCGGTGGGGTTGGAGCATTTCGACGAGCGGGCGGTGCGCCTAGGAGAACCGATGTGGCTGCTGGCGAACCGGCTGACCCATGTCTATTTTCTTCACACCTACCACTTGGACGCGGTGACCAAATACATAGGTGGGCAGGATTACACGTATACCACCCGGGGGGACGGACAGGTCCCGACCCGCATTTTGCCGGCAGCGGACCAACGCCAAGCTCTTGAACTGGTTCTTTCCGCGCTCAATCCGGACGCACTTGCGGTCCCGGAGCGAATCACGGAACTCATTCCTCCGGTACCTTTCGGCCACCATGCTGAAGATCTTTATGTCCAGTCGCCGACAGGGCTGGTCTTTGATCCCCTGACCCTCGCACGGTCTTTTGCTCATCATGTCGTTCACAACCTGCTGCATCCTCAGCGGGCGGCTCGACTGGTCTCTTTCCATGCTCGTGATCCGCAACTCCCGTCGTTGAACGAGGTGATCGCGCGGCTGGTGGAGGCGACTTGGGACGGACCGCAGGCGCAGGATGGCCAGCAGCAGGCCCTGCGGCGGATCACCCAGCGCGCCACACTAGAGGGACTCTTTCGCCTCGCCGTCCATGCGGACGCCCCCGACGATGTGAGGGCCGTGGCCGATGCGCATCTTGTTCGACTGGGCGACCGGATGGCGCCGGAAAGGGCTGCAACCGAAGAGGACCGGGCCCACCGTGCCAAGGCTGCGCGCGAGATCAAAAGGTACGTAGCTACGGGGATGGTGCCTGACCTGAAGTCCGGTGTTTTCGATCTGCTTGCTGACATCGAGATCTACACGCGCTGGCCGTGATCCCCGGGCGGGGTGTCGGCCCCAGGCTACTTCTCGTCGAGAAGAATGTGGCGTTCCGTTTACTCGCCGATGGTGAGGCCCAGCGCAGGGCGGTGGTGACGCCGCTTCCGACCTCTGTGCTGGGCGTGTTCCCGATCGTCGCATCCGGGGCGAATGGCCGCTATCTGTTGGACTGGCGTGCGGCGCTGCCGGGCTCGGAGCCCCAAACCCATCGTTGGCTAACGGGAAGCGACGGCAGGGGCGCGCTCAGACGCAGCACGACGCTTTCGATCTGGTACTTTCGGCTCTGTCGCATGAAGCCCTGGAGGTGCCGGGGAGGGGGCTGGCTCTGATCCCCCCGCTGCTTTGCGGCTTCCATGATTGCCCTCGGTCCGGGTGCTCGACGTACGATAGAGTATGCGTGCGCGCCCAGACTTTGCCGCGCCTTGTCTTTCCCTGCATCTCCACGGCGTCGCGCCGCGCATCGGCCAAGTATGCAGGCTAGACTTCTGCCAGCGTTCAGGAAGAGGAAATCCAAGCCATGAGTCGTATGCCTGCCGTCAGTCTCGCCGCCGTTCCCGGTCGCCGCAAGGCCACCCTGGAAGTGGCGACGGAGATCGAAAAGCGTGGTTTCTCCGGCATCTACTGCCCGAGCCTCGGTGACGCCATGACCCTGTGTCAGGGCATCGCTCTGGTCACCCGCGAGATTCCCTTCGGCACCAGCATTCAGCCCATCTACTCCCGGCGGGTGGAGGATCTGGCGGCCACGGCCAGCTTCATCCACGAGACCTCCCGTGGGCGGTTTCGTTTCGGCATTGGCGTCAGCCATGCCCCCATGCTCGCCCGGCTCGGCGTGCAGGGTGGCAAGCCGCTGAGCGACATGCGCAATTTCGTCGAGGAACTGCGCGCGGTGCCGCGGGTCGGTGAGCTGCCACCGGTGGTGCTGGCGACCCTGCGCCCGAAAATGATCGGTCTGGCGGCGGAAATCGCTCAGGGCATGGTGTTCGCCAATGGCGCCCGCTCCCATATGGGGGCGTCCCTGGCCGCGCTGCCGGCTACGAAGCGTGAAGACGACGGCTTTTTCATCGGCAACATGATCCCGACCTGTATCAGCGACGACGAACAGGCGGCCATGGCGGTGAACCGGCGCACGCTCGGCAGTTATGCCATGCTCCCGAACTACCGCAATTACTGGAAGGACGCTGGCTACGAGGAGGAGATGACCGCCATCGAGGAGGCGATAGCCGCCAAGCAGCTCGATCGCATTCCGGAGCTGCTGTCCAATCGCTGGCTGGCTGACACTACCTTGTTCGGGTCTGTGGCCAAGGTCCGCGAAGGTGTGGAAGCCTGGTTCGACGCCGGCATCCGGACGCCGATCCTGGTGCCGTCATCGGCGGCCGGCAACCAGATGAAGGCCATCGAGGAACTGTTCGCCGCATTCGCGTGACCCGCATGGGCACGCCACCGGGAGGCTCATCATGCGCAAGGTCACAATGCCCGTCCTGACGGCGGCCCTGGTTCTGGCGGCCTGTGGCGGTCCGCCGCCCCCAGCGGCATTGCCGGAGCAACCTGCTTCGGGGCCGGTTTCGGATGGCTGGCTCGGCAGCCTCGACAGTCATGGCGATCGATTCCGTGCGCTCGAAGGCTATCTGGGCGGGTTTTCGTCTGCCATGTGGGAGGTGGGAGAGCGTTATCGTCACCTGCACCAGGCCCTGCTCGACGACAATCACGAGCTGGCGGCGTATCACTGGGCGAAGGTGGGTGACGCCATCCGCAGCGGCTACCTCAAGCGGCCCGCCCGGCAGGCCAATGCGGATGCCCTGTTCCTCGATACCGTCTTCGAGCCGGTGGCCGAAGCTCTGGCCTTGGCAGACCCATCGGCGGCGTGGCCCGCATTCGAGCAGGCACGTGCGGCCTGCATCGCCTGTCACGCCGCGGAGGATGTGGCGTTCATGAACGATCAACCGATGCTGCGGGATCTGCGGGCACCCTGACGGGGGCGACATCGTGGTCGATCAGTCTGGCGGCTTCGGTTCAGGTGGGATGACGGCATGACACCGCGCACGCGGGCGCCCAAGCGCGAGATCTTCGGCTGGGCCATGTTCGATTTCGCCAATCAGGCCTATACGCTGCTGATCATCACCGTGATCTTCGGCGATCTCTTCACCCGCGTCATTGTGGGCAATGGGCCGGATTATCGCCTCGGTAACCTGTACTGGAGCCTTGCGCTGGCGCTGAGCTACCTGATGGTGGTGGTGTGCGCGCCGGTGGCCGGCGCAGTGGCCGACCACACTCAGCGCCGCAAGCGTTTCCTGTTCGCCAGCTACCTGCTCTGCGTCGGCGCCACGGCACTGCTCTACTTCGTCGCGCCGGGCTGGATCGTGCTGGGCATCGCGCTGGTGGTGATCTCGAACTTTGCCTACGCCATGGGGGAGGTCATCGTCGCGAGCTTCCTGCCGGCTCTGGGGCCGCCGGAGGACCTCGGCAAGATCTCCGGCTTGGGCTGGGCGCTCGGCTACGTCGGCGGCATGGTGTCGGCGGTGTTCGTGCTGCTCGTCTTGGGCGAAGTGAGTCTCGAGAACTTCGACCGCATCCGCTGGGTGGGGCCCTTTGCTGCCGCATTCTTCCTGTTGGCCGCACTCCCGACCTTCATCTGGGTTCGGGAGCCCCGGGCAGTACCCGTCCTCGCGGCAACCCGTGGCTACCTGCATGCGGGGGTCGACCGCGTGCGTACGACGCTCACGCACCTGGAAGATCATCGCGATCTCGCTGTGCTGCTGCTGTCGGTGTTTTTCGCCATGAGCGGCGTCGCCATCATCATCACCTTCTCGTTCATCTACGGTGCCCAGGTGATCGGCTGGGACAGCGATGTCCGCACCCTGATGTTCGTGATCGTTCAGATCATGGCCGCCGTGGGCGCCCTCGGCTTCGGGGCGCTGGCTGATCGTATCGGTGCGGTAAGGACCTATCGCATCACTCTGATGCTGTGGATGGTGACCATCGGCCTGATCTGGGGGACGCCTCTGCTGGTGGATGCGCTGGCCCGCTTCGCCGGCATCCATTGGCAGGCCCAGCACGTGTTCCTGGTGGTGGGCTGTGTCTCGGGCCTGAGCCTGGGTTCGAGTCAGTCGGCCGCGCGGACCCTGGTGGGATTGTTCTCGCCGCTGAGTCGTACGTCCGAATTCTTCGGATTCTGGGGCTTGTCGGTTCGGCTGGCTGGCGTCTTCGGGCTTTTGGCCATCGGGCTGCTGCAGGCGATCCTCGGCCTGCATACGGCCATGCTGTTCTGCGTGCTGCTGTTCGCGTTGGCCTGGGGGATTGCTGCAAGGATCGACGAGACGCGTGGCCGGCGCAGCGCTGAAGCGTTCGACTCGAGTCCGGTCTCGCCTGTCAATTGATGCCGCGGGGTCTGGCCGGGGCCTCGATCCAGTTGATCAGGTCCATGAATGACGCCCACTCCTGATCGTCCCCGCCGCGCGGGAGTTCGAACAGGCCGTCACCACATTCCGCGGCGCGTACGTAACCCTGAAGATCCCTGAAGGTGGCGACGAAGGGAATGCGCAGGGAGATCAGGAACCGTTCGAGCTTTTGGAACACCAGGGTGTTGCGCCGCACCCGGTTGGCCACCACTGTCAACGGCAGCGGCTTGTGACGGAAGTGGCGGTCGAGCAGCAGATCGCCGATGAAGCGGGCGCCGGCCTTGATGTCTATGGCGGAGGGCAGGACGGGAATCACGATCCGGTCCGCCTCGCCGAGCCAGCGCCCGAAGTCGCTGGCGGACAGGGCGGCGGGGGTGTCGATGACCACGCGGCGGGCCACGAAGGCGGGCCGCATCTGGAAGCTGCGGGTGGTGGATGGGTCGGCGGTGTGTTTCCAGGGCGCGATGCCTGCAATGGCCGGCCGCGACTCGGCTCGGGCTTTCAGCCACTGACTGGCGGAGCCCTGGGGATCGTGGTCCACGAGAGCGGTATCGACCCCCGACGAGGCGTACAGGGCTGCCAGATTGGTTGCCAGTGTGGTCTTGCCACAGCCACCCTTGGCATTGACCACCAGGATGCGTCGCTGCTCCGGAGCAAGCTCCGGGAGGCTGTGGTGTTTCACGCGTGGGTCATCCGGCGCGGACCGCAGCCGTGCCCCGCCAGGCCAGGAGGGCGGCGACGATGAAGGCCACGAATGCCATCAGCACCCAGGCCGGTATCGACAGCCCCAGGACGGGATGGACTTCTGCGCAGTCGCCGGTGCCGACGGTCATGGCCCGCAGCACGTCGCTCAAGGGGAAGACTTCCATCATGTAGTAGAGGTCGGGCCCGCAGGCAGGGACCTGATCCGGCGGCAGGCTCTGCAGCCAGAGCTGGCGCAGGGAGAATCCGCTGCCGATCAGCGCCGCCAGGGTCACGCCAGCGGCGGCGATCCGATAGCCTGCACCGGAGACCGCCGCGATCAGGGCGACGATGCCGACCACGCCGACCCAGATCCGCTGCATCATGCACAGCGGGCAGGGCACGAGACCCATCTGGTGCTCGAGGAAAAAGGCCGCCCCGAGCAGGCCGGCGGCGGCGATGGCCATGGCCGCGAACAGCGGTCTGGGGGCGAGCATCCTGGTCACGGGTCAGCGCTCCTCGACTACCTGGACCACGACCTTGCCGATGGCCTGCCGATCGGCAAGGCAGCGCAGTGCCGCGGCGGCTTCCGCAAACGGATAGACCCGGCTCACCTTGGGCTTGATCTTGCCCGCGGTGAACAGGTCACGCAATTCCTCCCAGTTGCGGGCCGTGACCTCAGGTTCCCTGGCGGCGAAGGAGCCGTAGAAGACACCCACGACCTGGCAACCCTTGAGCAGGATCAGGTTGGTGGGGACCTTGGGAATGTCGCCGCCGACGAAGCCGACGATCAGCACCCGACCGTTCCAGTTGATGCTGCGCATGCACTGGTCGAACAGCGGGCCACCCACGGGATCATAGATGACGTCGGCGCCCTGGCCCCCGGTGAGGGCCTTCACCTTCTCCTTCAGCTCGCCGTCGCTGTAGTCGATGCATTCATCGGCACCCGCTTCCCGGGCTGCTTCGAGTTTGGCTTCGGAGCTGGCGGCAGCGATGACGCGAGCCCCCATGGCGTGGCCGAGTTCCACCGCGGCGAGGCCGACGCCCCCGCCGGCGCCGAGGACCAGCAGCGTTTCGCCGGGCTGCAGCTGGCCGCGCTGTTTCAGGGCGTGGTAGCTGGTGCCGTAGGTGGTGCTCCAGGCCGCAGCCGTGGTCATGTCCATGCCGTCCGGGATGGGCCGCAGCCCCTGTGCCGGCAGGACGATCTGTTCAGCCAGGCCACCATGACCGCCGCCGCCGCAGATGCGATCGCCCACGGCCACGTTGCCCACGCCCTCACCCACCTCGATCACGGTGCCGGACAGTTCGCCGCCGGGAGAGAAGGGGAAGTCGGGCTTGAACTGGTACTTGCCCTCGATCATCAGGCAGTCGGGGAAGTTGATGCCCACGGCCTCGACTTTGACGCGCGCCTGCCCCGGGCCGCAGGCCGGCTCGGGGATGTCGTCGATGACCAGGGATTCCGGTGGGCCATAGGCCTTGCACAGTACGGCTTTCATGATGGTTGCTCGGTCTCCTGTTGCTGTTCGAAATCAGGTGGCGCCCGTGCCAGCTCACCGAAGTCTAGCGCGACACGTGGCCGGACTCATCAGAGTCGGCCTCGATCCGCGCGCGGGTGCTGGTCAGAAGGGTCGGCATCAGACGCACGAACGCGGCATGCAGGTCCGTGTCGAGGTCCGCGAGGGTGGCATCCATCTCTGCCAGCGGATTGCGGTGACGGGCGCGCGTGGCGATGTGGGCGAGGGCGCGTGGAACGCTGCTGCGCTGGGCATAGGCGGTCAGCAGATCGACTTCGGCCATGCGATCGAGAAAGCGGCGCGCCGGCTCGGTGAAGTGGGCGCGGCGGGCATCGAGCTGGGCGTAGCACTCGCCGCTGAAAGCTGTCAGCGGCTGGCGATGCCAGTGCTGGAAGTCGCGGGCGAGAAAGTGATCGAACAGCACGTCGAGGGCCACCGGTGCCCAGCGCCGGCAGGGCCGGGGAAACAGCTGCGCCGCTTCGCGCACTGCAGGGTGGCGGTCGCTTTCGGCATCCACATGGCGGTGCAGGGCAATGCCGCGCTCGATGGCTGCCGGCCTGTCCCCTTTCAGGGGCCCACGGATGAAGTCACCGAGAAAACCACCCGCCCGCCAATCCGGGTCGGAACCCGACAGCAGCAGGTGGGCGAGAAAATTCATCAGCCCGTCCCGGCTGTGGCGGGCGTCCTGCCAGGCAGCAGTTCCTGCTCGATGTACTGCTGCCGATAGGTGGCGAAATCCATGCTGTCGGCGGCCTCGATCTCGGACTGCCGACGCAAAGATTCCGCGCTCTGTTCCTGGAATCGGGACTGGCTTGCCGGGTCGAGGGGATGGTCGCGGAAATGGCGGGCATGGCGCTCGGATGCGTCCATGGCAAAGCGGAAGAATGGCACGGGGCCATCGCGCATGGCGCGCAGGATGCGGGCGCTGGGGGTCTGCTCGGGATCGCGGATTCTGCCCAGCTGGGCCGCAACCGCTCGGGCGTGGTCGTCGCCGCCGTGGGCCGCATCGAGGGCCGCCGCGGTCCGGGTGCAGGCCTCGATGATCTCTTCGGCCCACTGGGTGCGGTCGCGCAGGGTGCCCTCGTCCTCCAGAGTCAGGCCGTCTTCGCGGCCACGGTTGACGATCCGGGTCTGATTGCGTCGCAGTGCATCGATCTCTTCCGGATTGTCCTCCGGGCTGTCGCTGAGCAGGCAGTGCAGCAGGAAGGCGTCCAGGAAACGGACGGTCTCGGCATCGATGCCCAAAGGCAGGAAGGGGTTCAGGTCCATGCAGCGGACTTCCACGTACTCCACGCCACGTTCACAGAGGGCATGCAGTGCGCGTTCGCCCGGGTGAATGCTGCGCTTGGGACGGATGGTGCCGTAGAACTCGTTCTCGATCTGCAGCAGGCTGGTGGACAGCTGCTTGAACTCGCCGTCCTGCTCCAGGCCCATGGCCTGATAGTCGGGATACGGGCGCGTCAGGGCTTCGCGCAGGGTCAGAGCGTAATCCTCGAGACCGTTGTAGCTCACCTGCAGGCGCGCCTGAGCGTCGCTCTGGTAGCCGAGGCCACCCATGCGCAGGCTGGTGGCATGGGGCAGGTAGAGGCTGCCCTCGTCGAAGACCTCGAGTTCGTGATCGCGTCCGGTGAGAAAGGACTTGCACACCGCCGGCGAGGCGCCGAACAGGTATAGCAGCAGCCAGGAGTGGCGGCGGAAGTTCCGGATCAGGCCGAAGTAGCCCTCGGTGGCCAGGGTCTGCGGATCGCCGCTGCGACCGGTAGTGGCGGCATACCAGGGCCAGAACTCGGCCGGCAGAGAGAAGTTGTAGTGGATGCCGGAGATGGTCTGCATCAGCCGGCCGTAGCGGTGCCCCAGGCCACGGCGATAGACGGTCTTGGCCATGCCGACATTGGACGAGCCGAAGTTGGCAATGGGAATCGCGTCGTCGCTGCGCAGCACGCAGGGCATGCTCGCGCCCCAGAGAATCTCGTCGTCGAGGACGCTGTAGACGAAACGGTGGATGTCGTCGAGCTGCCCGAGGCAGGCCCCGGCATCATCGAAGACATCGGTGATCAGCTCGAGCTGGGCTTCACTGAAGTCGGTGGTGATATGGCGGTGGGTGAGGGCGGAACCGAGGGCACGGGGGTGTTCCGTGCGCGCGAGCAGGCCGTCGCCGGCGACCCGCAGGCTTTCCTTCTCGATGCCCCGGTTGAGTCCGCGGATCGCCGCAATGCCCGATTCGGTGGCGAGCGCTTCATACAGCGCCGATGGTGGTTTCACGAGCGCAGCCTCTCCTTCCGAACGGGCGCTGTCATCAATCCACGCGTGGTCCCGCGGCAGCGATCTCCGGGGCAACGTCAAAGCGCTCGAAGTTCTTCACGAACTTTTCCGCCAGCCTGCGAGCGGCGTCGTCGTAGGCGCTCTTGTCGGCCCAAGCCTCACGCGGATCGAGATAGGACGAATCCACGCCCGGCACCGCCGTGGGAATCATCAACCCAAAGCGATCGAGGCTCTCGGTCTCGACGTTTTCGAGTGCGCCGGACTGCACCGCGCTGACGACAGCGCGGGTGACCGGAATCGGAAAGCGCTTGCCGACGCCGTAGCCGCCACCGGTCCAGCCGGTGTTGACCAGATAGACGCGCGAGCCAAAGGCCTCCATCCGCTTGATCAGCAGGTCCGCGTACACGCCTGCGGGCCGGGGGAAGAAGGGCGCGCCGAAGCAGGTGGAGAAGGTGGCCCGGTAGGGTTCGGTGGAGCCGATCTCGGTGGAGCCCACGGCTGCGGTGTAACCTGAAAGGAAGTGGTAGGCCGCCGCTTCCTTGGACAGGATGGAGACCGGTGGCAGCACCCCGGAGACGTCGCAGGTGAGGAAGATGATGGAGCGGGGCTCCCCTGCCCGGTTCTCCTCAGCGCGCAGCTCGATGTGCTCGCGGGGGTAGCAGGCACGGGTGTTCTCGGTCAGCGAGCTGTCGCTGTAGTCCGGTTCGCGGGTATCCGGATCGATGACCACGTTCTCGACGATGCTGCCAAAGCGTATGGCATCGAAAATCACCGGCTCGTTCTGGCGCGAGAGGTCGATGCACTTGGCGTAGCAGCCGCCCTCGATGTTGAACACGCTGCCGGGTCCCCAGCCGTGCTCGTCGTCACCGATCAGCAGTCGATCAGGATCGGCGGAAAGCGTGGTTTTGCCGGTGCCGGAGAGGCCGAAGAACAGGCAGACGTCGCCGTCGTGGCTGACGTTGGCGGCACAGTGCATGGGCAGCACGTCCTTCTCGGGGAGCAGGAAGTTCTGCACCGCGAACATGGACTTCTTCATTTCCCCGGCGTAGCGCATGCCGGCCAGCAGCACCTTGCGCTCGGCGAAGTTGAGCATGACCGTGCCGTCGCTGTTGGTGCCGTCCCGCTCCGGATCGCAGACGAAGCCCGGGGCATTGATGATCTGCCAGGTGGGCTTGGCCGCGGGATTGAAGCCATCGGGGCGGATGAACAGCAGCCGGGCGAACAGGTTGTGCCACGCGGTCTCGGTGGTCACCGTGATCGGCAGGTAGTGGTCCGGATCGGCACCCACATGCAGCGAGGACACGAAGTTGTCGCGCTCGGCCAGATAGTTCTCCACCCGCTGCCAAAGTGCATTGAACACCTCGGGGGCCACCGGGCGGTTCACCGCGCCCCAGTCGATGGCGGCGGAGGAGCCCGGTTCGTCGACCACGAAACGGTCCATGGGCGAGCGGCCGGTGCGTTTGCCGGTGCGCACCACCAGCGCGCCGTTGCTGGCGAATTCGCCTTCGCCGCGCAGGATGGCGAGTTCCGCCAGATGGGCGAGGGCCAGATCCTTGTAGACCGTGCGGCGGGTGGTGTTGTCGATGTCCAATGCCATGCTCGATGTCCGTCCTTTCAGTGTCCCCATGATGCCTTGTCGCTGGGGACTGGCAAGCTAAAACGGGCCGTCGCACCTGCCCACCTCGAAGCCTGAACATGTGGGCAGGAGGGAAGATGGCGCGGTGCAGGGAGCCGGCCGGGTACGGATGCTCCGCGGTGCCCAGCGCTCCTGTGAAAAGGCCGCGGATTATGCCAGACCGGCGCTCATCACGCGACAGCTCAGCAGCACGCCGGTCGTTGTTCATGGGGGCAGTCGCTGCTCAATGCAACTGTTCGCCGCCGGAAGGACCCTGGCCGCTTGCCTGAGCGTGTACGGCGGCCACATCGATTCCGTCGAAACGGTACTCGGCGTGGCAGAACTGGCAGGTCATGCGGATGTCGCCGTCTTCCTCGATGATCTGCTCGAGCTCGTCGAGGGGCATGGCCCGCAGGGCCTCTCGCGTCCGTTCATGGCTGCAACTGCATGAAAACTCGAGATGTTCGGCGCGCTGAAGAGACAGGGTCTCCTCGAAGAACAGCCGCGAAAGCAGCTGCTGGCCGGGCAGGTCCTTCAGCTCGCTGGCACTGACGGTGCCCGCAAGCAGGCTGATGCGGCCGAAGTCCTCTTCGCGCTGATGCTCGGCATGGTCGAAGCGGGCCAGTTCCTGTGGCAGGGCCTGGATGAGCATGCCGGCGGCGCGGCCGGCGTCGGCCGCGAGCCAGAGGCGGGTGGGGATCTGTTCGCTCTGGACGAAATAGCCTTCCAGGGCTTCCGCCAGGCTGCTGCCATCCATGGGGACGATGCCTTGGTAGGCCTCGCCTGCACGGTCGCCGAACTCGGGTCGGATGGTGATCGTGATCAGTCCCTTGCCCAGTGCTGTGGTGCCTTCGGTGGGGCCACCCTCGGCGGGGCCACCCTTGGCGGGACCACCATTGGCGGGACCACCATTGGCCACACGGTCCGTGGTGAAGGCAGCTTCGTCCCGTATGCGGGCAATGCCACGCAGCTGGCTGCGGTCGCGGCATTCCGCCATGACGGCGGCGAGGGGGCCGTCGCCGGTGGCCTGGACCGTGAGCGTGCCCTTGACCTTGACGATGCTCGCCAGCAGGGCCGTGGCCGTGAGCATCTCGCCGAGCAGGCGCTGTACCGGCTCCGGGTAGTCCTGGGCATCGCGGACGCCGGCCCAGGCGTCGTCGAGATGCGCCAGCGTGCCGCGGATGTCGAGCTGTTCGAACATGAAGCGCTGCAGGCAATCGCGCTCGGAGTGGGTGGGGTCGGTGTCATCGGACATCTTTGGACTCACTCGCTGGTGCCGCGCTTGATGCGCTCGAGGGTTCTGCGGTCGCGCCGGTCCGGGCGCGATGCGGGCAATTGGATGGCCTCTCGGGCCGCTTTGCGGCGGGCCTGGGCTTCGGTTCTCGCCTGGATGCTGGCCTCGGTTTCCCGATACAGCTCGGCCGCTTCCGTGGCGCCACGGCGCTGCTCGGACAGCGTCACCACCTCGAGCAGCATTTCGTCGTCGCCGCGGCGGATGCGCAGCAGGGTGCCCACGGTGACCTCCTTGGCAGGTTTGGCGCGCTGGCCGTCAGCCTGCACTTTGCCGCCGGTGATGGCCTCCTTGGCCTTGGCCCGGGTCTTGAATAGGCGTGCGGCCCACAGCCACTTGTCCAGGCGCAGGCGTTCACTGTCCGTCATAGGGGCCGCCCCGGAAGCCCGGGCAGCAGGGGCGCGATGGGCTGCAGCAGGGCGAAATCCTCCAGTGCCGGATAGGGCAGGCCTTCGAGGCGTCCGGCGCCGGAGTCCGGCTGGGCCACCGCGAGCAGGTGGCCGATGCCATGGCGTTCGGCCGCGGCCAGGGCATCGATGTTGTCGTCCACCAGCAGCGTCGTGGCCGGATCGAACCCGAGCCGGTCCTGGACCGTCGACCAGAAGGCGCCCTCTTCTTTGGGCAGTCGGTGGTCGTGGGCACTTTCCACCGCATCCACCAGATCGATGATGCCGGTGTGGCGGTGCTTGAGATCCAGGCCGGCCCGGTGGGCATTGGTGACGATCACCGTCTGCCGTCCCGAGCCGCGCGCGGCGGCGAGGAACTCGCGGGCGCTGGGCCGGTACTGGATGAGGTGGATCAGGTCCTGCTTCAGGCCGACGATGTCCAGCCCGGTGCGCTCGCTCCACCAGTCGAGGCAGTAATACTCCAGTTTGCGCCGGCTCTGCTCGAACAGGACCGCCAGTCGTGCCTGTGCGGTCTGATCATCCACGCCGTGATGATCCGCGAACCGGGCAGGCAGGTGATGGAGCCAGAATTCAGAGTCGAAGCGCAGATCGAGGAGTGTGCCGTCCATGTCCAGCAGGACGGTCTCGATCCGGGTCCAGTCCAGCATGGAACCATCCGGACGTTGCCGTGGGTGAGTTGCCCTTATAATGATGCCACAGCGAGGCTTCAAGGTGAGACTGATGAGCGGTGACGAAACGCCCGACCCGAGACCAGTGGTTCTGGCGCGGAGAGAAGTGGCGCGCAGCCGCCTGTTTCGCATCGAGGAGCTCGATCTGCGCTTCAGCAACGGTGCCGAACGCACCTATGAGCGGCTGCCCGCCACCGGTCACCGGGCGGTGATGGTGGTGGCCGTGGATGATGCGGGTGATGTCCTGCTCATCAGTGAGTACATGGCGGGCTTCCACGCCTATCAGCTCACCCTGCCCAAGGGCGCTGCAGATCCCGGCGAGAGTCTCGAGGAGGCTGCCAACCGGGAGTTGAAGGAGGAGGCGGGCTTCGGCGCACGGCGCATCGAGGTGCTCAAGGAGCTGTCTGTGGCGCCGGGTCACATGGGCTTCACCCAGACTGTGGTGCTGGCCACCGGACTCTATGCTGAAAGCCTGCCGGGTGATGAGCCAGAGCCGCTCGAGGTCTCGCGCTGGCCGCTGGACGACATCGACGGCCTGTTTGCGCGCGAAGATTTCTGTGAGGCGCGGGCCATCGCGGCCTTGCACCTTGCGCGCATGCGGCTGGAGGGGTTGTCTCCCGGGGCGAAACGGTCCGGGAGGCAGTCCGCATGACGGTGGCGGAACTCGACGCGCTGGCCGAACTCGCGGAGCGGCTGGCGGTCGAAGCCGGACTGGTCATCATGAAGTGGTATCGCGCAGATGATCCGGGGACCCGGGCCAAGGCCGATGCCTCGCCGCTCACGGAGGCGGATCTGGCGGCCCATGCCCTGATTCAGCGGGGGCTGCAGGCGGCGACGCCGGAGATACCCGTGCTGTCTGAGGAGGGACGTCACGCGCCGGCGGCGGAGCGTGCGGGCTGGCAGCGCTGCTGGCTGGTGGATCCGCTGGATGGCACCAAGGAGTTTCTGGCCCGCAACGATGAGTTCACCGTCAACATAGCCCTGATCGAGGCCGGGAGGCCGCTGCTCGGAGTGGTGGGCGTACCGGCCAGGGGGGAGGTCCACGTCGGGGTCGTGCCGAGCGGACGGGCGGATACCCTGCATGTGGACGACGGCAGCCGCACTGCGCTGTCGCCGCGACCCTGTGACGGGGAGGGGCCGGTGATCGTGTTCTCGCGCAGTCATCGGGGGCCGGAGCACGAGGCCATCGTGGCCATGCTGCGGCAGCGGTTTCCCGGGCTCGGGGAACGTGCGGCCGGAAGTGCGCTGAAACTGGTGGAGCTGGCGGCCGGGCGGGCCGACGGCTATCCGCGACGGGGGCCCTGCATGGAGTGGGACATCGCGGCCGGGGAAGCGATTCTGTTGGCGGCTGGTGGGGAGTTGCGGGCCTTCAGCGGATCCAGTTTGAGCTACAACAAGCCCGACTCGCTGCTGAATCCGGATTTCTGGGCCGTGGGCGATCCTGATGGTGCCTTGGCGGAGGCGTTTCGCAAGCTGCAGGCATGAGCCTGAGGCGTCGCCGCGGATCGTGTCCACGGCATGGTTCGGGTGCGCGGTGCCCGGCGGATGCGGCCAGGCACCGCGGCTTCGCGGTCTCAGACGATCTCGACCAGTTCGATTTCGAACGTGAGATCACGGCCGGCCAGTGGGTGGTTGGCGTCGAGCTTCACCGCGTCGTCGGCGACTGCGGCCACGTGGACCACGAAAGGCTGATCGTTCTGATCCTTCACTTGCAGGGCCTGGCCCACTTCGAGGTCCATGTCTCCCGGCAACTGGGACCGGTCCACATCGACCACGAGTTCATCGCGGCGTGGGCCATAGGCTTCCTCGGCGACGATGGTGGTCGTGCAGGAGTCGCCGACGGCCATGCCTGCCACGGCGCTTTCGAAGCCGGCAATCACCTGACCGGAGCCCACCTGGAACTCCAGCGGGTCGCGGTCACGGGATGAGTCGAACTCCGTACCGTCTGCGAGTTGTCCGGTGTAGTGCACCCGGACGGTATCGCCTTGTTTTGCCTCTGCCATGCTTTGCTCTCCTTGGGAATGAGCAACCCAGCTTCTCATGCCGGCGCGGCGCCTGACAAAGAGCCGCCGCGCTGGCCGAAGCGGCTGCACCCCCAACTCTGGACACCCAAGCCTTTCCTCTCACCCCCATCCTGCGCAGCTCTGCGCAACTCTGGACACCCAGGTGCGCGCGACTCTGGACACCCAAGTGTATCCCCCAACCCTGGACACCCAAAAGCCGGCAGATCCAGCGGGCAGTGCCGGTTCTGGACTCTGAATGGGGACTGGTAGTCGAGCCGGTGCATCCACGGCCCGCGTCCTGGCGGCGCGACGGGGCAGCAGACATGACCGCTGGGCCATTAGAATGCGTACCGAAACTTCCATGCGGGCGCGTGCGGAACGAGGTAGAGCCATGAACGAGCATGCGTTCGGCGCCCAGGACATCGAGCGGCTGCGGGCGTTTGTCGATGCGCATCCCAGGCTGTTGGTACTCACCGGCGCCGGTTGCAGCACCGAGTCCGGTATTCCCGATTACCGGGATGCGCTCGGCGCCTGGAAGCGGTCGCCGCCGGTGCAGTATCAGGATTTCATGGGCAGTGAGCAGGCGCGCAGGCGTTATTGGTTGCGCAGCATGGTGGGTTTCCCCTTGATGAGCGCGGCCAGCCCGAACGCGGCGCATCGCTGGCTCGCCAGCCTGGAAGCTTTGGGGCGCCTGGAACTGCTGGTCACCCAGAACGTGGATGGATTGCACCAGCGCGCTGGCAGTCGGCAGGTGGTGGACCTGCACGGGCAGATCCATAAGGTGTTGTGCATGTCCTGCGGAATGCGCCTTGACCGTAGTCTGCTGCAGCAGCGATTGGAGTCCTTGAACCCCGGGCTGCGAAAGTTACCCGCAACGATAGGGCCGGACGGGGATGCGGATTTCGATGCGATGGCGCTGGACGGGTTCCGGTTGCCCAGTTGCGACGTCTGCGGCGGCATCCTCAAGCCCGACGTGGTTTTCTTCGGCGAGAATGTACCCCGGCCCCGGGTGGATCAGGTCTTCGCTGCCCTAGAATCTGCGGACGCGCTGCTGGTGCTCGGCTCGTCGCTCAAGGTGTACTCGGGCTATCGTTTCTGTCGTGAGGCGCAACGCCGGGGGGTGCCGATGGCGGCGGTCAATCTGGGCGTGACCCGTGCAGATGAGGCGCTGCTGTTCAAGGTGGAGGCGCCCTGCGCCGCGGTCTGCGCGGCGCTCGCGAATTCAGGGGGTCACTGGGCTGCGTAGTAGCGGGCAAGCAGGTCGAGTTCGGCGTTGCTCAACAGCTTGACCTGCTCGTTCATGATGACGTTGACGCGCTCGCCGGAGCGGTAGCGCTTCATCTGCTCGTACATGTAGCTGGCGTGCTGGCCATTGATATTGGGGAACGTGGGAGCGGTGCCACGGCCATTCAGTCCATGGCAGGCCACGCAGCCGGCTTCCAGTGCGAGGGTCGCGCCGCCACTGATGTCACTGCCGCGCGAGCAGCCTGTCAAAAGCAGCGTGATTGCGGCCAGTCCGATCAGCGCGCATCGATAGCTTGAAGTCATGGCTGGCGTCCTCACAGGCGCTGCTCTGAGAAATAGGCTGCCAGATCCCGCTTCATGGCCTCGGTGAGAGGGCGTGCGTGGCCATTCATCTCGTTGAACGGCTCGATTTCAGCTTGAAAATACGCAAGTCGTTCGATGATGTAGGCTGGTTTCTGGCCGGCCAGGCGTGGATAGCGGGGATCGTTGGATCGTCCATCGACACCGTGGCAGGTCATGCAGCGGTATTGCCAGGCGAGTTCCTTGCCGCGCTCGCTGTCGCCGGCAAAAGCCACGCATGAAAGCAGGGTAAGGCCGGCTAGCACAAAAGCACGAATACTGGGCATGCGGTTGAGCTCGGTCGCGGTCTCGGAGGGCGCCATTTTAGGGGCGGGGCCACGAACTTCAAGCGGAATCGTCCACGGCGCCAGTCTGCCCCCGATCAGCCATCTGCGCGCTGTTGCATCATGGCCTGCCTGGTTCGCCTGCCTCTGGGCTGCTGCGTGGTTCGCGTACCACGACTGGTTGCATGCCACGACCCATGAGCTGGCGGAGAAAGCGTTGCCGCATGCTGGGCGTCAGTGTCCGGTCGACGAACCATGCAGGCGCCGCGTCAGGCTGCGTGGGGTTGAATTCGAGCCCCCACATGGGACGCCCTCCGGTCGGCACGCTGCTGAAGCGGATGTCGCCGAGTCGGCCTGTGGCCGACAGCCGCTCTCTGGACCACCAGACCAGATAGCCATCTGCCAGCCGTTCGAGGCGTCGGATGTCGCGACCTATGCGGCTATCCGCAGGGATGTCGGGCAAGTGCCGGTCGCGATCGAACGCGGTCACAATTGCGCCCCGAGCAACCGCGGGCTCTGCCAGCACCCCTGGCCGTACGGCGTCGATGTACCAGCGGTCCTGATGACGGTAGGTCGAACGCCACAGCAGCGTGTTGCCGAAGGACGGACGCAGCAGCAGGTTCTCGGGTTCGTGGCCACGATCAGCAGCCACTTGGGTGGCGACGGCGGTGGCCTGCTGCTGCTGCCATGCGGCGAATCCGAGGTAGGCGATTGCGCTGACCAGCATCATCGCCAGGCCCCTGCGCTGGCGTCGGGAGAGCGCGAGGATCAAGGGTATGGTGATTGCCACGGTAAAGACCGGATCGATCACCGAGATCAGATCGAGGGCGACGCGCTGATCAGTGAAAGGCCAGAAAAGATGGACCCCGTAGCTGGTGCAGACGTCCACCATGGAATGGGTTGCGTAGCCGGCCAGGGTTGCCAGATAGAGCCGCCGCGCCCCGAGTCTGCGGCCCAGCAAGGGCCACAGCAGCAGTGCAGCAAGAGCCGCTCCGATGGGGATGAACAGCAGGGAGTGGCTGAAGTGGCGGTGAAACTCGATCTGCAACAGCGGGTCCTGGGCGCTGCCGATGAAATAGTCCAGGTCGACGACCAGAGCGGCCACGGCGCCTGCCAATGCACCGAGGCGCATGTCCGCTGGACGTTGGGTTGCGGCGCCTGCTCCGGCCCCGATGAGGGCATGGGTCAGCAAGTCCATGGGCAGCTACCTCCTCGAATCTGGACACCTGCAGGTTGATGCCCCACGGCGCTCTGCAGGACTGTTGCCCGACGCCGGACACGAAAGCGTCTCCGGGGCAGTCGCGTCACGCTCAACGAAGCTCTGACAGGCCCTCAGGGTAGCTGAGTGTCCAGATCTTCGGGATTGATGCCATGCCCCCATGAGCGCTTGGCATTGAGGTAGCGCTTGTTCCACTCGTCGACCCCGGCGAGGTGTTTGATGCGTGTGATCTGGTCCAGACCGTGCGCTTCCAGGTCACTGATTTTTTTGGGGTTGTTCGTCAGAAGGCGGAACGGTCGTGTGCCGATTGACCACTTGAGGATCGATGCCGCGTCAGCAAAGTCCCGCGAATCCGCGGGCAGGCCAAGGCTCTCGTTGGCCTGATAGGTGTCTTCCCCGGCATCCTGAAGCAGATATGTCGCGGCCTTCGCCCACAAACCGATGCCGCGCCCCTCGTGGCCAGCCATGTAGACGAGATACCCGCCGGACGGGTCATCATGGATCTGCGCAACGGCTGCAGCCAGCTGCGGTCCGCAGTCACAGCGCCGGGATCCGAAGACGTCACCGGTCAGGCAGTTGGAGTGGACGCGTACCAGGGGATTCTCGCTCTGCTCAGGGTTCCCGATCACCAAGAGGCTGTTGACAGCCATCGAGGAGGTCAACGAGGCGAACAGATGCTGGCCACCTTTTTCGCGCAGTTCCGCGGCGAGGCCATCGACCCGTGCGAGCTCGGTGCGTCGGACAAAGGCATACCACTGCGCGGTGATGGGGGCGCCGGTCAAGGCTATGGGAAGTGGAATCGGCCCGAGAATTTCCAATGCCCGCTCAGGAGGCACGTCGGCGGACCCGACATCCATCAATAAGCCATCGGCGTTGATCCGCCGCAGCTTGCCCTGCTCGATCAGGCGGCTGCGGACGGAGGGATCAATGTAGGTAAACATCAGGCGCTTGCTCTCCCAGGCTTCGGGCGGACCGCTTCGGTCGCGAAGGATACCCGTCGGTGGCCCAGGTTCCACATGCCATGCTGTGAGGCCATCACCCGACGTTCCGCTCCTGGCCTTCCCAGAAAGGTTTTCGGAGCTCGGTCTTGAGGATCTTGCCGGCGCCGGAGAGCGGCAAGGGCGCCTTCCGGAAGCTCACGGATCGCGGACATTTGTATCCAGCTATGGCAGCTTTACAGTGGGCGATGAGGTCACTCTCGTCTGCATCAGCGCCTTCCTTGACCACGACGATGGCGTGGACGCGCTCCCCCCACTTCTCGTCCGGGACGCCAATGACCGCACACTGACTGACGGCAGGGTGCTGAAACAGGATGTTCTCGACTTCGGCGGAGTACACGTTCTCGCCGCCGGAGATGATCATGTCCTTGACGCGATCGACGATGTAGAGGAATCCGTCTTCGTCCATTCGGCCGCCGTCGCCCGTGTGCAACCAGCCGTGCTTCAACGTCATTGCGGTCTGCTCATCGAGGTTTCGATAGCCGAGCATGACGTTCGGGCCCCGTGCGCAGACTTCCCCTACCTCTCCTGGCGCGACGGGTTGGTCATCGCTGTCCAGGATAGCCAACTCGACCCCGGGAACCGCTTGTCCTGCCGATTTGAGCTTGCCATGGCAGGCCGACTGGGTGTCCACAGTGTGGTATTCGGGCCTGAGCATCGTGAGGATCGGTGCCGCCTCGGTCTGCCCATAGGCTTGGCACAGGCGGGTGTGCGGGAGCGCTTCCAGCGCGCGCTCGATGACTGCTTCAGGCATCGGTGAGGCGCCATACATGACGGTCTCGAGGGAGCTTAGATCGTGTTGGGACAGGTCGGGATGATGAACGACCATGTTGATCATGGTCGGCACCATCAGCATTTTCTGGATCCGTTGTCGGGCAACGCTCCGCATGACCTGTACCGGCTCGAAGCCGGGTAGGAAGTAGTTGGATCCCGCAACGATGGCGGCCCCGACGCACATGCACCAGTCTGCGATGTGGAACATCGGAGCGGTATGAAGAATCCGATCTCCCGGCTGCATCTGCAGGACTGGCGCGGCCTGCAGCGCGTTCACGACCAGGTTCGAGTGGGACAGCATCACGCCCTTGGAGCGACCTGTCGTCCCGCCGGTGTAGAAGAGCCCGGCCAGGTCGTCGTTGCAGCGGCCCGCATCCGCAACTGCCTTGGCTTCAGCCAGCTTGTCCCACCGCGTCAGATTGGCGTCAGGGTCATCCCCGAGGTAGACGACGTGCTCGATGGTCGGCACTTCGGCTCGCAGTTGTGCAACCAGGGGCAGAAATGCGTCGTCCACGCAGAGCACGCGCGTCCCGCTGTCAGTCAGCCAGTGGATGACCTCAGGTGCAGCCAGGCGTGTGTTCACCGGAACGAAGACGCCCCCTGCCCAGGCCACGGCAAAGTAGAATTCGTAGTAGCGATCCGAGTTGAGCGCGAGGATTGCCGCACGCTCGCCGGTGGTGACGCCCAACTGTTGCATTCCGCCGGCGAGGCGAGCGATGCGCTCTGGGAAATCCTGCCACAGGGTCTGACGCTCGGCGTCTTCCGTGGCTATGACGTTTGGATTGATCTGGGCGGCGCGACGAATGAGTGCGGTCAGCGAAAACACGGTTTCTGCTCCTTTGAGTGGTGAGCACCTGGCTGGTTGGGTCTGGGTGCGAGCAACGCATGGTGGGTCTGTACACGTAGTCGCTGTCGTTGTCGACATCCCGCCGCCGCCTGTTGGCAGGTATCCTGCCGCTCCGGGAGGAACAATTGATGAATGAGCAGCACTTGAATCCGGGCATCTGTGCGGCGCCTGGCGATGTCACGCTCGAATGGCTGCAAGCCGTCCTGAACCATGCCGGGGTCGAAGCGACCTTGAGTGATTTCTCCGCACAGGGCGTCGGCACCGGCCAGGTAGGCCAGAACATCAGGTTCCGCCTGCGATATTCCAGCGGTGTGGGGCCTGAGACCATCGTCGGCAAATTCGCTTCCGATGACCCTGAGAGCCGGCAGACCGGTATATCCCTTTCCAACTATCTGCGTGAAGTCCGCTTCTATCAGGAGCTCGGCCCAACACTGGACATCCAGACCCCGCGGGTCCTGTTCGCCGAGATCAACGTGGACACCCACGACTTCGTCCTGATGATGGAGGACTTGGCTCCTGCCGTGCAGGGGGATCAGCTGGCTGGGTGCGGTGAAGCTGATGCCTTGCTCGCCATGGGGGAACTGGCCAGGTTGCACGGTCCGCGGTGGGATGATCCGACGCTTGCCGAGTACCTTTGGTTGGGTGTCCAGAGTGATGAGAGCAGGGTCATGGTCAAGGGGCTTTGGGATACAGTTTTCCCTGGCTTCCTGGCTCGATATGGCGAGAGGCTTTCGGCAGACCACCGCAGGTTGGTGGAGGTCTTGAACGATCGTTTCGGAGACTATCTGGGTTCAGGTGCAGGCCCAAGGACTGTCACACATGGCGATTATCGGCTGGACAATATGATGTTCGGAGGCCCGTACCCGATTGCCGTCGTCGATTGGCAGTCCCCCGGCGTCGGCCTGGGTGCCGCGGATGCTGCTTATTTCATGGGCACTGCATTGGACCCGGAGGTGCGCCGGGGGTGCGAGCAGGACGTGCTCGGTGCGTACTATGCCGAACTCGAGCGCTATGGGATTGCGAATTACTCGTTCGACAGGTGCTGGTCGGATTACTGTCGGGCAAGCTTTGCCGGCTTGGTCATGGCCGTGATTGCTTCGATGATCGTGGGCCAGACACCGAGAGGTGACGCCATGTTCATGGCCATGGCCCGTCGCAGTGCAGCCATGGCCATTGATCTGGACGCCGTCGATCGTCTTTGATCGGGGTGCTTCGGATTCAGACGGCTCAGGTGGGGTGGTCGACCTTGGGGCGGTGGCAGGTTGTTTTCGGCTGAGATGACTGGCCCAGGTGACTGCCGCGCAGCCAACGTCGGCCGATCCGCTTGGCTGCCTGCGTCAGCGTGTCCGGCATGCCGGCGAAGGTGGCGAAGTGTGACTCCATGCCGCTTGCTGCAAGTTGCCACCATCGATCGTCGCCTGCATGGACGGGAGTTGTTCCCGGTGGCGATGGCATCAGGGTGCCGCGCTTCCCCGGCCGTTGCTCGAGCCCCGTCCATTGGACGAGACTGACATAGGATCGCTCTGAGATTTCAGGAAGGATCGAGCTGGCGATTCCAGCAATGGCTTTGAGTTGGTTTCCAGAAGCCTCGGGTTGGCGGCGGAGTTCGTTCAGGCGCCATTGGATCGACGTGAAGTCGCACTGCTCAAGTTGCTCGGCAATGCCTGCTCGGACCGGGTTCAGGTCTACGTAGGCCATGGCCGCGAGGGCAGCGCGGTCGTCCAGGAGATTCTGACATTTGAACCGTCCATCCCAGAAGTGCCCCTTGCAGCCGTCCTCGACATTCGCCCGCCGAGCGACACCTTCGTTGACGAATCGCATGAACCAACTCAATGAACCGAGCCTGCCGCGGATTTCGAGCAACCGCTCCGGGTTTGCGAGCAGCGCGCGCTCGCGTTTATCTCGCGTCTCCGCTCGCACCGGACGACCTGGAAACTGGTTGATCCGGCACCAGCGTTGGGCCACTTCTTCGTCGCTCCATTCTTCCGGCATCAATGGATCGACGAGCAGGACGATATGGCAGTGGTTACTCATCGCAGCCCAGGCATAGATGCCCACGGCGAAGCTCTCTGCCAATTCCAGGATGCGTCGCTCGATCCAAGCCCGACGTGCCTCGCCATCCCGGCTGCACGGTGCTGGGGGATCGCAAAGGAACGCCTGCCGGACGCATCGAGTGACGCAGTGGTAGAGCCCGGGGCGATCATCAAAGACTGTCAGTCGTCGGGGATGTGCCATGACGCCAGCGTGGCGCGGACCGGTGCTTCATGTCAGGCGATATTGCATGCTCGTGCTGTGGGAAATCGCCTGAATTCTTGCGCGAATCTGACCATGCAGGCTGCGCCCTGCGGCAGGTTCGGGGGACGGCAGCAGAGGACGGGACGGCTGTTCATCGCTCAAGCAGTGCGATTTTCGCCAACAACTTTCGCTGGTGTGCGAGTCTGGCGCAGACGATGGAGCGGATGGCTGGACGTCCTTGCGCCGGGACTCGACGGGAGTTCAAGCCGCCCGTGGCGAGACGGTCACCCTTGCAAGGGAAGAGTGGTGGCCAGGGACGGAATCGAACCGCCGACACGGGGATTTTCAATCCCCTGCTCTACCAACTGAGCTACCTGGCCCGTCCGCGAGGCGCGTATTTAACCGGTCGCGCTCGAAGCGGTCAAGCGACGATTCATCAGTCTTCCTGTTTCGGCGGGATGTAGCCTTCGGCGGCGTCAACATCATCACCCGCCAGAAATCGATCGCGCTGCTCAGCCAGGTAGCGACGTGACTCCGGGTCCATCATGTTCAGGTGGCGCTCGTTGATCAGCATGGTCTGGTGTGCAGTCCAGGCTTCCCATGCCTCCTTGGATACGCTCTCGTAGATGGCTTGGCCCTTGGGGCCCGGAAATGGCGGGGCATCCAGCCCGGGCAGTTCCTTACCATATTTGCTGCATTGGACAGTTCTGGGCATGGCTAAAGGTCTCAATCCTGGCTGGCTGGTTGCAGGAGGCGGACGACTGGGGCGGCCAATCCTACGGTGCCCAGCTCTTCCGGAGCAAACCAGTCGAGCTGCCTCTCTCGTATGGGGAGTGGTGCGCGCAGTGAAATGCGGACGTGGCTGAGCGAGAGATTGAGCCTGTAGTGGGTGAACTGGTGGCGCATTCTGGCGGGAGTGGGCATCAGCCTGTCTGCCGCCCCGGCAAGGTCAACGGCGGCAGCCATTGGGTCGTCGGATTCAGCGTATTCAGGAAAGCACCAGAGTCCACCCCAGACGCCTTGCTCAGGGCGTTTCTCTAGCAGGACATGGCCGTTCACGTCTTCGACGACGAGCATGCAGGCACTGCGCTCGGGAGTCTTGGTTCGGGGTGCGGGTGCGGGAGTCTCATGCGTGATCCCGAGGCGATGGGCGGTGCACAGTTCGACTACTGGACACTGATCGCAGGCCGGTTCCCTGCGGGTACAAAGCGTGGCGCCCAGATCCATGATGGCTTGCGTGTACGATGCAACCTCGAACGTCGGCGTATGCGCTTCAGCCAGTTGCCAGAGCTGCTTTTCGACATCCCTCTTGCCGGGCCACTCGGTGATGCCATGGATGCGGGTGAGCACCCGCTTGACGTTGCCATCGAGGATGGGCGCCCGCTGGTCGAAGGCGAGCGCCAGAATGGCGCCTGCGGTCGATTTTCCGATCCCTGGAAGGGCCTGCAGAGCTTCGATGGATGCCGGGAAGTCACCATTGTGCTCGTCTGCGATCTGGCGAGCGGCCTTCCACAGATTGCGCGCGCGACGGTAGTAGCCCAGCCCGGTCCACGCTGCGAGCACAGCATCCTCGTCTGCCGCTGCGAGTGCCTGAAGGTCGGGAAATCTTGCAGTGAAACGCTCGAAGTATTCCAGGACTGTGGAGACCTGGGTTTGCTGAAGCATGATCTCAGACAGCCAGACCCGGTACGGTGTGGGATGGATTTTCCAGGGCAGCGCGTGGCGTCCAGACTCCCGGTACCACGCCAGCAGGCGCACAGAGAATGGCATGGACGCGGCGACCTCGATTTCGCTGGAGGCCGGCGGCGGTGTGGCGGTCAAATGATTGGCCTCCTTTGGGCTCACATGGCCCGCACGACCATGTCATCGGCTCGCTGAAACCTCAAGAGAACACTTGCGGTTAGTCGGCTTTGGGATGACGGCTTTCTGCTATCTGGTTAGACTCGCGGAGTAAGTGGGTTCAGCTCAAGGGGATTGGCCCCTTGAGGCGAGCCCTGCCCTGGGGAATGCCGATGTCCGACTACCGCTTGGGTGACGAAACGCCGCCCTTATCCAGGCGGTCGAGCCGTGTCTACGAGGAGGACGGAGGTTGGTTTTTCACCACGCGGGAAGGTAAGCCCATGGGGCCGTTCGAGTCTGAAGGGGAGGCGACGCAAGGGCTGGCCGATTTCATTGAATTCATCGAGTTGGCTCCTCTCGATGTTCTGGCCTCGTTGACCACTTCCCTCAGCGAGGGTGACGACGCCGACTCGTCAGATACCGACAAGCAGTGACAGGTCCGGCATCCAGGCTGGCACCGTGCTGGCAAATTGCCACCATTTCGCACCACTTCTGATCTCTCCTACACTGGCCCGACAGCGGTTGGCGAACCGTGATGGGGAGCAGTCGTGACAGGGACGAGTGACGCTGATTCGAATCAAGTGCAGCAGAGCACCACATTCCAGGGTTGGCTCTTTGCTCCACTCAACTCCGG
>JAFIFL010000305.1 GCA_020832055.1 Gammaproteobacteria bacterium
CCCCCCACAACGATCAGCGTCACGCCAGTACCCGGCGGCAGTCCCCGATCGGAGCGCCCGCGGGCGCGGGCACGCCTTCCCACTGGGGCGCTGCCGGGGACGGATCAGGCGAGGAGCCTTCGGATCAACGCCCGCGCGGCGGCTTGCACGCGCCGGCGGTCGCCGGTCGCGCTGAGATCGAGTGCCAGTCCCACAAGGCTCGCATTCAGCAGCGTCGCCTCCGCACGCGCCTGCGCAGCCGTGCGTCCCTCCGCGCGCAGCGCCCCGGCGAGGAGGTCCACCCACTCCGAGACGAGACGCGCGCGCAGCGCGCCCGGAAGCCCGGAGCGCGTACCTTCCAGTGCCGTCGCCTCGATGGTCAGCCGCATCAGCGGCAGATGCTGCGGGTCACTGCACCACTTCCACCAGCGCTCCACCAAATCCGCCGTGCCCGCCGCAGGCTCCGCTTCCGACCAGGCCGCGATCATCGACCGCTGCCGCTGCTCCACCGACTCTAGCGACTCCGCGAGCAGCCCCTCGCGGGATCCGAAGTGATAGATCAGGACATATGTCGACACGCCCAGTGCCTTCGCCAACGGGCGCAAGGACACATCGCCGATCCCGGTCCGGCACAGGTAGTCCACCACGGCGTCGAGCAGCGCCGTCTTGCGCTCTGGCTCGGGCTTGCGCCCCACGGACATTCCCCCCCATAATTAACCAAGCGTTCGTTATGGTAATAAAGAAACCGAAGGCGATCCACCCATGAGCGAAGCCCCTCTCGACGCGTTGCTGCAACAGCTCCGAAGCCAGGCTTGGCGCCCCGCCACGCGGGCGCTGTCCCTGCCATCGTCGTGCTACTGGCGCGAGGACGTCTGGCAGCTGGAAGTGGAGCGCATCTTCCACCGCGACTGGCTCTGTGTCGGACGCAGCGATCAGATTCCGAGTCCGGGCGACTGGCTCAAGGTGGACCTGGTGGGCGAACCCCTCGTCATCGTCCGCGGCCAGGACGGCGCCCTGCGCGCCCTCTCCCGCGTCTGTCGCCACCGCGGCATGGACATGCTCCACAAAAGCCCTGCCCGCCACGGCCACGGTGCGCTGCTCACCTGCCCCTACCATCTCTGGAGTTACACCCTCGACGGGCGTCTGAAGGCGTCGCCCATGATGCAGGCCAACACGGCGCACGACGCCTCCCGCTGCCAGCTGCCGGCCTTCGCGCTCAGCGAGTGGCAGGGCTTCGTCTTCGTCTGTCTCGATGCGGCTGCGCCACCCCTCGCCGCGCGCATGCAGGGCATCGGGCAGCTCCTCGGTAGCGTCGACATGAGCGACTGGCGCATCGCGGGAAGCGTCAACTGGGGGGAGGCCCCGGTGAACTGGAAGGTGGCGCTCGAGAACTTCGCGGAGTTCTACCATCACATCGGCACGCACCAGAACAGTCTGCAGGTGCTCTGGCCGGCGAGCCGCGTCAGCCTCGACATGAGCGGAGAAGACACGTTCATGGCCGCCAGGATGGCGGTGAATCCCGAACTGGCCACCAGCACCGAAGACGGCCATCCGATCCAGGCCACGCACTTGCCGACCGTCCCCGCACTCAGCGCCGAGCAGCGCGGGGGCACGTACGTCGTGGCGGTGTTTCCACTGTTCGCGCTGGCGCTCAGCCCGGACTCCGCCATCTGGTTCGAGTGGTATCCGACGGGTCCGGAGTCCCACGTCCTCGACATCCACCTGCTGGTGCCGGGCAGCTCCTTCGACACACCCGGCTTCGATCAGATCGTCGCGGAGCACCTCGAGGCGATCCGCGGCGTGCAGGCCGAAGACGCCGCGGCGAACGAAGCCCTGCAGCGCGGACTCCGCTCACGCTTCGCAACGAGCGGGCCCCTCGCCGAGCTCGAACAACCGCTCTGGCAGTTCCAGCGCTATCTCGCCGGGCGCCTCTGCACCTGACTCGAATCAGGCGACACCCCGAAGCAGAGCAGCGCGCCCATCGCACCGCTCACCTGGGCCCAGCGCCGTGTGACGTACCACTCAAACGGGTCTGCGAGTTCGATATCCCGCTCCGTCCTCGCTGCGGTGGACAGCTTCGGGTGATCGCCGGGGCTCGCCTACGGGGGGCCGCCTCCGGACGTGACTGATCCCGCCGTCATCCGGAAGTTCCTCGACCACATCCATCAACGCGCCCCGCCGGAATGACGCCCCACCCCGAAGCAGTAAGCAATCTCATGAGTCCGCGGTTGACAGTTGACTCGGTGAAGGGCTCCCCTTGGCCAGTGGATCCCCACCTTCCTGATCGCCTCGCGGGCTTGTAGGAAGCCGACCTGATGCTGCGTGAAATTTTCCCCATGCCGATCAATATGGATCAGGGGGACACGTCACTCACCATTGCTGAACCGCTGGGCATGCTTGAGGCAGGTAGGAAAAAGACACGTTGTTTTTCCTGTCCGCTGGTGCCTGGAGACATCCGGAAAATGTTCCTGAAAGGAAAGCCCGAACAGGCACCGAAGCTAGTTGGCCACATTTTCACCAGTGACCGTGATGCAGTAGCGTTATGCGTGGCGCTTCACATCCGATCGCCAAGGCACTGGGTATGCTCAGGCCTCCACCGTACTTTTCGATACTCCAGAATTAAGGATGCGCTGCCATGAGGAGAGCTTTCTGCTGGAGTTCCCTGCTGCTGATTTTTGCCGCCGTCGCGTTGATCGCGACGCCGGCCCTGGCGCAGAACCCGACAGGCGCCCTGACCGGCTTCGTGACCGGCCCGGACGGCGCAGCGCTGACCGGCGTTACGGTCACCGCAACCTCCCCCCAAATGCAGGGCGCAAAGGTCGTCACCACGGACCCCAGCGGCAGCTACAAGTTGACCTTCATACCCCCGGGCCAGTACCAGGTCACCTACAGGCTGAAAGGCTTCAACACCTCCACCCGTGAAGTGAGGATTTCCGCCGCGCTGAGCACCACGTCCGACCTCCAGATGACTCAACAGTAGCGAAAGCCGGTGCGCGTCACGGCCGGTAGCTGAACGCGCTCGGCCCCGGCCTGAGCGACCGCCGCGCCAGGTTCACCCACCGGCACAGGTGGCTGCGCGTCTCGCGCGGATCGATGACCTGCTCGATCTCGAAGTGCTCCGCCGACCGGAACGGCGAGCGCACCCGGTTCAGGCGCTCCTTGATGGCGGCGAGATGCGCGCCCGGATCCTCGGCCGCCTTAAGCTCCGCCTTGTAGGCCACCTCGATCCCGCCCTCGATGGGCAGCGAGCCCCAGTCGCCCGACGGCCAGGCGAAGCGGAAGTGATGGGCACCGGGCTTGGTGTTCGCGGCGCCGGCGACGCCGAAGGCCTTGCGCACCACCACGCTGCAGAACGGCACCGTCGACTGCCCGAGGGCGGCGAGTGCCGTGGAGCCGAACCGGATCGTGCCGCTCTCCTCGCTCTTCTTGCCGATGAGAAAGCCCGGGCAGTCGACCAGATGGAGCAGCGGCAGATGGAAGGTGGAGGCGAGGTCGATGAGCCGGATGAGCTTGCGGCAGCTGTCGGCGGTCCAGGCGCCGCCGTAGATCATCGGGTCTTCGGCGAACACCGCGATGGGGACGCCGTCGAGGCGGGCCAGGCCAGTGATCACGGACTTACCCCAGTGCCGGCCGATCTCGAAGAAGCTTTCCTGATCGAGGATCGCCTCGACCACCGGGCGCATCTTGTAAGCCTCGCGCGGATTCTCGGGCACGACGTCCGCGAGGAAGGCCTCGGCGCGGTCGGGCGGATCCCCGCTGTCGATCCGCGGCGGGAGTTCGTCGACGCTTCCGGGCAGATAGGAGAGGAAGCGCTGCGCCCTGGCAAAGGCCTCGGCCTCGGAGCTCGCCTCGTCGTCGATCGAGCCATTGCGCGTGTGGATGCGGCTCGAGCCAAGCTCCTCCTTCGACACGTCGCCGAGGCTGGCCCAGTTCACCAGCGCGGGCCCGGCGATCATCATCTGCGCGGTGTCCTTGACGATCACCGAGTAGTGGG
>JAFIFL010000306.1 GCA_020832055.1 Gammaproteobacteria bacterium
GTGCCGGCTGGCGGCACGGCAATCTGCTGCGCTCCAAGGGCTACTTCTGGCTCGCCACCCGGCCGGACATGGCGGGCTCCTGGTCCCAGGCCGGCGGCATCATGCATCACGGCTTCGCCGGACTGTTCTGGGCCGCAGTGCCCGAAGCCCAGTGGCCGGACGAACCGGAGGCCGTCGACGAGATCATGCGCCGCTGGGCCCATCCCTACGGCGACCGCCGGCAGGAAATCGTGTTCATCGGCCAGAAGATGGACGTGGCGGCGGCCCGGTCGGCCCTCGATGCCTGCCTTTTGAGTGATGCCGAACTCGCCCTCGGACCAGCCGCCTGGCGCACCCTGCCCGATCCGTTCCCGCGCTGGGTTCAGGAAGAGTTGGAGGAGGCGATCACCCATGGCTGAACACGCGCACATCAGTGACCACCTCGATGATCTCGCCAGCATTTACGATCCAGCGATCCATCTCGCCGTGGCGCGCCGAAATCCCGATCCGGCCGTGGCCGGCTTCGTGGCCTGCGCCCTCGCGCGACGGTGCCTGCCTTCCGCCGAGCTGATCGTCAGCCCAGGCATGGCCATGACGGAGCACCTGCCTGCGGCCCTCGGTGGTTTCGCCAAGGCAGTCGCCGCCCTGCCCGGCTATGCCGACTTCTGCCGCGATCTCGAACTGCAGGTCGACATCTTCACCGATCTGTTCGAACTCGATGCGGTGGGCATGCGCATCGCGACGCTGCACGGCCCCATGTGCCCGCGTTTCCACGTCGACCACGTTCCCTGCCGGTTGATCACGACCTACGGCGGGCGCGGAACCGAGTGGCTGCCGGAGGAATGCGTGGATCGCGGACAGCTCGGCCGGGCCGACCTGCCCCTGCGCCACCCCGAGACCGGCGATGGCACCACCGAAGCACTGGAACCCTGGGCCATCGGCCTGTTCCGTGGCGAAGGGTGGATGGACGGCAACGTCGGTGGCATCGTCCATCGTTCGCCGCACATCACGCCGGAGCAGCCGCGTCTGCTGGTGACGCTGGACTTCGTCCACTGAATACCGCGCACCGCCGCCGTTGCCGGGCCCGATTGTCAGGCCGCGGACAGGTGACTGCCCAGCAGCTTGAGATAGAACAGAGGCAGGAACCACTCCAGCCCTTCCGGCTGCGGCAGCACGAACAACGCCAGCAGCAGACCGGCCACCACGTAGGCGAAGACGGACCAGGGCACATCCATGAAGTACGCGCAGATGGGCGCCAGCGTCGCGGCGAGGCAGGCCGGAACGACGTTCAGGATCCACTTGCCCCGGGGCGCGCCCGGTCCGACCATGCGATCGAGCAGGCCGGGGAGCCCTGCGCGGGGCACAGGAGTCATGAAGTGACGGCCCCATCGCGCAGGTAGGCCGGCGCTTCGGGTCCGTCGGCGGCATCACCGTAGCGGCGGTGAAGCGGGTAGTACTCGGCGTAGAACTGCACCTTGCCGGCAGTCTCCTCACCGGCCTGATCGGCAATGAAAGCGAGCATGAGGTCGATGCCCGCTGAAACCCCCGCCGCGGTCCAGACGTGACCATCGCGGACGAAGCGTTCCTCCACCACCGTGACGTCACCGAGTTCCCGCAGCCGATCGAGGGATCCCCAGTGGGTGGTGGCACGGCGACCGGACAGCAGTCCGGCCGCATGCAGCACGAAACTGCCGGTGCATACGGACAGCATGGCCTGCGCGCCCGCCGCCTGCTTCGCCACGAAGCCGGTGAGCGTCACGTTGTCCACCTCCCGCCAGGTGCCCTCTCCGCCGGGGATCAGCAAGCAGTCGAGCTGCGGGCAATCCGCGAAGGTGACGTCCGGATTCACCGACAGCCCCTTGGCGCAGATCACCGGCCGGGCGTGCTCTGCCACGATCAGGCAGCGCTCGGGCCCATGGGCGTACTGGCTCCAGACCCGCAGCATTTCCCAGGGACCGATGAAGTCGAGTTCTTCGGCACCATCGAATGCCAGTACACCGAATGTCATGGCGGATCTCCTCCATCAGGGTCGGGCCGAGGCCCTCCATGTCCGTAATTATATCCGTTATAATATCCTGCCGCCCACAGGGAGCATTCACCATGACCCGCCGCCTCAAGCTCACCACCATCGGCAATTCCACCGGCGTCATCCTGCCCAAAGACCTGCTCGAAAAGCTGCGGGTGAGCCGCGGCGACGAGCTGATGGTGCTCGAGACTCCGGATGGGATTCAGCTTTCCGCCTACGATCCCGTGTTCGCCTCCCAGATGGAGGTCGCCGAGCGCATCATGCGGGAGGATCGGGATCTCCTGAGGAAGCTCGCCGAATGAGCATGCAGCGCGAGCCGGTATGGATCAGTGCTGAACTCGCCCTGGCGATTCACGATCGCCAGCTCGCCGAGCACGGTGGTCCGGCCGGATTGCGCGATCGCGGCATGCTCGAATCAGCACTGGCACGCCCGCGTCAGCTCCTGGCCTACGGGAACGATGTCGACATGCCCAGCCTCGCCGCCGCCTATGCCGTCGGCATAGCTCGCAATCACCCCTTCGTGGATGGCAACAAACGCACGGCGTACGTGGTGTGCCGGACCTTTCTGGTTCTCAATGGCTGGGACATGGTGGGCGAGCTCGGCGAGCGCTACCCGATCTTTCTCGGCGTTGCCGATGGCAGCCTCGACGAGGAACAGTTGGCTGCGTGGCTCCGTGAGCACTGTCGTCCCGAGCAGGTGAGCGAAGAGACGCCAAACTATCGTGCGGAGTGACCCGTGGGAGTCGACGGAGCACCGCGCAGCCTGTGAGGCCCAGACGACGATGCGGCCGCCAGGCGGCCCGATGTTCCAAGCACCCGTGACGGTTGCGCGGTAGACTTCGTCCGTTGTGAATCCGGCGGAGGAAGGACAGCGCCAGCATGAAGATCGGCATCAATATTTTCGACACCGACCGGGCCATCCACCCGGTGGAACTCGGGCAGGCCATCGAGGCCCGCGGATTCGACGCCCTGTACCTGCCCGAACACAGCCATATCCCGGCGTCCCGCAAGACCCGCTGGCCGGGATCCCGTCCCGGCCATGAAGACCCGCTGCCGGACTACTACAGCCGCATCTGCGATCCCTACGTGGCGCTGTCGATGATCGCGGCGGTCACCGAGCGTCTGGAACTCGGCACCAGCGTGACGCTGGTTCCCCAACACGATCCCATCCGTCTGGCCAAGCAGGTGGCGACGCTGGATCATTGGTCCGGCGGCCGCGTCCGTCTCGGCATCGGCTACGGCTGGAACGAGGAGCAGACCGCTGCCCATGGCGCGGACTTCAGGACCCGCCGGGGGCTGACCGAGGACTGCGTGGGCATCATGCGCGCACTGTGGACCGAGGACGAAGCCAGCTTCGCTGGCAAGCACACAAGCCTGGAGCCTTCCTGGTCCTGGCCCAAGCCGGCACAGCCCGGCGGCCCACCGATTCTGCTGGGGGGCGGTACGGGACCGCAGCTGTTCGATGCCATCACCCGCTACGCCGACGGCTGGATGCCCATCACCGGACGCAGCACGGTGGCCGATCGCGCCGCCCCGCTGAAGGAGAAGTTCGCCGCCGCCGGCCGCGATCCGGACAGCCTCAAGATCGTGATCTGTGGCGCCACCACCGATCCCGACGGTCTCGCCGCATTGGCCGAGGAAGGCGTGGACACCGCCGCCATGACCATCTGGAGCGAGGACCGCGACGAGATTCTGCGCAAGCTGGACGAATTCGCCACCATCCGCGACGCCGCGCGCGGCAAGTAGGGTTGCGATTGGGGCTCTTCCACAAGCGGCACCGCGCCAATTGTGGGAGAGCGCTATTTCGCGCAGCGAAATGCGCCGATCTGCGTGACGTTCAG
>JAFIFL010000307.1 GCA_020832055.1 Gammaproteobacteria bacterium
CATGAAACGCACGGGAGAGAATGGCCCATTCGGAACCCATGCGGACGTGCTCGCCAAGCAGCCAGTCCGGCGGGATCTCACCCTGACCGATGCGGCCGAGGCCGCCAATGCCGAACGTGACGCCGGCATCGCGGCAAACGGCTGCAGCCGCCTCGAGCAGGCCCCCGGCCAGGGTTTCGAACAGATGATCGAGCCGCAAGCCGATGCGCAGATCGTTGAGGCCGAAGTGAACGGCGTCGCCTGCCCCGAGCAGGGGTAACCACGCAGGCAGACGGACCAACGCTGCTGGCGTTTCCGTCAGAAACGTCACCGGGACGCGGCCACGCACCTGCGCGAGTAGCGCTGCCACTTCGTCGGTGCGGGTGAACATCGGCAGCATCAGCCGGTGAGCGCCGGCGGCCAGGGCTGCCTCCACCTCGGCGGCGGTTTCCGGATGGGGTGGATTGATGCGGACCATCACTTCGCTGCGCTGGACCGCGGCGACCACCGCCGGCACATCGGCTAGGCTGTGGGTGGCCCGATGGCTGTCGATCAAGCCCTGGCGGTCTGCCTTGCCGAGGGTTTCGGTATCGATGAAGATCCGGTCGACACCGGCCGCTTCGGCATGCGCCGCCACGTCGGGGCTGGCTGTGATCAACATGAAGCGCAAGGGCCTGCTCATCGGTTGGCTCATTCCTAGACTCATTCTCTGACCGAGCCCTGACCGCGATAGGCGCGCCAGTTGCGGCCGGCATCGCCGTAGAGACCCTGAGCGGTCAACACCACGTAGACGGTACGGAGCACTATGCCGAGGTCGAGCCATAGACTCTGACGTTTGACGTACTCGACATCTGCGGATAACTGCTCCAGCCAATCCAGGGTGCGCCGGCCGCGGACCTGGGCCAGGCCAGTGAGGCCCGGCCGAACGGCGAAACGCGCCCGACAATCCGCGGGGATGGCTTCGAGCTGCTCTGGCAGCACAGGCCGCGGCCCGACACAGCTCATCTCACCCACAAGAATGTTCCACAACTGGGGCAGTTCATCGAGGCTGGTGGCGCGCAGCACCCGGCCGGCGCGGGTGATCCGGGGATCGGCGCCAGCGCTGACCACCTGTTCCTGGTGCTGATCGATGGCATCCGGGTCGCGGGCGACCATGGTGCGAAACTTGAGCACCCGAAAGGGGGTCTGCCGAAGGCCGAGCCGCTGCTGCCGGAACAGGACCGGGCCTGTGCTATCGAGGCGGATCCAGACGGCCAGCATGAGCAGCGCCGGGGCCAGGATGGTCAATGCGAGGGCGCTGGCGAGGATGTCAAACGCACGCTTCAGCATGGGAGACCCGATGCAGATGGAGGGGAGCAAGACGCGAGAGTCAGTCGATTGCCATGGACCGTTAACCAGCTGCTTCTGGCCTCAGCCACCGCCTGGGCTTCCCGTGGCTGGGAGGGCGCTTAGTCTCGGGACGGTGGTCCGTAATGCACGCTGGGTACCGTAACTTCGCCAGACCGGGACCACAGCAAGCAGGACCAGGGCGTGGACGAATTTGGCCTTGTGACGCATGGCCGTACCGATGTTCGTGGTTCCCACCGCGAACATGATGGTGAGCATGACCACGATCAAGAGGATCAGCAGCAGTTCCGGGCGCCGGATGATCTCTCGGCGGCCTTTCCAGGCGGAGAATGTGACGTAGAAAAACAGGGCACTGGGCAGCAGGCCGAGTAAGTGTGTGGGTGCCCGGATGTCCCATGGGAACGGCGAATACAGAAAGTAGAGGACGCGCCCGGGGAGCACCCAGGGGGAAGCCAACATGCTTTCAGCTCGAATGGCCGCCGGGTAGTCAGATCCGCCAACCTCTTCCACACGGCTGCGATCTTCCAAAGTTTGCTCGAGCCCCAAGATGCGGTCATCGACGGCACCGATGCTGCCGAGTTCCCAACCGCCGACAAAGGCATAGCCGGCAGCCGTAAACACGAGAACTGCACCGACCGATCCCGCCAATGCGCTGCGCCAGCGAAGCGTCCGCTCGGTGAGGGAAGTGGCCGACACCGCTCGCCAGATCCCGAACAAGCCCAGCGCGATGATGGCGCCGACCATGCCACCATGAAAGACGGTCGCGACAGCGAACCCCGTGACAGCCAGAGCCGCGTCCAGTGGGCGATCCTCCTGTGCCCAGCGGACAGCGTAGTAAACGCCCACCATGAACGGCGCCACCACCGCCATCTCCCGCAGAAGGATCCCCGAATGGATGACCAACGTCGGATAAAGGGCCATCAGCCACGTCAGCAGCCGTGCGCGGGACTCCGGCATGAGCCTGCGGGCGATGATGTAGGTGAGCAGGACGGAGAAGGTGCCGAGCAACACATTGACTGCGGCGAGCATCAGCTCGCTGGTCACCGTGACGCGGAACAGCAGGGCCCCGAACCAAGAATAGATCAAGCTCGTGGTGGGATCGAAAAGCGCCCAGAACTCATCAGGCGGCAACGCCGCCCACTCCTGGGCGTGGCGCCAGAAACGGTTGGTATCGGCACCATGCCCCGGGAGTGATATCAATCCCCAGGTGTGCAGCATCGCGGAGGCCGCCCGGCTTGCGAATGCCAGCAACACTGCCAAGCTGATGGATCGATAGCGCAGCATGAACCCCAATGTCATGACTGCGCCAAGCAGGAGCAAGATCAACCCGGCGATGTTCTCAGTCGTCATACCAACGCTGATCTCATTCGACTGGCATCACTGCATGGCAGCGCGGTGCTGCTCTGCACCGCGGTGGCGGGGCAAGACATGCCTGCGACATCTCCTCTTGCCTAAGAAGACAGGTGTGCGGCGGCATTCGTCGTGCTGTCTGGCGGATAAATGATCCCATGCCTGATGGTGTAGACCGCGGTGCAATAGCGCAGGGACGATTCGCGGTGGGCGATCGTGATGAGCGTCCGGGTTCCGGCCAGGACGCCGATGGCATCGACGAAGCCCTTCTCAGTGGCGGAGTCCAGCGCGCTGGTGGCCTCATCGAGGACGAGCACGCTGGGCTCCCGGTAAAGCGCGCGGGCGATGCCGATGCGTTGGCGCTGTCCGCCGCTCAGGCGCACGCCGCGTTCGCCGACCACACTGGCGTAGCCCTCGGGCAGCTCGTGTTCGATGAACTGATCAACCTGGGCGAGCCGCGCGGCTTTGCGGACTTGATCCATGTCGATGGCATGAGCCGGCACCCCGAGGGCGATGTTCTCGGCGACTGAGGCGTCGGTGAGGAAGATCTCCTGGGGGACGTAGCCGATGGTCTGCTGCCACGCCCGAAGGTTGCCGGCTTCGATGGGGGTACCGTCCACCCTGACGGCACCGGCGGTCGGTTGCAGCAGGCCGAGCAGGACGTCCACCAGGGTGGTCTTGCCGGCACCGGTGGGGCCCATGATGCCGATGGCGCTGCCCACCGGAATGGTGAGGTTGATGCCCCGCAGAGCGGGCTGGGGCGCACCAGGATACTGGTAGCTGAGCTGATCGAAAACGATGGCGTCCTGCGGGTCCAGGGGCGTGACGTCTGCGGGCGGCAGTGCGGCCAGCTCGCTGCGCTGAATGAGATCCGTATACACGGCATCAATGGCGGCGGCGCCGAAGCGCAGGCGGGTGGCACTGCTGTAGACCTGCTGACAGGCGGGCAGCATGCGGTAGGCTGCGAAGGCATAGACGCCGAGGACGGGCAGCACGGCGCCCAATGCTCCGCCCTCGACGCCGCCCTGGGCGGCCATCAGCCCCAGGGTGAGCAGCAGGACGCCACCGAGGCCGATGGCCTCGATGGCGTACTTGGGGACTTCAGACAACGTCTGGCTCTTGGCCTGGGATGCGGCCTCGAGACGCGATGGGCCGATGAAGCGAC
>JAFIFL010000308.1 GCA_020832055.1 Gammaproteobacteria bacterium
GACGTTGAGCGGAGGCAGTGACTTCAGCTTCGCCGGAGCGCCACGAGATCGGCCCCAATCGCTGCGCGATTAGGGCCTTCCCACAAGGGTGCGCGACCAGCTGTGATGCAATGCCCTTCAGCCCAATCGCTCCACCACCAGCGCGATGCCCTGACCGCCGCCGATGCACATGGTCACCAGACCATAGCGCTTGCCGGTCCGCGCCAGTTCGTAGAGGGCCTTCACTGTGAGCACCGAACCGGTGGCGCCCAGCGGATGCCCCAGGGCAATGGCGCCGCCGTTCGGGTTCACCTTGGCCGGATCGAAGCCCAGCCCGTCCGCCACCGAGATCGACTGCGCCGCGAATGCCTCGTTGGACTCGATCACGTCGATGTCGTCGAGGGTCAATCCGGCGCGTTTCAGCGCGATCGGCACGGCCTCGATGGGACCGAGGCCCATCAGCTCCGGCGGCACCCCGGCGATCCCCCAGGACACGATTCGCGCCATGGGCGTCAGGTTGCGGCTTGTTACCTCTTCTTCGTGGGCCAGAATCACCGCCGCAGCGCCGTCGTTGATCCCCGAGGCATTGCCAGCGGTCACAGTACCGCCCTCCCTGAATGCTGGCTTCAGCTTGGCGAGGTCTGCCATCGTGCTGGCCCGCGGGTGCTCGTCGGTGTCGAACACCGTCGTACCCTTGCGGGTCTTCAGTTCGATGCCGACGATCTGCTCTTTGAAGTGGCCGGCTTCGATGGCCCGCAGGGCCCGGTCCTGACTCTCCACCGCATACGCGTCCTGCCGCTCGCGGCTGATCTGGTATTTCTCGGCGATGTTCTCGGCGGTACAGCCCATGTGGCCATGGCCGAACGGGTCGGACAGGGTGTGGGTGAGCCAGTCGTAGATCTTGCCGTCGCCCATTTTGCGGCCTTCGCGCAGCCCCTCCACCGCATAGGGCGCCCGATTCATGGACTCTGCGCCGCCGGCCAAGGCCATGCGGCTGTCGCCGAGCATGATCATCTGGGTGGCGCTGATGATGGACTGGGCGCCCGAGCCGCACAGGCGGTTCAAGGTCAGGCCCTGGGATGATTCCGGCAGGCCGGCACCGAGGCCGATGGTGCGGGCGAGATAGAGATCCTGGGCGTCATTGGGAATGACGTTGCCGAATACCGCGTGGTCGACCTCCGCGGCGTCAACGCCGGCCCGGGTCATCGCTGCCTTGGCGACGGCGACGCCGAGTTGCGTCGGCGACAAGCCCTTGAGACTGCCGTTGAAGGTCCCGACAGCGGTACGCGCCGCGGACAGAATGAAGACGTCGGTCATGGTGTGCCTCTCGTGGCTGAAGGGGCGGACATGTGCCGATCTGGCAGCGGCAGGGATCGCTTCAGCAATCGCCGCCGGGTCCGCAGGGTGCGGGCGCAGATTCTACGTGAAGTGCCGGGCGTGGTCCCCCGCGATCAGCCGGCCGCCATGCGCTCTGCCTGCTGCTGCTGCGCATAACCGCGCAGCAGCGCATGCAGCGTCTCCGAAGCCAGCCCGTGCAGCACCAGTCGGAACCCCGCGCGCAGGGTGGTAAGTGGGACCAGCGGGTGCCCGTTGTTCACCAGCGCCAGATACTTGTGGCCATCGAGAATGTCGGCGCAGTAGGTGCCGATGGTCTCGTCGAGCTGCAGGGAGTTGGTGGCGCGCCAGAAGTCATCATCGGAGAGGAAGATCTGATAGGCCGGCGTGAACAGCTCGATGGCGGTCTGCAGGTCGAGGACGTTGGTCCAGCGATTGGGCATGTCCTCGAGGCGGATCGGTGGTTCCTTCAGATCGCTGAAGTCCACCTGCGCCGGCGGCCCGAGGCGCAGATCATGAGCCTTGAGCTGCTTGTTCAGGTTGATCACGAAATTGAAGAGATTCAGGTCGTGGCGCACGAATACGTCATCGCGCAGATCCGCGATGTTCGAGGGCCGCAGCGGATTGGTCGGCACCTCGATGCCCTCCGGTGCATTGCGGGCGATGAATGCGAGGATGTCGCTGCCGAGGTGGAAGTGGCGCAGGATCAGCCAGTTCGCTTCCGGTCGCACGAAGCGGGTCAGCCCCCACACCAGCAGGGCATGCAGTGGACCCGAGGCGCGGAAACTGCGCGGCATGACGATCTTCAGCAGCTGGAACAGGATGATGGTCAGCCGGGCCAGCGGCCGGATCACCGGCAGCAGATACTGCCGCGAGGGCGAACTCGAATCCGCCAACCACGCCTGCTTCACGTGCGCCCCCAGCGGCGTGCTGCGGTCTAAGTACAGCGCCAGCCATGGATTCGGATCATCCGGGTCGTGGGCCAGGGTCTCGAAATCGGGGGCGTGTCTCATGCCGCATCCTCGAGCTGCATGAGATAGAGCGCGGCCGTGCGCTGGGCCGTGCGGGTGATGTCCGCCATGGTTGCCACGGCATCCGGCGAGCATTCCAGCACCAGCTCCACGGCGTTGAGCCAGCGTTGCAGGTGCGCCATGTCGTTCTCGCCATGATAGTGCAGGAAGCGGAACACCGGACCGAGCTCCGAGAGCTGGCGCCGGATCAAGGGCAGCAGCGCCGGAATCAGTCGCTGCCCGGAACCCTCGATGATGTAGATCGCCCCGAGCAGGCCGACGGCATCGGTCTGCCGCGCCTGGGCGTGCAGAAAGGCATTCAGCGCCTCGCCTCCGGGATTGCGCTGCAGGGCGTCGAGATCCTCGACGCTGCCACCGGCGCGCCGATAGTCCTCGAACAGGATCTGATAGTCGTCCTGCTCGCCGTCGGCGTGACCTTCGATCAGCGCACGCAGCGGCGCGTAGCGCTCGGAAAGATTGTCCACCGCCGTGCGCATCCAGCGTGTGCCCTCACGCACCTGGGGAATCCAGTGCGACATCCAGTTCAGATAATCCTGCTGCGTGAAGCGGCCGACCACGATCCGCCGCACCGGCGCCGACCGCCAGGCCCGGGAGCGGAAGTCACTCCAGATGCCCGCCAGTTCCAGCAGCAACGTCGCCAGCTCGGGCTTGCGCGCCGCGTCCACCGATGCCGGATCGTGAGGCGGCGGCGGTGCGTCGAGATCGACGTACGTTTCTGCCACCGTCTGTGTTGCCGCGGTCTGCGTCTCTCGAGGCGAAGGGTCGGGCCCAACCACCTCCAGCAGCGCAAAGGACACCGTGAAGCGCCCTGACTCCGGCACGAACAGCAGGATCTTCTCGCCCGGTGCCACCGTCCGTTCGGCCAGGAAGTCATCGAGCATCACGAAGATCGATGCCGCGCCGGTGTTGCCCCGCGTCGCCAGATTGGAGTACCAGCGCTGCTCGGGAATGGCCAGCTCCGCACGCTCCAGACACTCGCGGACCACACCGCGAAAGCGCGCCGAGGAGTAGTGGCAGAGAAAGTGATCGATGCCCGCAGGATCCACAGCGCCATGGCGAACCAGATCCGCATAGGCGTGAATGCCGACGTCGAAGAGATGGGGCAGCAGCCGAATGTCCTGACGCAGCAGCAGGGCGCCTGCCCGCTCCGCCGCCGCCGCATTGGGATGATCCAGCCAGCCGGTGCCGCCAGCGTGGGGCAGACCCATCTGCATGCACAGCGGGTAGTCACCGGCGTGACTCTGGCTGTGGACGAAGTGCAGCTTGAGACTGAGCCGATCCGCCGCCGGCCGCGAAGACACTCGCCACGCACCCGCCGCATCCGACAGCATCCAGCGCAGGAAGTGGGCATCGAAGTCGAGATCGTAATCCCCCGGCGCGAAGCGCGAACACTTGAACAACCGCGAGGGCGACTCACTGGCCACCACCATGGCCGCATCATGCTCACCCCGATCCACCGACC
>JAFIFL010000309.1 GCA_020832055.1 Gammaproteobacteria bacterium
CGATTAGGGCTCTCCCACAAGCAGGGCACAACCGCCTTGTGGGAAGCTGCGCAGCGCAACCGGCGCTCAATCCAGTCGTTTGAGGATGTACCCCACCACCAGCGCCAGGGCCAGGGGCGGTGCCAGGGCCGCCATCAGCGGTGACGCACCGCTGACCAGCACCGCATTGGCCACCACCTGATCGCCCAGGTAGTAGAACAATCCACCGGCCGCAGCGAGCCCCACGAACTTGAACTCGCCTTCCCGCGGGCCCATCAGGGCTATGGGGACTGCCAGCAGGCCCATCAGCAGCGCCGATACCGGCAGCAGCCACATGCGCCAGTAGGCCAGCTCCCAGCGCTGCCGCGGCTGCCCGGTGGCTTCCAGGTAGGCGATGTAGCCGCGCAGGTCGCTGAAGGACAGGCTGTCCACTGGCGGCGGATGCAGCGGCGTGTCGTCCGCCCACCAGGGCCGCCAGTTGTCGAAGTCCTGCACTTTGCGCTCGACGCGATCGGCGAAGAACACCCGCTCCTCGGGGCCCTGAAGACGCCAGCTGCCGTCTTCCTGGGGATCCGCCGACGTCGCCTCCAATACCGATTGCAGACCGGCATCGGGACCGAGGTGATAAATGCGGATGTCCACGGGCACCCGCCCGTACTCCAGGGCCCCCACCTCGATCACCACATCACCACTGCGGGACCAGAACCCCTGACCCACCCGGCCCTCGCCGCCTATGGCCGTCTCCCGGCTCATGGTGGCGCCCTGGTACAACGCCGGCGCGACGAACTCGTAGATCAGCGGCACCACCACCACCAACACCAGCCCGGGCAGCATGGTGGACCAGGCCAGCCGACGCAGGGACATCCCTGCGGCCCGGAGAATGACCAGTTCGCTGCGTCGGGCCAGCTGCCAGAGCGCCAGGGCGCCCCCGAACAGCGTGATGAAAGGCAGCAGTCGCAGGACCCGACTCGGCGTGGTCATGGTCACGTAGGCCAGCGCGCTGCCGACGTTGTAGACGCCGTCGCCGACATCGCCGAGTTCGTCAATGAAAGCCATCACCGAGAACAGGGACAGCAGCACGGCGGCCACCACAGCGTAGCCGCGAAACAGCTCGATCCCGAGATAACGGTCGATGCGTCCCAAACGGATCATGTGTGGCGCCTCAACCAGATCAGGATGCCGCCGACCATGGCCAGGGGCAGCAGCGGCAGCCAGAAGATGCCCGGCATGGCGGCGACGTTGCCCTGTTCGAGCCCGGTCCGCGCCGCTGCAGCCACGTTGAACACCAGCACGTAGGCACCGATGGCCGTCAGCATGCGCAGCGACGTGACCCGACCCGGAGCCACCGTGCCGATCACGCCCGCGATCAGGGTCATGCCAAAAGTGAGGAACGGCAGGGTCAGCCGCCACTGGAATTCCGCCGTCTCCCGTGGCACCTCGGCATGACGCAGGGCGTTGGTGGGCCGGGCACGGCGGTCGAGCAGCGCCTGCTCGTCCGGGACGGTCTCCCGCCAGCGTACCCCCAGGCGCTCGAAACCGTGGCGCACGTCGCCGCCGCTGGCGCTGAGCGTCACCACCTGACCGCGGAAGAACTCCACCAGCTGGGATCCGTCGGCCTGCGGCGGCGCCAGCCGTGCCTGCTCGGCCCGAATCAGACGATCACCGAGGAGCCGCTTCTGGCGGGCCAGAACGTCCTCCAGATACCCGCCGCTCTGATCGATGCTCGACGCGGTCACCACCAGATCGGAGCCGAGGGCGTAGAAGCGTCCGGCCTGCATGGCGCTGACGTCGAGCCGCGCTGCCCTGTCCTCCACCAGATCACTGGTACGGTAGGCCCAGGGGCGCGCCTGCAGCGTGAGCACCGCGACCACCACCACCATCATGCAGCCGATGCCCACCACCGGCAGCAGCAACCGGGCCCGTGACCAGCCGCCGGCAAACAATGCGACCAGCTCCCGATCCCGGTTCATGCGCTCGAAGGCAAACAGCACGGCGAAGAACATGGACGTGGGGACGATGACCTCGGCAGCGATCATGCACCGCAGCGCCACCAGGGCCCACATGGACGTGGGCGCCAGCCCGGCCGCGGCGGCATCCTGCAGCAGACCGGCGGTGATGTAGGCCCCGAAAATCGCCGTCAGCAGGAACCAGCCGACCAGAAACGGCCGGCCCATCTCCTTGAGCAGGTAGCGGTCAACCGTCATGGGGTGTCCGTTGGGGACGCCCGGCACGCCAGGCCTCCAGATTGCGCAGCGGATCGCGGACGAAGGCCGTGGCGCCCATGGCCCGCAGCAGCAGGCCGTCGACAATGCGGCCGGGCAGATCCATGGGACGATCGAAATCCAGGAACAGCACCACCCTCTCCTCGTCGGTGTCGTTCCTCACTTCATGCTCGTAGGTATCGTCGAGCACCACGACCCGGCCTTCCTGCCAGTGGTGGTACTGACCGTGCACCCGGATCCAGCAGTTGTCCCGGTCCTGGGGCACCTTCAGGCCCAGGTGCGCCCGCAGCAGGGCCCGCGACGGCCCGCAGTGGGCCGGGATGTGGTAGCGCGGCGCCAGGATGGAGAAGAAGGCATTCTGCAGCCCCGGCAGACGATCGAGCAGCGCTGCCGTCTCCGGGCTACTCGCGCAGTTGTCGTCCACCCGATGACCCATGACGTAGAAGGTGTAGGTCTTCCAGTTGTCGCCCTTGGAGATGCGGGCCTGATCAGGTGAGATCTGGTGGAACGACGGCACGTCCTCGCGCCGCTTCAGCACTTCGTCGAGTTCACTGCGGATGCTCTGCCAGGCGTCTTCCAGCGGTACCGTGAATGGGAACACCCGCGGCTCGGGAAAGATCGGCGGAATGCCGATGGGCGAATGCCGGCCCTGAAAGTCGTTCAAGGCACGGACGCCATGCTTGACCAGCCGCTGCAACAGCTTCCGCCTCGGCTTGGATTCAGTCTTGGCATCGGTCATCGCGACGTCGTTCATCGAAACATGCCCTCGCGCCAGAGTTTGAAGATCAGTGGCCAGAGAAAGATCAGGGGCCTGCGCCGGACCCGCTCGGGGATTTCGACCCGCTTTCCGGTATGCCGTTCCAGCTTCCAGGCAACATAGTCGAGGCCGCCGTCGAAGGTGTACAGGCCTTTGATGAGCCGCGCCAGCGACAACGGCTTGCCGATGACGATCCGCAGGGCCCAGGCCAGACGCGCAGGCCACCGCCGGCCTCGCGCCAGATCGCCGAGCACGGTCGTGCCAAGTTCTCGATAGTGATCCGGATGCCCCGCCACCAGCACTTCGGCCCGCCCGCCACCTTCAGCCCGCAGCTCGGCGCGATAGCACAACCGCAGGGTGCGTACCCAGAAGCCATGCCAGTCTGCGCCGGGATCCACCAGGGGCAGGCTGCGTCCGGCCAGGGTCTCCAGCGCCGTCACCAGACTGTCCAGGGCAGCGTCCGGGTCGTCGAGTTCGACCAGCGTCAGCGGCTGCGCATAACGCGCCCAGAAGTAGGAATGGAACGCCGCCCGGGTGCAGGAACGGTGAAACTGCGCCACCGACAGCACCGCATACTTGCAGCGGACGAGGTCATCGCCATGGGGCACCTCCAGATAGTACACGTTCGGCGGCAGCAACCGGCACAGCATTGCCGAAACGGCACCGAGAGCCGGCTTCGGATCATGCAGCAGCACATGCAGGTCGATCACACCTTCCGGCTCGGCCTGACGCCGGCAGGAGCCATAATAGAGCGCACCAGCAAACTGCTCACCGAACCGCTCGCGAATGGCCGCGATGAGCGTGGCCACGGGCCGCGGGCCCCGCCCGGGGG
>JAFIFL010000310.1 GCA_020832055.1 Gammaproteobacteria bacterium
CCTCACGTCGATCGTCGGGGCGGGGGGCCCGGCCTTGCAGGCGCTCGCGGGCATAAGCCAGCGCATTCTGATAGGCGATCTCGCCGGCACCGAGGCCCTGCAGGCCGATGGACAGCCGCTCGTAGTTCATCATGGTGAACATGCAGGCGAGGCCCCGGTTCGGCTCACCGATGAGGTAACCCCGGGCGCCGTCGAAGTTCAGCACGCAGGTGGCACTGCCGCGGATGCCCATCTTGTGCTCGATGGCGCCGGCAGCGACCGCATTGCGCTGGCCATCGTCGAGCACTTTCGGGACCAGGAACAGGGAGATGCCCCGGGAGCCTTCCGGCGCATCGGGCAGCCGCGCGAGCACCAGATGGACGATGTTGTCGGTGAGGTCGTGCTCGCCCCCGGTGATAAAGATCTTGGTGCCGGTGAGGCTGTACTCGCCATCTGCCAACGGCTCTGCGCGGGTGCGAAGGAGGCCGAGATCGGAGCCCGCGTGGGGCTCGGTCAGACACATGGTGCCGGTGGTGGTGCCGGCGTAGATCTCAGGCAGCCAGCGCTGCTTCATCGCCTCGGAGCCGTGGCTGGCGATGAGCAGGGCGGCGCCCGCCGACAGCGCCGGGTAGAGATAGAGGGAGGTGTTGGCCGCGAAGAACATTTCCTCCACCGCCACCGTGAGCATCTTCGGCATGCCCTGACCGCCGTGCTCGGGCTCACCGCCGAGGCCGGTCCAGCCACCCTCGGCATAATCCCGGTAGGCTTCGATGAACCCTGCGGGCGTGGTGACCTCGCCGCCATCGAAGCGGCAGCCTTCGGCGTCGCCGCTGGCGTTCAGCGGCAGAAAGGCCGACTCCGCCAGGGTGCCGCCCGCGTCGATGATGGCCTCCGCCAGGGCCCGGTCCACCTCGCGGGTGGCGGCCATGGCTTGCCAATGGGACTCGGCGTCCAACAGATCGAACAGCACGAAGGAGAGATCACGCCGGGGTGCGGTATAGCCGGGCATAGGGGCTCCAGATCAGACTCACCAGACTAACGGGTGAACGCCTCCGCAGGCATGTTCAGCAGCGCATCGGAGCCATCGCGAATGGTGGCCGCGAGCAATCCGGTGCGTGGCAGGAGCCGCCGGAAGTAGAAGTCACCCGTCTGCATTTTGCCCGTGTAAAACGTCTGGCCCGCGTGCTCTGAACGAACGGCGGCAGCCATCATGCGCAGCCAGCACCACGCCAGCAGGACGTAACCCGAGTACATCAGGAAATCCACCGCAGCAGCGCCGACCTCCTCCGGATTCTCCATGCCCCGGCGACCGAGGTCGGTGGCGAGATCACCCCACTCGGCCGCCAGCCTGGACACTTCGGCCACATACCTCGCCAGGGCTTCGTCGCCGCGGTGCTCCGCACAGGTCGCCTCGATCTCGGCGATCAGCGCCGTGAGCCCCGCACCGCCGTCGAACAGCACCTTGCGGCCGATGAGGTCCAGCGCCTGAATCTGCGTGGTGCCCTCGTAGATGAGGGTGATGCGGGTATCGCGGACGTACTGCTCAACGCCGTGCTCGCGAATGAAGCCGTGGCCGCCGAAGATCTGCAGCGCATGGTTGGTGCTCTCCATGGCCATCTCGGTAAGGAAACCCTTGACGACGGGCGTGAGCAGGTCAATCTGCTTCTGGGAGCGCGCTCTCACTTCGGGATCGATCCCGTTACCGCCGAGATCCTGCTGCATGCCGGCGTGATAGGCCAAGGCCCGACAGCCTTCGGTGAGCGCCTTCTGGGTCAGGAGCATGCGACGCACGTCCGGGTGGACGATGATCGGATCGGCAGGCCGGTCGGGGGCCGCCGGCCCGGACAGCGACCGCATCTGCTCCCGCTCCAGCGCATAGGCGGCGCTGGCCTGATAGGCGGCTTCGGCCTGACCGAGCCCCTGCAGTCCCACCACCAGCCGGGCGGCATTCATCATGGTGAACATGCAGCGCATGCCCTTGTTTTCCTCGCCCACCAGCCAGCCCCTGGCCGCATCGAAGTTGAGGACGCAGGTGGCGTTGCCGTGGATGCCCATCTTCTCTTCGAGACTGGCGCAGGTGACGCCGTTGCGGGCGCCGATGCCGCCAGCTTCCGGCAGATACTTGGGCACGACGAACATGGAGATGCCCTTGGTTCCCGCCGGCGCATCCGGCAGCCGGGCGAGCACCAGATGAACGATGTTCTCGGCCAGATCATGCTCACCTGCCGAGATGAAGATCTTGGTGCCGTTGATGACATAGCTGCCGTCAGCCTGCGGTTCGGCACGGGTCCGCAGCAGGCCGACGTCGGAGCCACAGTGGGGTTCCGTCAGGCACATGGTCCCGGTCCAGGCACCTGAGTGGAGCTGCCGCAGATAGACGTCCTTCTGCTCCTCGGTGCCGTGAGCCTCCAAAGCGTTCATCGCGCCGTGAGACAGCGCCGGATACATGCCCCAGGCCAGATTGGTGGTCATGGTCAGCTCTTCCACCAGCATGGCCACGGTGGCCGGCAGCCCCTGACCGCCCCACTCGGGTGAGCCGGTGACGGCCGTCCAGCCGCCGGCCACGAACTCCGCATAGGCTTCGCGGAAGCCGCGGGGTGTCGTCACGACGCCGTTTTCGAGCCGACAGCCCTGCTTGTCGCCGCTGAGATTGAGGGGAAAAAGCTCCTGCTCGGTGAAGCGTGCCACTTCATCGAGGATGCCGTCGAGCAGGGCACGGTCCACCGTCTCCACGCCTGTCAGGCGCTGGTAGTGAGCCGTGAAGTCGTAGACCTCGTCGAGCAGAAAACGCATGTCGCGCAGCGGCGTGCGATAGGCAGGCATGTGACCCTCGATCTCCTGGTTGGCTGACTGCCCGGCATGACGCCCGGGCAGCGAAGAACAGGGCGGGAATCATAGCATCGGTGAGCGCCTACAGCCTTTTCAGCTTCTGCCTGGAGGCTCGATGGTCAACATCGCACAGCGTGCCCGGCTGGCGCGCGGCATGCTCACCGGATGTCGACGACGCTGCCATCCCTGCTCGGCCGCCTGACCTGGCTGCTTGCTCCCGGGCGCTGCGTGTTGTGCGGTCTGGCGAGCCATCGTCAGCGGGACCTCTGCGACGTCTGCGAGGCCGACCTGCCGCCATTGATCGATGCCTGTCCGCGCTGCGCCCTGCCCATGGCCCCGGGGATGGCCGGCCCCTGCGGCTCCTGCACGCTGAAACCGCCGCGCCATCTGTCCCTGCAGGCGGCCGCGAGCTATGAAGACCCCGCCGACCTGCTGGTGCAGGCCTTGAAATTCCGCGGTCTGCGCGCTGCCGGTCGGGTCATGGCGGAAGTCATGTACGAGCGGTTGCCGACCGGTGCGCTGCCGCTCGACGCCTGTCTGCTGCCCGTCCCGCTGCACCCCTGGCGGCAATGGCGGCGAGGCTTCAATCAGAGCTCGCTGATCGCCGAGCATCTGGCCCGCCTGGGCGGTTGGCGGATCGTCACGGGAGCGCTTCGCCGGCACCGGTCCACCCGCCCCCAGTCGGGTCTCAGCCGCGCCGCGCGCCGCCGCAATCTGGCCGGCGCTTTCCGGGCTCGGCCGGGGGCCGTGCCCGCTCAGATCATCATCGTCGATGACGTGGTGACCACGGGAACCACCCTGGACGTCGTGACCGGCACCCTGCTCGCGGCTGGCGCAGCGGGGGTCCACGCCTGGGCCTTCGCCCGCACGCCACCGAGGTGAGCTTTCGTGCGACGCAAGGTTCACGCGATACGCCATTGTGGGAGAGCGCTATTTCGCGCAGCGAAATGCGCCGATCTGCACGACATTCACCGAAGGC
>JAFIFL010000311.1 GCA_020832055.1 Gammaproteobacteria bacterium
AGATCGCTGCTCCGCTTCGCTGCGCAGCTTCCCACAGTTTGGTGACGGGAGCGCTCAGCTGCGTGCGAGATGATTCGCCACCGGGGTGGCGTACTGCAGCAGCAGGAAATCCCGCTCCGCCGCCGGCAGCGCGGCGAGACGAGTCTCGAAGCGCTCCGAGGTCGCACCAGTGAGGCCGCCCACCTCCGCCTCGAGCTTTGCAGGTACTTCGCCACCGCGCCGCCGCCAGGCTTCGAGATGCGTCGGAAACAACCGGAAGCCGCGCTGAATCTCGTCATCGAGCCAGGCTGCCACCCCATTGGCGTCCGCGGGCGGTTCAGTGAGCTCAGGTCCGCAGTGGACGTGGACCCGGCCCTTCGCACCGGTGATCCCGGTGACGATGCTGTGGATGTCCTCGTCCGGCGGTTTCTCGTAGCTGCCCGTCTCGGCTTTCACCCGCAGTTCGTGGGCCTTCATCCCATCGCAGGGATCGAGTTCGTAGGATATGGCCACGGGGACGATGTGCAGATCCGCGATCACCTCGGCAAAGTCGCGACCGCTCTTGCGTTCGCACAGGTGAAACATCTTGATCATCGCCGGGTCGGTGCGGTCGTCGCCATCCTTGGCGCGGCCTTCACGCTGGGCGATCCAAACGGAATGCCCGCTGCCGATGGAGTGGTGCAGGAAGCGTGAGGTCTGGGTGTACGCCGCGAGCTGCTCCCGCACGCCCTTGGCCGAGCGCTTGACCACGAAGCTCTTGTTCAGGCGCATCAGATCCGTGGCGTAGGGCTTCTTCAGCAGGTTGTCGCCGATGGCGATGCGGGACGTGCTGTGACCTTCCGCATGCAGCGCATAGTTGAGAAAGCCGGAATCCATGGCGATGTCACGGTGGTTGGAGACGAACAGGTAGGCGCGACGGGGGTCGAGTTCTTTGAGCCCGCTCCAGCTCAGGCCGTCGGTGGTGCCGGCAATCATGCGATCGAACCAGCTTTCGAGGGAGAACTGGAAATCATCCACGGTCCGGTACCCGGCGACCCGCCGCGCCAGGACTCTGGCCGCCAATGCCCGCAGCAGGCCCGGCGCGATACGGGTCAGGCGCGGAAAGCGATAGGCCACCACGGCGTGCAGGAATTCCTCGTCGGCCAGCAGTCGTGCCAGTACCGGACCCACTTCCTCGTCCCGGTAGGGGCGGATCTCCGCGAACTCGTCATCGGCCGTCGTCACCGTCACTCCCTTCTCCCTCCCCGGACATCACGGGCGCGATTGTAGAACTTGCGAGGCGCCTGCACACATCCCCGGCTTTGCGCTATGTTGGGGCTCCGAGCAGGCACCGATGCTCCAACGACAGTTCGCAGCGGTGCCGCGACCTGACAGGACCACTCAGGAGGAGAGCATGTCACGGCAGCTGGGGACGCGCCCCTATGACCGCGGACTCACCGATCTCGGCGGCGGCAGCTGGGCCTGGCTGCAGCCGGACGGGAGCTGGGGCTGGTCGAATGCGGGCCTGATCACCGACGGTGAGTCCAATCTGCTCGTCGACACGCTGTTCGACCTCGAACTCACCGGCGAGATGCTCACCGCCATGCGCGCCTCGATTCCATCGGCGCGGCGCATCGAGCGGCTGGTGAACACCCACGCCAACGGCGATCACTGCAATGGCAACGAACTGGTCGCCAACGCGGAGATCATCGCCTCCGCCGCCTGCGCCGAAGAGATGGCCCATGAGAACCCGGCCGCCATGGCCGCCATGAAGCGGCAGGCGTCAGAACTTGGGGATCTCGGCGAGTTCTTCCTGCACTGTTTCGGCGCCTTCAACTTCGAGGGCATCACCCAGACGCCGCCCACACGCACCTTCGAGGGCGACTTCGAGCTCACCGTCGGCAGCAAGACCGTACAGCTGTATCAGGTCGGTCCCGCCCACACCCGTGGCGACACCCTGGTCCATGTCCCGGATGACCGGATCGTGTACACCGGTGACATCCTCTTCATCGAGGGCCACCCGATCATGTGGGCCGGACCGGTGGGCAACTGGATCGACGCCTGCGAGCGCATCCTGGCCTTGAGCCCGGCGCAGGTGGTTCCCGGCCACGGACCGATTACCGATGCCCGCGGCGTGCGCGCCGTCCGCGACTATCTTGGCTACATCCGCGACGAGGCCCGCGCCCGGTACGAGGCCGGCATGAGTGCCAGCGAGGCCGCCCGGGACATTCATTTCGCCGACTACGAGAGTTGGGGCGACGCAGAGCGCATTGCCGTGAACGTGGCGACGCTGTACCGCGAGTTCAGCGGCGATCAACGCGCGCCCAATGTTCCGGAGCTGTTCGGACTCATGACCGAGCTCTGGAAGGAGCGCCGTCGCCGATGACCGTCCGCCGGGCCGCGATGGAGGATCTGGCGGCGATCACCGAACTCTACAATCACTACATCGTCACGAGCCCGGCCACCTTCGATCTCGCCCCGTACACGCCAGTCCAGCGCGAGGCCTGGTTCGAGCAGTTCGCGAGTTCCGGGCCGTGCCAGCTCATGGTGGCCGAGGACGCCGGCCGCATCACTGGCTTCGCCTGCTCGACGCCCCTGCGCCCGAAAGCGGCCTACCGCCGATCCGTGGAAACCACGATCTATCTGGCCCCGGATCGCGTCCGGCAGGGCACCGGTTCGGAGCTCTACCGGGTGCTCCTCGATGCGCTCACTGAGGCGGGCGTGCACCGGGCCTACAGCCTGATCACGACACCGAACCCGGCCTCGGTGCGTCTGCACGAGAAGTTCGGCTACCAGCTGGCAGGACGCATGCACGAATGTGGCTGGAAGTTCGAACGCTGGTGGGACGTGCACTGGTATGAGCGCTGCTTCTGAATCACAGGGTGGGCCCACGGATTGCGGTCAGCAGGATCCAGCCGCCCATGGCGAACAGCAGGGCGAAGGCCAGCCGCCGCAGGCTGGCTTCGGACAGCGCAGGCGGAAATCGGCGGCCGAGCCAGGTGGCCAGCAGCACCAGCGGGATGCTCCAGGCGGTGAGCAGCCACACGTCGCGGGTCAGTCCGCCCTCCACGCCGACCACCACGGTGCGGGCGATGGTGCCGAGGGCGAAGGTCGCCAGCAGGCTGGCGCGGATTTCCGGTACGCCCAGTGGTTGGCGATAGACGAACCAGCCGATCACCGGTCCCGAGGCCGAAAACAGGCCGCCGAGCAGGCCACCACCCACACCCGCTGCGAAAAAGGCGGGGCGGCCGGAAACGACCGCCCTGGGCCGCGGGCGGATCATCATCGCGCCGCAGCCGAGCACGATGAAACTGCCGAGCAGCCCCTGCAGCACCCGTTCCGCCGAAGCGTCCAGGTAGTTGAGCAGTGCCACGCCCACGGCCACGAAGGGCAGCTGGCCAAGAATCAGCCAGATGACGCCGCGGCGATAGATGCGCGGGTAGTGACCGTGCAGGGCCATGAAGATGTTGACCATGCTGACCAGACTGATCACGGCCGTGGTCACGGGCAGCGGAAACAGGGCCAGCGCCGAGCTGCCGGCAATCAGGATCATGCCCAGCGCGAAGCCCGCAACGGTCTGCACGTAGCTGCCGAACAGCACGAGTGCGAGGAAAATGAGCAGACTCTGATCCAAGGGGCACCGAACGCCGAGCGCGGGAGGCCGCGCAGTATACGGCAGCCACTGTCATGTTGAAGCTGGCGTGTCGCTCGGATCTGGCGTCGCGCCGCTGTTGTGGGAAGGCCCTAATCGCGCAGCGATTGGGCCGATCTCGAGGCGATTCG
>JAFIFL010000018.1 GCA_020832055.1 Gammaproteobacteria bacterium
TCATCGAGTGGATGCCGAGCGCGGCTACTGATCAGCAGCGCAAGACGGGCCGACCTCGTGGCCCGCTGCCCCCTTGTGGGAGAGCCCTATCCGGCGCAGCCGGATGGGCCGATCTCAAGGCGCTGTGCCGAAGCTGAAGTTGCTGCCTCGGGCAACGTCATCGCGGCCGCTGCTTTGCCCGCCGCAAGGGTCCTCAGTCCGGCAGATTGAGGACCCGCTTGGCGACGATGTTGAGCTGCACTTCCGACGTGCCGCCCTCGATGGAGTTGGCCTTGGAACGCAGCCACTGGCGGGTGATGTCCAGCTCCCGGTCCTCGAAGCCTTCCCCTTCCCAGCCCAAGGCCTGGGTGCCCATGATCTCCAGCATGACCTCGAATTTGCGCTTGTTCTGCTCGCTGCCGTAGTACTTGAACATCGCCGAGAGGTTGCCGTCGGACTTGCCGGCCTTGGCTTCCTCAAATGCCCTGGACATGGTCAGGCGGAAGGCGTGGTCGTTCATGCGATGAGCAGCCACCCGGTCGCGCAGCACAGGGTCGCTGATGCGGCCGTCGGCCTCACCGACGTAGTTCTTGGCCAGATTCTCCAGCGCCCGTGGCGAGCCCCCCAGGGCTGAATTGCCGCCGATACCCGAGATCATCTGCCGCTCGTGCTGCAGCAGGCGCTTGGCGATGGTCCAGCCCTTGCCGCGCTGCCCGACCAGGTTCTCCTTGGGCACCTTCACGTCGTCGAAGAACGTTTGGCAGAACGGTGAAGCCCCGCTGATCAGGCGGATCGGCGAGGTGGACACACCCTCGCTGGCCATGTCGAACAGCAGGAAGCTGATCCCCTCGTGCTTGGGCGCATCCGGCTCCGTGCGTACCAGGCAGAAGATCCAGTCGGCCTGATCGGCATAGCTGGTCCAGATCTTCGATCCGTTCACCAGCCAGTGATCGCCCTTGTCCTCGGCCTTGGTCTGCAGGCCGGCGAGGTCGGAACCGGCGCCGGGCTCGGAGTAGCCCTGGCACCAGCGGATCTCGCCGCGGACGATGGGCGGCAGGAACTGCTGCTTCTGCTGCTCGTTGGCGAATTCGAGCAGGGCCGGCCCGAGCATCCACAGACCGAAGCTGTTGAGCGGCGGGCGGGCATTGATGCGGCCGAGTTCCTGCTGCAGGACCTTGCTCTCGTCTGCGCTCAAGCCGCCGCCGCCATAGGCCGCGGGCCAGGTGGGTGCGGTCCAGCCGCGTTCGGCCATGCGGTCGAGCCAGACCTTGGAGTCCGGATTGACGAACTCGGCTTTGCGGCCGCCCCATACCACCTCTTCCTCGGGCATGGGGGTGCGCATGGACGCGGGGCAGTTCGCTTCCAGCCAGTCGCGAACTTCTGTGCGGAAGGCTTCCAGATCCTGGGCCACGGCATGCTCCATCGGGGTTGGCAGGTCGAGGATTGTACTGGTCGTTGGGAGTTCTGGAAACGCGCTGCAGCCGGGGCACCCGGTTCGCTGCGATGGGGGGTGATTGCTATAGTCCCGCGCCAGGGTCAATCGGGGAGCGGCGTATGAGCGAATTCGATGGTGCAGTGTTCCGGGCCACGATGAGTCAGTTTTGTACCGGTGTGGTGATTGCCACCGGCGCCAAGGACGGTGAGCCTGCGGGGTTCGCAGCCCAGTCCTTCGTATCCTTGTCCATGGATCCGCCCCTGGTGGCGCTCTGTCCCGGCAAACAGTCGTCGAGCTGGCCACGGATTCGGGACTCGGGAGCTTTCTGCATCAACATCCTCGGCGCCGATCAGCAGGATGTCTGTGCCACGTTTGCCCGCAGCGGCATTGACAAGTTCGCTGAGGTGCCGTGGCACGCCGGTGTCAGCGGTTCGCCGATTCTCACGGGCGTCATTGCCTACGTGGACTGTGAGCTTCAGGCCGAGCATGACGCGGGCGATCACACCATCGCCATCGGGCGGGTCCGCGATCTGGCCATCGTCGATGATCAGCGGGGGCCGCTGCTGTTCTTCCGTGGCCGCTATGGTGACTTCCTGGCGAGCTGAACTGCGGTAGTCCCCATGCAGGCGGCGCTGCCCTTCTTGTGGGAAGGCCCTAATCGCGCAGCGATTGGGCCGATCTCGAAGCACTTTGCCGAAGCTGATGTGGTTGCCTTCGCTGGGCGGCATCCAGATCGGCGCATTTCGCTTGGCGAAATAGCGCTCTCCCACAATGGCGTGACGCTCGAAGTTGGCGTTGAACTCATGTGGGAAGGCCCTAATCGCGCAGCGATTGGGCCGATTTCGTGGCGTCCTGCTGAGGCTCATGGCGCTGCCGGCGCGGATCCTGGCGGTAGAAGGCGCAGAGTTGGGCGTAGACGTCCGGCCAGGTGGTCGCCAGGCGCTCGGGAGCCTCGAAGAAGCATTCGCTGGTGACGGCGAAGAACTCGCCGCTGTCCTCAAGGGCGTAGGGATCGATGGGCAGGTCGTCGGCCTCGGCTTCGTGGCTGGCTTCCAGGGCATCCCAGGCCGTGCTGAAGCTCCGCTTCCAGGCGCCTGGATCCATGCCGCGATGCAGGGGCGGTGCGCCGTTGGCATCACCGTCGAGCATGTCGAGTTTGTGAGCCATCTCGTGAATGACGACGTTGTAGCCGTCCTCCGCGTTGGCTTCGAGGACATCGCTCCACGACAGGATGACGGGGCCCTGGGGCCAGGCCTCGCCGCTCAAGGGTTCGTCGCTCTGATGCACGATGCCGAACTCGTCCTCCCATTCGCCGGCAGGTACGAAAGGCGTCTCGTAGATCACCACGGACGACCAGCCGCGATACCAGTGCAGGCCGAGTTCCAGGACGGGGACCACGGCCATGGTGGCCACCAGCAGCCGCATGGGATCTTCGAGTTCGAAGTCGGCGCCGGCGACGAACTGTTTGCGCAGCAGGAAGCGCAGGGCGCTGTCCTTGAGGCGGGTGCGCTCAGGTCCCTGATAGCGGGCTGCCACCGGCCAGGATTCGACAGCGGACTCCCAGCGTTCGCCAAGATGGCTGCGGGCGAGCAGGCGGTCTTCGCGCCACCGCTGCAGTCGTTTCAACATGGCTTCACCCCAACCAGGCCAGCAGGCCCAGACCGAACAGCCAGTTGAGCAGCAGGACGGGAATCGACCAGACGTGAAAGCGGATCCACAATCCGGGCTCCCGTGCCAGCCTCAAGGCGATCAGGTTGGCGAGAGAACCGATGGCGAGGCCGAAGCCGCCGACGTTGGTCCCCCAGGCCAGCAGGCGCCAATCGCTGCTGAATTCGGCCAGGAAGATGGCCGCCGGGACGTTGGAGATGACCTGGGACAGCAGGGTGGCAGCGCTGAACAATCCGCCTGGAAGGGCATCGATGTACGCCGTCTGGGCGGCCACAGCAGGCAGCTGGGCCAGCAGGCCGAGATTGATGAACATGAGGATGAACAGCAACAGCAGGCTCCAGTCGAGATCCCGCAGCAACCCTGGCCGGAAGATCAGGAACAGTGCGCCGATGATGCCCGCTGCGGGCAGGGCCCAGCCAGCCTCGGCCGCCAGCAGGAACAGGGGATAGGCCGGGAGGGTCAGCCACAGGAGTCCGCGTTCGAGCCTGACGGGTTGCTTCAGGGCGCTGGCGGAAATGCTGTTCGACCCCAGCATCATGGGTACCAGCGCCAGCACGATGAGCAGCAGTCCGAGCCCGAGGGGCAGCATGGCCAGCGTGAACGTGAGGAAGTCCGCGTCCGCGGCCTGCCACAGATACAGATTCTGAGGGTTGCCCACCGGGCTCACGGCCGAGCCGGCGTTGACGGCCAGCGCTTCGAGGATGATCAGTCTGCCCGTGGGCAGGTCAGCCATGCTGCGCAGACTGAGCGTGAGCGGGACGACGATGAACAGGGCGACATCGTTGGTGACCACTGCGGCGAGGCCGGCGGCGAACAGCACCAGCGCCACGCCGAGGCTGCGCTCGCTGCGGATGCGGCGCATCAGGTGGGTGCCGGCGTGCATCAGGTAGCCGCTGCTTTCGAGTGCCCGGCTCAGCGCCATCAGCCCGGCCAGCGTGGCCAGGGTCTGCCAGTGCACCAGATCGGGAAGGGATGAGAGCTCGGCGGAACTCAGTGCGAGCAGGCCGGGCAGCGCGAGCAGCAGCAGCCAGGGCAGCGGGTCTGTGCGCAGGCGGTCGATCAGGCGGTTCATGCCGGCAGGGAGCCTCGATCAGTCGGGTGAGTGGAACGTCTGGCACAGGCCGCGGTCTTAAAGCGAGCCGTCTGCCATCTGCTTGCAGGGCTCCACTCCATACCGGAGCGGCGCTGCGCGACGACGACGTCGGCATGGATTAGAGTAGCCGCGAGAAGGATGCCTGTGCCGTTCCGGTACAGGTGGGGAAATTCACCTCCAAGCTGGAATGCCACTGCCTTGAACGCTGTCAATTCGTTTGCCCTGCTGAAGATCCTGACCCTGTTGTTTGCCCTGATGTCATCGTCGGCGGAGGCCATGCGGGAGTACCCGCTGCCGGACGCCGATACCGACGTGGTGGGTGAAGTATTCTGGGTAACCGCCCGGCACGAGGACACGCTGGTGGAATTGGCACGCGAGCATGGTCTCGGCGCCAACGAGATGGCGCGTGCCAACCCGGACGTGGATGTCTGGCTGCCGGGCGAGGGCACGCGTGTCCGGCTGCCCATTGCGTTCCTGCTGCCGCCTGGGCCGCGGGAGGGCATCGTGGTGAACCTTGCCGAGTATCGGCTCTACTACTTCCCGCCTGGAGAGGACCGGGTCTTCACCGCGCCTGTGGGCATCGGTCGGGATGCATTCCGGACGCCGGTGCTGGAGACGCGGGTCACGGACCGCATTGAACGGCCGAGCTGGACGCCGCCGCGCTCGGTGCGGGAGTCCTACGCCAGTCGAGGTGTCGAACTGTCGCGGGTGGTCCCTCCTGGCCCGGACAATCCGCTGGGTGACTATGCGATCATGCTGGCCACCCCGGGTTATCTCATCCACGGGACGAACCAGTCCTTCGGCGTTGGCGCTCGGGTCAGCCACGGCTGCCTGCGGCTCTATCCCGAGGATATCGAGCGGCTGGTCTGGAAGGTTCCGGTGGGTACGCCGGTGCGGATCATTCACGCCCCCTACAAGGTGGGTTGGCGTGGGGACGATCTCGTCATGCAGGCTCATCGACCGCTGACGGAGTTCGAAGACGAAGACATGGAGTCTGCGCTGCGGCAGCAACTCGGCGATCACCTGAATGGGGGACGGATCGACTGGGATGTGGCCAAGGAAACAGCACTTCAGGCGCGGGGCATACCGGTGGTCATTGGCTACCGGGGTGAGACGTTGGCGGCGATCAGCGAATAACTCAGCTGCCAATCAGCCAGCCATCCACCAACCAAAAACGGCCCAAAAAACAACCGTCAGCCGGGCTGAACCCGTCTGACGGTATGCGGTCGAGCAGATTGAGGTCTTACTTGGGGCCGCAGCAGGTCTCGGAAATCCGACGAGCGCGCTCGTTGGCTTCCTGAGCTTCTGCGAGGGCCCGCTGGGCCATGCGGCGGGCGTCAGCATCTTCGCTGCTGCGGGCAGCTGTCATGGCTGCGTTGGCGGTGCTTTCGATCCGGCTCAGCGAACCTTCCAGGGTCGAGACACGGGATTCGAGCTCAGCCACAGTGCCTGTGCTGGCGCAGCCGGACAGAACGATCCCAGCAGCGACGGCCGACAGCGTCCCCTTCCACATTGCTTTCATGAACGTCTTCCTCGTTGGACATGACAAGTGCACGATTGTTGAAGACGACCTTGCCGGGTCGACGGACAGTCGTCAAGTCATCATCCAACAGAATGTGGGTGAATTGCTACCTGATTCTCAGCTTTTCGGTGGTTCCCCGATGCAAATGTTCAGCGCTGCTCCGATGGCAGCTGGCTGCCGTGACCGGGTTCGGTGAGGCGCGACTCGAGGTTGTGGACCTTCGCGCTCATCTCCCGCAACAGCGCAAGCATCTCCTTCCTTTCCTGGTGGGCGCGGGACTCCATCTCGCTGCGGCGCAGCTCCTCCTCTTCGAAGTGCTTCTCCTGCATGGTGTTGACGATGATGCCGATGAAGAGGTTCAAGACCGTGAATACGGTGATCAGGATGAAGGAAAGGAAGTAGAGCCAGGCAAAGGGGAACTCGGCCATGACTGGCCGCGCGATGCCCTGGGACCAGCTCTCCAGGGTCATGATCTGAAACAGGGAGTAGAGACTGGCGCCAAGGTGGCCGAAGTAGGCCGGGAACTGCTCACCGAAAAGCTTCGTGCCCATGACGCCGAAGATGTAGAACACCATCAGCATCAGCACCACGATCCAGCCGATGCTGGGCAGGGCGCGGATCAGGGACTCCACCAGATGGCGCAGGCGGGCGATCTTGGTCACCAGGCGCAGAATCCTCAGGATCCGGAACGCCCGGAGGATGGCCAGGGGGCCGGACGCAGGCACCAGAGCGATGCCGACGATGACGAAGTCGAAGACGTTCCAGCCACTGGTGAAAAAGCGCAGGCGAAAGGCGTAGAGCTTGATGGCGATTTCGACCACGAAGATCGCCAGCACCACCTGCTCCACACGCAGCAGGAGCCCGCCGGCGCGGGCCTGCACGAAGGTCGAAGTCTCCAGGCCCAGGGTGATCGCATTCAACATGATGATGGCAATGATCGCGTTCTGGATCGGCGTGCTTTCGATCCAGTTGCCGACGCGTTCACGCAGGGAGGGGCGCAGTGTCGGTGTTGGGGAGCTGCTCACGGGAGGCATCCAGGTCAAAGACTGACAACGGCCGGCGATTATACGGATCGCGGCACCTTCGAGGGCTCTCCATAGGCCGAAAAATTTGTCAAGCAGACCTTGAACTCCATGGGGGGCAGGACCTATATCCGTGGTCATCAGGGCGCCGGGTTTCCTGCCCGGTCCTTGGCAGCCAACATTGAGGAGGGTACCAGGATGACTATGGCATCAAGGTTGGGCGGCGGTTTCGATCCGTTCGGCGAGTTCCGGCGCCTGCAAAGTCCGATGCATCGCCTCTTCGGTCAGCGACCGCTGGGGGCAGCTGCGGGTTTCCCGGCGGTGAATCTCTGGGCGGGTGCGGACAGCGTCGCCATCACCGCGGAGTTGCCCGGAGTCGATCCGGCGGACGTGGACCTCTCGGTGAAGGACGATGTGCTCACCATCCGGGGTTCGCGGCGTCCGTCGACGGACGACAGCGACGTGGCCTGGCATCGCCGGGAAAGAACCCATGGCCAGTTCCAGCGGCTGGTGCAGCTGCCGTTCCGGGTGGATCCGGAGCGGGTGGATGCCCGGTTTGCCGATGGCGTGCTGGAAGTGGACCTGCAGCGGCCGGAGGCTGACAAGCCGCGGCGCATCGAAATCAAGCACTGAAGTGGTCGCCAGCAACCCGATCAGAGGAGGAACGGACCATGGAACAGAACATCACTCAACCCACGGAGCAGTTCGTGGCGCCTGAGAGTCAGGTTCTCGAGCAGACCCGGCCGCGTCCGGTGTTCCGGCCGGTGGCGGACATCTTCGAGACGCCCCGGGGTGTCACCCTGGTGCTGGAAATGCCCGGGGTGCGTGCCGAGGGGATCGAGGTGACGCTGGAGAAACGCGTCCTGACGATCCGTGGCCGCAGCAGCGTGGCGCGCCCGGACAGCTACCGGCGCATCTATGCGGAATACGGTGAAGGTGACTACGAACGCTCATTCAGTCTGTCGGAAGACATTGATGCGGAGAACATCGAAGCCACTTGCAAGCACGGTGTCCTGACGCTCGAGCTGCCCAAGGCACAGCAAGCGAAGCCGCGGCAGATCAACGTCAGGGCCGCCTGAAGGGAGGCGAGGAGGCCTGGCCGGTCAGCGCGCGTCATCGTTGTCGCGCCGGCCGGTCGGCGCCTCCACTGATGTTTCCCCTGGCGCCTGCATGGGCGCGAGCTCGTCCGCGAGGCGTCGCGTCACCGGACGCAGCAGGCCTGGCCAGAGACGATACAGGCGCCAGCCGATGTGTGCTGCAGGAGCCACCGGAATCAGCGCCTTGTTGCGGCGTACCCCCGCGAGTGCCTTGCGCGCACAGTAGTCCGCATCGGGGAGGCGGACGAAGCCGTCCACTTTCTCCCTGACCGGGACGCTGTCCCCGAGCAATTGGGCATGATCCGCCATGGGGGTCCCGATCACGCTCGGGCAGATGGCGCTGACGCGCACGCCATAGCGGCGCGCCTCCTCCCGCAGAGACACCGACAACCCGACCACCGCGTGCTTGGTCATGGCATAGGCGGTGAATCCGGGTGCCGGAACGAGGCCCGAGATGGACGCGGTATTGACGATGTGGCCGCGCCAGCCGCTCAGAGGTGCCTGCTCCACCATCAGCGGATAGACCGCCTCCACCCCATGAACGACGCCACGGACATTGACGTCCAGCAGCCGGTCCCAGTCTGCGCCGGTCATGGCCAGGGTGTTACCGATGATGGCAATGCCGGCGTTGTTGAACAGGTAGTCGATGCGGCCATGGCGCTTGACGGTGGCGTCGGCCGCCGCCGCGAATTGTGCCCGGTTGGTGACGTCCAGTTGCACTGCGGCGCCGGCACCGGCGCCGATGGCCGTGGCCTGGCGGCTGGCGCCGTCGCCGTTGATGTCGGCGAGCACAACCTTGGCCCCGCCGGCGTGGAGGGCCGCCGCCAGCGCTGCACCGATACCGGATGCAGCGCCGGTGACGAGGGCAATGCGGCCCTCGAAGGGGTTCATATCGTGTCGACCAGCGCTTCGAGTGCCGGCCAGTGCAGGTCGCCGAAGACCCCGTTGGGGTTCACGGGCTGGATGCAGACGTGGCTGGCGCCGGCATCGAAATGTTCGAGCAGCCGCGCCTTGACGGTGTCGACATCACCCCAGGCAAACGTGGCGTCGATGAAACGGTCGCTGCCGCCATCGGCGAGATCGGCCTCGGTGAGACCCATGCGCAGCCAGTTGTTGCGGTAGTTGGGCAGATTGATGTAGATCTGCGCCACGTCCCGTGCCAGCTGTCGGGCCTTGGCCGGATTGCTTTCGAGGATCACCTTCTGCTCCACGCACAGCAGCTTGCCGGGGCCGAGAATCTCCCGGGCCATGCGGGTGTGGTCCGGTGAGGTGAAATAGGGGTGGGCGCCGGCGCATTGATCCCGCGCCACTTCCAGCATCTTCGGGCCCAGCGCCGCAATCACGCGCTGGGGAGCCTCGGCGGGCTTGACGCTGTTGTAGGGTGAGCGGTCCATCTTCGTAAGGTAGTCCTTCATGGTCGGCACGGGCTTGCCGTAGGTCAGCCCACGAACGCCTTCCACCAGCGGCTTGTGGGAGACGCCGAGCCCGAGCAGGAAGCGGCCGCCGGATTGTTCGGCCAGCGTGTTCTGTGCGGCCAGGGTCACGCCCGGTTCCCGGTGGTAGATGTTGGCGATGCCGGTGGCCAGATTCAGTTTGGTGGTATTGGCCAGCAGCCAGGCGGCGTGGACGAAGGGATTGCGACCGACGGTCTCCGGAATCCACAGGGTGCCGTAGCCGATCTTCTCAATGCGCTGCGCAGTCTTTGCTGCCTTTTCTGCAGATTGGGTGTCGGTGAAGTACCAGACCCCGAGTTTGCCAAGCTTCATGGTGTTCTCCGTTTCTGATATCGAGAGAGCGTCTCTCTGAATGCTGTCTCTGACATAGTGCGTATCAGCGGTTCTTGAAATCCCCGGGGCGCCGCTCGGCGACGGCACGGATGCCTTCCTGGGCATCTTCCGTGGCGCGCAGCCATTGCTGCTCCGCGAGTTCATGTTCAGTGGCGCGGGCGATGCGCTCGGCCAGACCCTGGCGCATGGTGGCGCGCACCGACATCAGCGCCAGCGGCGCGCTCTCGGCGATTTCGCGCGCGAATTCCATGGCTGCCGTGCGCAGCTGATCCTCTTCCACCAGCAGGTCGGCAAGGCCCCAGGCGAGGGCTTCGTCGCCCTTGATGCGGCGGCCGGTGTAGAACATCAGCTGGGCCTTCTGCTGGCCGACGATGGCGGGCAGCGTGACCGTGAGGCCGAACCCCGGGTGGATGCCGAGCTTGGAAAAATTTGCCACGAAACGGGTGTTGGGGGTGGCGACCCGGAAGTCCGGGACCAGCGCCACGCCGAGTCCGCCGCCGACGGCGCTGCCCTGAATGGCGCCGACTACCGGCTTGCGATAGCCGAACAGCCGGACCCCTTCACTGTAGAGTTTGTGGGTGGTACTGCGAAATCCTTCCTCGGTGAATTCGGCGTCGGCGTTGTCGTCCCGGCCGGTGCCGAAGTTGGCGCCAGCGCAGAAGTGCTTGCCCTGGGAGGCGAGGACGATGGCGCGGCAGGCGTCCATGGCATCGAGACCTGCAAAGGCGTCGGCCAGTTGCAGGATGAGGGCGTGGTCGAAAAAGTTGTTCGGTGGCCGCTGGATTTCCACCACCGCGACGTTGCCGTCGAGGCTGACTGCGATGTCGGCAAAATCACGGGCGAGCACATCTTCTGTGGCGCTCATCTCGGAGTTCCTCCCAGGGTTGATGTAAAGTGCATCATGAGCACTGAATTCGAGGCGGGGAAGTCTAACCCGCATCGCTCGCGGATGCCCGAAGCGAGAGCTGGGAGATGCTGGGGAGACCGCCTCGAACTGTCGTTCACGTCGTCGCGAAAAGACATGCCCCTCAAAAGGCTTGCTGCGGACTGCGGGCATGCAGGCGGCTGCGCCGCCTTCGCGGACTGCGCTGCGCTCCGTCCAGCTCCCACAACAAAGCCTTCGATCGAGGCGTTTCCATGTTCCACAAGAGGCGTTGTTCCACAAGAGGCGTTGATCCGACCGTGGCCGATCAGGCATGAGCGACAGTTCCGGATCGGCGAATCCTGTGGCCGAGGCATCACGCCCTCTTGGTATCTGGGAACTCGCCTGGCCGTCCATCCTCACCAACCTGCTGTTCGCCATGGTCGGGATTGTCTCCATCAAGGTCGTGGCGACCCTTGGTCCGGCGGCTGCGGCGGCGGTCACCGTGGGCAATCAGGTTTTCTTCACCCTGCAGGCCATCATGATGGCGGTCAGTGTCGGCACCACCGCGCTGGTGGCCCGGGCCTGGGGGGCGCGCGACTTCGATGAGGCCACCCGCACCACGGTGAGTTCACTTTTCCTCGGCGGCGTGGTGGCGCTGGTGCTCACGGTGCCGGTGATGGTGTTCGCCGAACACCTGGCGGGCCTCTTCGGCCTCGGGCGCGAGGCCACGCAGCTGGCGGGTGAGTTCATCTTCTGGCTGTCGCTGTTCAATGTCGCCTTTGCGGTCAACTTCATCATGAGTGCGGCGTTGCGTGCGGCCGGTGACGCCCGCACGCCCATGTGGATCGGTGTCGCCACCAACCTGATCAGCATGCTCGGCCTGTACGTACTGGTGTTCGGGCACTTCGGGTTTCCGGCGCTCGGCGTGAAGGGGGCCGCCATTGCCAATGGTTTCGCCTTCGGCGTGGCGGGCCTGGCCTTTCTGCTGCTGTGGATGAACGGCCGGTTGGCCATCGAGTTCCGCGCCAGGGAGTGGCGGGAAGCCATCCAGTCGGCCCGGGTGCAGCGACTGCTGACCATCGGCTATCCCGCGGCGCTGGAGCAGGGGGTGTTCCGGATCGGCTTCTTCATTTTCCTCGGGGTGATCGGTCACTACTACGGGACGGCGGCGTTTGCCGCCTATGGCATTGGCGTCAACATCCTGTCGGTGTGCTTCGTGGTCGGCTTCGGCTTCTCCATTGCCGGCTCCACGCTGGTGGGACAGGCGCTTGGGGCCAACGACCACGAAGCTGCCATGGCCAACGGCTGGCGGGCGCTGCGTTACGCCATGCTGTCCATGATCGGGATCGGCGTGACGGTGATCGTGTTTGCCGAGCCCATGGCCCGATTCATGATCGACGACCCTGAAGTGATCGCCTACACCGTCGCGTTCATTTACATCCTCGGTGCGGTGCAGCCCCTGATGGCCGTCGAATTCGCCTTCGGCGGGGCGCTGCGCGGGGCCGGTGACACCCGCTACCCGCTCAAGGCCACCATGGCCGGATTGCTGGGGATGCGCTGTGTCCTGGCCGTGCTGTTTGCCTGGCTGGGCATGCCGGTGGAGTGGGTCTTCGCGGCATTGATCGGAGACTATGCGCTGAAGGCGTGGATGCTCACGCAGCGGTTCCGCTCGGGGCGCTGGCGCAGCCTCTACAGCAATGAGCAGTTGGCGGTGACGCCATAAGGCGCTGTCCCAATTGCGACAATGTGTTCGATATTCGGACGTTCGATCATCGAACACCGGGCCCAATCGGGACAGCCAAGGGGGGAGTGAAGGTCAGGGCCGCAGCATCTTCTCGGCTGGTCCGGCACGCGACCGTACCGCCAAGGTTCCTTGTAATAGACTGATTTAAAAGCATTATCCTGGAGCGCTCACGCCCTTTCGTGAGCTCTTTCGGGATGGGTGACGGTTTCCGGCACGGCCTTTGCGTTGTGTTGGTCGAGCCCGCAAGGGTGACCTTCTGAAGCTATGCAAGGAGATACCCATGGAGACCTCGATGAATCTGTCCAAAATGGCGGCCCTGGCTGCCGGTGGCGTTCTGATCGCGGCTTCGCAGTTCGCAGTGGCCCAGGGTGGCTACCAGCAGGAGGGCCAGGCTGGGGGCTATCAGCCCGAAGCCCAGCAACCGGCCCAGCCCCAGGAGCCGGCGGCGCGGCCGGATTTCGATGAGGCGACGCTGGAGCGTTTCGCGGGCGCCTGGAACGAAGTCCAGGGCATTCGCGACGACTACATGGGCGAGATCCAGGCTGCCAGTGATGCGGAGAAGGCCCAGGCCCTGCAGCAGGAAGCGCAGGAGAAGATGGTCGAAGCCGTGACCGAGGCCGGTGTGGACGTGAGCGAGTACAACGCCATCGCCACCCACATGGGTCAGGATCCGGAGTTTGCTCAGATGATCATGAGTCTGGCCCAGAACCAGTAAGGGGAAACATCGGACGGGCTCGGTCGAGCCGCTGATATCGGTTAGCGCCGGCTCCGGTCCGAGAGTCGCCGGGCGGAATCCCTCTCCCCCCCCCTCCGCCCGGTGTTCAGGCCGGATGCTGGCGCCTTCGGCTGCTTGGGTTTGGCGGAGGTCACAGACCTCCCGATGACTGACAGATCAGGCGCCTGCTCCATCGAGAAAGAGGCCGGGTTAGGTTAAACCCAACCCGGCCTTTCTTTGTCAGGCCTGGTTTTTGTCAGGCCTGGATGTTCAGTTGGGTGCAGTTGAACAACACCCAGGGCTCGCTGCAGCCACCCTCCTCAAAGCTGGGCCCGCAGCGTGAGGCCGTAGGTCCGGGGCGCCTCGATGAACACGCCGCGGGCGGCCGTTCCGAAGGCGCCGACGCCGCGCAGGGGAATGTTGAAAGTCACATTCTTGGTCTGCTTGTCGGTGATGTTCTGCCCCCAGATTTCCGCCGTCCAGCGGCCCGTGGCCTCGCCGATGCCGAGCCGCAGGTTGAGCTTGGCGTTGCTGCCCTGGAAGTCATCCGCCACGGGATTCCTGGACGACGGATCGATGGGCTGGGTGCTGGTGCGGCGCTTGGACTCCCAGCGGACGTTGCCGTTGATGAACCAGCTCAGGTCGGTGTTGGGGATGTTCTGCTCCCAGGAGGCACCGAACACGCCGGTCCAGTCCGCTGCATTGGTGAGCCGGGATCCGCACAGCGAGGTGACCTGAGCGGGTGCATCCTCCGGCGCGCAGTCACTGGGATAGCTCGCGTCCTGCCAGGTAACGGAGGCACTGAGGTCGAGATTGTCGTGGGGTGCCGCCGTCAGCTCCACTTCCACGCCCTTGCTCTCGGCCTTGGGCACGTTGAACGTCACGAACTGCACGCCGGTGAATTCCAGGACCTGGAAGTCTTCCAGGTCCTGGTAGAACAGCGCCGTGTTCACCCGCAGCCGGCGATCGAACAAATCCGTCTTCAGACCCAGCTCCCAGGCGTCGATGGTCTCCGAATCGAAGCGGGGGTCGGCACCGCCGGCGGCGGCGGTGGCATCGAGGTTGAAGCCGCCGGCCTTGAAGCCATGGGTGAAGCTCGCATAGCCGGTGGTGAGATCATTGAAGGCATAGACCCCCTTGACGGTCCAGACCAGCTCCGTATCCGTGAAGGTATCGTCGAAGGTCGCCGGCAGCACCGGGATTCCGGTATCGGCGGGAGCGGCGAAGGGGAAGCACATGAACCCGGCGCCCACGTTGCCGATGGCTGAGGCGACGGGCGCGAGCGGCGTTCCTTGCACGGCTGAGCTGAGCGCGCCGGCGTTGAACACGCTATTGAGGCAGGCCTGATTCTGGGCCGTCGCCTGGGTGAACTTGCCGTCCTTCTTCTCGTCCACCCACCGCAGACCCACCACCAGGTCGAAGTTGTCCGTCACCTGGTAGGTGTTGTGGGTGAAGATCGACCAGGCCCGTGAGTCCTGCTGGAAGCGGTTCTGGGCGAAGGAGCCCGCCGAGTCGACACCGCCGGCAAACACCAGTGCCGGATTGTCAGACGCCAGCACGTCGCCGAAGGTGCCACCGGTGGCCAGCGGGATGGGCGCCAGCAGCGGCAGGAACTGACCGAAGGCCGGCAGCGTGGTGCCGAACCAGGCCGAGGCACTGGTGTAGCGGGTGTGATCCGCACCGAGGCCGAGGCCCTGGCCCTCGACGATCTTCTCGTCCATGTAGAAGCCGCCGATCATCCACTGCAGGCGGCCGGCTTCGCCGGAGAAGCGCAGCTCGTGGGTGGTGGTGCGGATGTCGTCGAAGCTTCTCTGGCCACCGGCGACCTCGGGACGCACCGAGAAGACATCGAGCCCGACGAAATCCGAGTGCTGGACCGAGTCGGCGCTGAAGTCGCGCCAGGAACCGATGTAGGTGACGTCGAAATCATCGAAGCTGCGGTTGTACTCCAGCGAGATGCCCCACTGCTCGAAAGGGTTCTCGAACTGCTGGGCGTTGGACAGCCGACGGTCGAGGGCGTCGGGTCCCTGAACCGGCGCCCCGCCGTCTGCAGGCAGCCCGGCCATGGCGAATGCGTTCGGATTGAACAGCCCTGCCGGGACGGTGATCGGCGCGTCGCAGCACTGCTCGTCTGCATCGGAGTAGTCGGCGATGATGCGCAGGTCACTGCGGTCATCGATGGCCCAGAGCAGCTGGCCACGCAGCGAGATGCGGTCCCTGTCCATGCTTTCGGCGCCGGTGGTGCTGTCCAGGAAGCCGTCCTGGTTGCGAACGGCAATGGAGGCGCGGGCCGCGAGCCGGTCCTGGATCAGCGGCACGCTGCCACCGGCCTGGAGGTTCCAGGCGTTGAAGTTGCCGGCACCGGCATTGATCCAGGCTTCCGTTTCGCTGAGATCGGGACGCTTGGTGCGAACGATGAGGGCGCCGGCGCTGGTGTTGCGTCCGAACAGGGTTCCCTGTGGCCCTCGCAGGACTTCCAACATCTCCACGTCGACCAGATCACCGAGCGCGACACCGGGCCGGCTCAGGTGGACGCCGTCGAGGAACACCCCGACAGCACTTTCGAGGCCGATGTTGTTGCCGGTGGTCCCCACGCCCCGGATCCGGAACACGGAGCCCTGGGATTCGGTTTGGGAGGAATTCATGTTGAAGCTGGCGCTGAGCGTCGGCAGGTCCCGCAGATCCTGAACCCCGGCCCGTTCGAGTTGCATGCCGCTCAAGGCGGTGACCGCGACCGGGACTTCCTGGATGGATTCCTCGCGACGCGTGGCGGTGACCACCACCTCGTCGATCATGCGCCGAGCCTGTTCAGTCGTCTGCGCCTGGGTTTCCTGGGCGAACGGGACGACACTGACCGCGATGGCGGCCGCAAGCCAACAGGTTTTCATCCTTGTACTCCCCTGGTGTCGAGCTCATTGATGAGTTTTTCTTGCTGATCCGGCTGCAGGGCCGGTGTTCGTTCAAACGGGTTCTCGCCGCTGCATGGCAACTGGCGATCCCGTCAGCGTGAGTGGAAACCGTCGCTGATGGGCTGTCAAGCCTGTTGGGTCCATCCGCTGCTCCGTGGACCACCGTCAGTAGCTCTGGCGGTCCGCCGTCGCCAGCCAATGCTCGAATTCCGCGCCGGCCGTTGGCAGGTTGACATGCCGGATGGGTATCTCGCGCGACGTGGCCCCGGTCTCGAAGGCACGCCAGAGGCGGTCGTCGTCGAATCCGCCGGCGGCGGCCTGCTGCCGCGTGCTCGCGAAAATGACGCCATCGAGACGTGACCACCAGGCGGCAGCCATGCACATGGGGCAGGGCTCGCAGGAACTGTAGAGCAGAAGACCGTGGAGGCGGAAGTCTCCGCGCGTCTGGCAGGCTGCGCGGATGGCGGTGATCTCGGCGTGGGCCGTGGGGTCGTTGCAGCGGGTCACACCGTTGCGACCCTCGGCGACGATGCGCCCTTCGCCATCGGCGATCACCGCACCGAAGGGGCCGCCGCCCTCCGCCACGTTGGCGCAGGCGAGATCCACGCTGCGCTGCAGGAGTTCATTCGGTTTGAGCATTGAGCGACGCCCTCAGTCGCAGTTCCGAAGATGACATGTCGCGGCGGAAGCGGTGTTCGGGGACCCCGTTCGACAGTGCCCGCAGCGATGCCGGCCAGGACAGATCGTCGAGGCCGACGAAACCCTGACTGCTGTTGCGGCCGAACACCAGAAACCGGCACCCCGCGGCAGCGATCCGATCGACGGCGCGGTCGCGGGCCTCCGGATCATGGCCGTAGTAGCGTGGATCGGCGATGCGCTCCAGCGTATCGATGCCCAGCATGAACGTGGCGCCGGGGAACAGCTCCGCTTTTTCGACGAAGGTGGGTGTCGTCGTCAGCCAGACCCGGTTCGAGTCCGGAAGGTGTTCGAGCCGGTTGCAGATCGCGGCGTAGTTCAGCGGCGGTTTGTCCACATTGCGTATGCACAGTTCGAACTCCGGCGTCAGCCCCGTGAGTTCGGTGGCAATGCGGACCATGCCGAGATGTCCGTCGTGCACGGGATTGAAGGCGCCGGGGAAAATCAGGCGCGGCTGCTGCGTGGTGTCAGGTGTCTGCGGTTCGAGGGCGTCGGTGGCGCGGCGATGGCCGAGGACGAGTTCCTGCCAGTGGGACGGGGCGTGGCAGCGGAGCTCGGCCAGCGCTTCGCCTGGCAGCCAGTCGGGGGCAGGTGCGCCGGCAATGCCCTTGGCCTCGGCCAGGGCGTTGAGCAGCAGCCGGTCGCACAGGGCCTCCTCCTCGCTGCGGCTGCGGGCACCGGATGTGAGTTCGACGCTGAAGAGATCGCTGCGGTCCGCGGTCTGCAGGCCCACATGGACCCGGTGACCGCCCTGCTTGGGACGATCGGTGGCCAGACTCGCGGTGCAGCTGATGCCGAAGGCCGCTGCTGCCGGCTCCAGCGACCGGGCGCGGTGGAAGGCGGCCATGGCCATGGCTCGCGCCGTCTCCGGCGCGCAGGCCTGATCAGGCTTGCCGCCGAGGAAGGATTCCAGAGCGCTCTGGCCGTAGGGAATGTGCGCTTCGAGCACGGTCCGGGAAGCCCCGGCGCAGCGCAGCAGCAGGGCGAGGGCACCGCTGCCGCCGCTGGTGAGGACGATGACCCCGAGGCCGGGGGCGGCGTGGATGTGATGCGCGAGGGTGGTATCCGCGTCTTCCGGCGCTGCCGTCATGGCTCAGAATCGTCGTCGAGGAAGGACTGGACCAGATCGATGAACTGATCGAGCTGGTCATGATGCACCCAGTGCCCGGCATTCTCGATGTTCACGGCGCGGGCATGACTGAACTGCTCAATGCGGCCGTCTTCGTTCGGGTCCGAGGCCCAGCTTTCGGTGCCGCGAATGAGCAGGGTCGGACAGGTGATGCGGTTGAACAGGGTCTCGGTGTCCCTGCGCGGCAGGTGCAGCGGCGAGAACGCGCGCACGTAGTTGTCGAACTTCCAGCTGTAGGTGCCATCCTCGTTCTGGTTGCTGCCGTGGATGGTCAGGTGTCGGGCCTGATCTGCCGACAGGTGAGGATTCTCCTCGCGCATGCGCTGCAGGGCATCGGCCAAGGTCGGGTACTTGCGCGGCGCGCGGGACGACAGTTTGCGCAGGGTGCCCACCCAGTCACGCAGACGTTCCTCCACCGCTTGCTTGCGCCGTTTCTCGAGCATGGCCGGGCTCGGTCCGAGACCCTCGATGGCCACCAGTCGGGCCACGTTCTCCGGGTACAGGCCGGCATAGTGCAGGCTGATGTTGCCGCCCAGGGAGTGGGAGAGAATGGTGACCGGTGCCAGCTGCTTCTGGTGGACGAGCTGGGCAATGTCGACCACGAAGTCGAGCAGGCCATAGGTGCCACCGACGGCCCACTGGGAATCGCCGTGGCCGCGCAGATCCGGTGCGATGATGTGGTAGTCGTCGCGGAAGGCCTGGGCGACCCAGTCCCAGTTGCGGCAGTGATCGCGTCCGCCGTGGACCATGAGCATGGGCGGAGCGCCCTCATTGCCCCAGTCGACATAGTGCAGGCGCAGGCGCTGGGAAAAATAGGTGTGGGAGGTCGGGCCGGGACCGGCGAGCTTCATGCGGGCATCCAAATTCATAGGGTCGGTGCGAACGGACAAGCTGACAGTATAGAAGCTGAGGCTGCTCCCGCGTAGGGTTCGGCTGCGATCGCCGCTGCAGGCGCGCGTGGCCGGTGGCATGATCGAGGCTGATCCAAGGGGAGGTGACAATGTACGCGGTCGGATTCTGGATACACGTGGCCTGTGTCTATCTGTCGCTGGCGGGATTCGTGCTGCGCGGCGTCTGGATGCTCACCGATTCCCCCCTCCGGCTGCTGAAACCGGCCAAAATCCTGCCCCACGTGGTGGACACGCTGCTGCTGCTGTCGGCGCTGATGCTGGCGGTGTTCACGTCCCAGTATCCCTTCACCCACGGCTGGCTGACGGCCAAGCTGTTTGCCCTGCTGGCCTACATCGGCCTTGGCCTGGTGGCGTTCCGCTTCGGGCCGAACCGGACCGTGCGCAGCGTGGCCTTTGCTGCGGCGCTGCTGGCCTTCCTGTACATGCTCGCCGTGGCCTACAGCCGCCACCCCTGGCCTCTGGCCGGCTGGGCGTTATGAGGAACTGTGGTCAGTGGCGTCCGGGCAGTCTTCCGGACAGACCTGAACCGTCGTGTGGGCGAGGCCGAAGCGTTCGTGCAGCAGGTGTTTGACGGCGGGCAGCAGGGCGCCGTGGTCAGTGCCTTCGGTGACGCGGATGTGCATCGTGGCCAGATGGTGTCCGGAGCTCAAGGACCAGACGTGGACGTGATGGACATCGCGGACACCGGGAATGCTTTCCCTCAAGGCATCCCCGAGGCGCACCGGGTCGATCTCGCCGGGCGTTCCCTCCAGCAGAATGTGGCCGGCCTGCCGCAACAGGCCGATGGCGCTGCGCAGGACCAGGGCCGCCACCAGCAGGGACAGCAGGGGATCGATGGGCATCCAGGCGGTGAGCAGGATGACGACCCCGGCCACGATCGTGGCCAGTGAACTCAGCAGATCGCCGAGGACGTGCAGCATGGCGCCGCGGACGTTGATGTGGTCGGAACTGCCGTGCAGGAGACGAAAGGCCAAGACGTTGACCGCGGCACCGAGGCAGCCGATGACGATCATGGGCAGGGGCAGTACCGGCTGCGGATCACTGAGGCGGGCCACGGCTTCGACGACGATGAACACGACGATGGCCACCATGGCCAGCCCGTTGAAGGCTCCGGCCAGGACTTCGAAACGCGCATAGCCGAAACTGCGGGCGGCATCGGCGGTCCGTCTGGCCACCAGGAAGCCGAGCCAGGCCAGCGCCAGCGCGGCGCTGTCAGTAAGGGTGTGGGCGGCATCGGCGAGCAACGCCAGGGAGCCGGAGATGAGGGCGCCGACGACCTCCACGATCATGAAGCTGAAGATCAGCAGCAGTGTCCAGCCCAGCGCGCGCTGGCCGTCGGCGGAGGTGCTGTGGTGATGGTGTCCGTGTGCCATGGTCGCAGCATAGCTGTCATGGCGGGAAGCGGATATCGATGAGGTTGGAGCCCGTCGGCTTCGTGGCCCGCGCAGCCGGAGACATCCGCTTCGCGATCGAAATCGCAAACCCCATCCCGATCGCCGGCTAGAAGAGTGACGCCTGCTCGGGTGGAAGCCTGCTCCCGGGGCCTTGGGGCGGGGCGCCGAGCAGGCGGCCGGCGGCTGCAGCACCGGACAGCAGGGCGCCTTCGATGCCGCCAGTGGCGGAGAGCCAATCGCCGCAGAAAAAGAGACCGATTCCGGGCTGACTGAAATGATCCTCGGCAAGGCCCGTGCTCTGCGCGTAGCGCCAGCGATGGCAGCGCAGGTCATGGGGGAGGACGGCGGTTCCGAGCAATTGGCTCAAGGCTGGGGCGAGCAAGGTCGCCACGTCTTCGGGGCGGGCATCGAGATGCTCTGCGCTGAATGCTGCTGTGGCATGGAAGGTGAGGCAACCCTGGTCACGGCGGCCCGGCTTGGCCGCTTCACGACAGGCCAGAGCGATGGGGCCGGTCGCCGGTCGCAGCAGATCGAAACCTGGATCGAAGCCGGCCTCGGTTGTCAGCATGACGGCCCAGGCCGGCGCCATCGGCATGGCGGCGAGGGCGTCGGCGATGGCCACCAGTTCAGCATGCCCCGCGGTGACCAGCAGGCGGGCGGCCTGGGCCGGCGGCATGTTCAGCAGCAGCGCCTCACAGGGCCCCGCCACCCGCTGCTCACCGGCAAACACCCGCCACTGGCCTTGCACGCGGGTGACTCGCGTGACCTCACTGGCTAGGCGAGGCGCGAGATCTGCAGCCAGATGCCGCGCCAGGGCGTTGGCGTCAGGCACGGGGACCCAGAGCGCGTCCCCTTCCCGTGGCAGCCAGCGGCGAATCAGGCCGCGTTCCTCCCAGGCTTCGGCATGGGGTGCCAGGCGCGGATCCGACAGGGTGAAGGCCGGAACACCGTGGTCGAATCCCAAGCCCGGGTCGTGGCGGGAGCTTCGGGTTGCGCAGCGACCACCGACTTGGCGGCCCTTGTCGATGAGTTCGATGGCCAGACCATGATCCATGAGTGTCCGGGCGGCGAAGAGCCCACCGACGCCGGCGCCGACCATGGCCACGGTGGGGGGGGCTTCCAGGGCACTGCGCTGGGCATGTGCCGCGTAGGCGGTCACGTTCAGGCGGCTGGCATGGTGCTGGATGGCACGGCCACGGACGCTGCCGAGTATCGGCTGTTCGGGTTGAAACGGACGGTCGAAAAGCCCGAGGCACCAGAGAATGCCGGCGTAGGAGTTGGGGTCGCGGCCGTCGAGGGCGTAGCGGTGGTTCAGGTCGATCAGGCGGGTCAGGGCGGTCCCGGCATTGGGCGTCCATTCGAGCAGCGCCTTGCCCCAGGTCATGCGCACATTGTTGTGAAGCTCGCCATGGATGAGCAGCGAGCGCTGGGCCGCGTCCCAGAGGGCATCGCCGGTGCGCCCACGGGCCAGGGTCTCCCAGTCGTGGAGCACCGGGCGGCGGTCCTGGCGATGCATCTCGAGTGTGGTCCGTGCCCATTCGGGCAGCGCTGACAGCCGCTCGTGCTGCGGATGATGAAAGCAGAACGCCCAGGCGAGTTCGCGCCAGACCAGCAGTTCGTCGAGAAACTTTCCGGGACCGGCGCCCCCCAGGGCAGCGGCTTCCCTGGCGATCCGGAAGGGGGAGGCCTGCCCATAGTGCAGATAGGCCGAAAGCCGGCTCACGCCATCAGCGAGGGGATCGTTGCGCTGTCGGTGGTAGCGGAGGAGGCGGTGATCCCTGAACGCCTGCCAGCGCGCCGCTGCGGCCCGGATCCCTCCAGGCGTGTGAGGCACGGGGGCTACCGTATGATCGATGTCGCAGCTGGCAATGAGTGCCGCCAGATCCGCCTGCCCGAGGTCGACCGGTTGGAAGGGCAGATCCGGCAGTGTTCCGGGTACCGCGGGCAGGGGGGGGATGCGCGGCGCTTCGAGTGCCCGGCGGCGCAGGTCGGCAGTGGCATCCCGGAAGCGGAAGGCGCGGTCGCAGCTTCTGGCGTCGACCAGCGGCATCGGAACGAGGCAACTGCTGTCCACTGCCAGCACGCCGCAGTCGGCGCTGCGCGCCAGGGTGGACGTCCAGTCCGCCAGCGGTTTCCAGGGAAAAATCTCCGTCACCACGGCTGCGCTCCGGGCTGCCAGCGTCAGCAGATGATCGCCCCGGTGGCCCGGTCGTTCGAGGTGAAAGGCGTAGGCCACGCCGCGCTCTGCCAGCGTCGAGGCGACCTCCCGCGCGCCTTCGAGAATGAAGCGATGATGGCGGTCCGACGCGAAGGGGTAGCGTTCGGACAGGCCCTGATAGACCAGCAGCGGTCGGTCGAGGGCCTGGGCCAGCGTCAGGGCGGCTTCCAGGGCAGGATTGTCCTGGCTGCGCATGGCGACGCGCATCCAGTAGAGCACCATGGGCCGCTCGGGCTTCGGACCCTGGTCATTCAACGCGACGCTGCGTTCGCGCAGCCAGTCGGGCAGCAGGTCGAGCGGCATGGGCACTGCTGGCGCTTCCTTCGATACGGTGCCCGTGACGGCGGAGCATAGCAGGCTGGCGGGTGCTGTGGGCCGGGCCGGTTGCGGACGAGGTACGAATGCGGCGCAGCCGCCTGCAGGCTCCCATCTTGCCGGAAGCCTGCTCGGCGCGGCAGGCCATCGCTCACTACGCTTCGCTCCGTGAGCTTCCCACAGGGTCTTGCCGCGTCCATCGAATCGCCGGTTCCTCTCGCGACAGCCGCGAAAGCGCTGAATCTCTGCAGCGAGCACGCGGGGCGGCGTCGGTCAGCCGCGGCGGTCGCTTTCATGGCGAATTCGATCGAAGATGCTCGGGCTCCTCCCTGACGAGGAGCCGTGAACGGGCAGGGAGAACCGACGTGGACAACTTGGACGGCGAACGGGTCACGCGTCTGGCCGCGGCCCTGAAGGCGGCGGAGGCGCCGGTGCGGATTCTGCGGGGGGTGGAGTGGCCGGCGGATGCCCGCAGTACCTTCCTGCGGCAGCGCGGGGAGCGCCTGCCGGAGATCACCTATCTGCCTTTCGACCCGACGCCGACGTTGACCCGGCTCGATGCCATCCGCGCCGAGTTGCGGCCCGAAGATGATGCCGTGGATGCGTGGCTTGCGCGGGTGGCCGACCGGGTTGCCAGCGGCGCCCGGATGCTGGCCACCCGCGGCACGCCGGAATTCCTGACCCATTCCCGGGCCCTGTTCGGTGCCCCCCGGGATCCGCTGCCGGACGAGGAAAGCAACTGTCTGGAACTCGCTCAGCTCTTCCACAGAACCATCGGTTCCCTGGCCCGCCTCGATCTCGGTGCGCCGCCGCCGGCCTGCCACCTCGCAACCTGGGTGGCTGAGCAGATGCGGGTCGCGCTGCATGAACGCCTGGGTGATGACGCTCCGGTGGTGGAGGTGGTCGATCACCTGTCTGCCAATGCCCTGGCGGGTCCGCGGCGAATACGACTGAAGCGCACGGCCAGCTTTACCGATCGCGACATGACGCAGTTGCTGCATCACGAGGCCTGGGTCCATGTGATCACCGGGCTCAATGGCCAGGCTCAGGACCGGCTGCCCATCCTCGCCGCCAGTCACCCGGGTACCACGCGGACCCAGGAAGGTCTGGCGGTGTTCGCGGAGATGGTCAGCGGCAGCATCGATCTCGACCGCCTGCGTCGGCTTGCGGATCGTGTGGTGGCGGTGCAGATGGCGGTGGACGGCGCCGATTTCATCGAGGTGCATCGCTACTTCGTCGAGCGCGGTGCATCTCCGGAAAATGCCTTCGAGAACGCGCGTCGGGTGTTCCGGGGCGGCGTGCTCTCGGGGGGAGCACCGTTCACCAAGGACATCGTCTATCTCGACGGCCTGCTGCGGGTGCAGACCTTCCTGAGCCACGTGGTGGCCAGCGGCCGTTCCGACTGCCTGCGGCTGATTTTCGCCGGCAAACTCGATCTGGAGGACGTCCCCGCGCTGGCCATTCTCACCCGTGCGGGTCTGTGCCGCCTGCCGCGCCATTTGCCGCCATGGGCGGAAGATCTGCGCTTTCTGATCGGCTATCTGGCCTGGTCGAACTTCCTCGGCAGTGTGGACATGGACCGGGTCGGGGCGCACTACGATGGTCTGTTGGCAGCCGCGCCCCGTCTCGACGTCGAATCGGAAGGCTGAGCCTGGGTGGTTCGATCTGACGATCGCCGACGAGCGGCGCCTTCGGGCAGTTCACCACGCTCGAGATACTCAGTGAGGCGGGTCTCGAACAGGCGGAACTCGGTTTCGGTCATGGGCACGTAGCGTCGCGATCGCGGCTGGGTCCGCCAGCAGCGCACCCGCTCCTCGGTGGTGTCGCTGATCAGGGCGGCGGTCCGGATGGCGATACCGTAGTGATTGAGGAGCAGGCGAAAGCGGTAGTTGTAGTTGGCCACAGGAGCCCGCGGTGGCGTGGCGCTGGCCTCGCGGAAGATTTCCGCGGCAATGGCCCGCAATTCACCGAGGTCGCGCTCGCTGAGTGCCGATTCCTGTGCCGTGGCGATGGACTCGATGAAATTGTCACCGGCGTGCAGTTCCAGAAACCTGATGTAGTTTTTCAACAACTCGCGATAACCCATGGCAACTGCAGTCCCTGAGCGTTTGACTACCCGCTGGATCTGCACGCTAACGAGTCAATGTGACCTCTGGATTACGGGAATGTGACAGCCGCTAAGAGAAACCGATTGCGAGGGGTGGCTCAGGTTTCCGAGCGCGGCCACATGCAGTACCATCCCCAGCGAATTCTTGAAGCTTCCAGTGTGAGGAAACCATCATGGGTAGCCGTGACGTCGTGATCGTCGACAATGTCCGTACGGGCCTGGCCAAATCGTTCCGGGGCAGTTTCAACCTGACCCGCTCGGACGACATGCTCGCCCACTGCATCAATGCACTGCTTGAACGCAACCCGAAGGTGGAGCCGGGGTCGGTGGAAGACGTGGTCGTCGGGTCCGCCAATCATGAGGGGGAGCAGGGCGGCAACATCGCGCGGCTCGCGGTGGTCCTGTCCGATCTGCCCATCACGACGGCCGGTCAGACCATTAACCGGTTCTGCTCCTCCGGTCTGCAGTCCATTGCCATCGCGGCCCATCAGATCGCCAGCGGTCAGACCGAAGTGGCCATGGCCGGTGGGGTCGACTCCATTTCCATGGGCATGCGCCAGCAGAGTTCGAAGTCTCAGAAGAACCCGATCCTCGAAGAGCAGAAGCCTGAGGTCTTCATGGCCATGGGCAACACCGCCGAGGTCGTGGCCCGTCGTTATCAGGTCACCCGCGAGCAGCAGGACGCCTATGCGCTGCAGAGCCAGCAGCGTTATGCCAAGGCGCAGCAGGCCGGCTGGGTGGCCGAAGAAATCCTGCCCATGACCGTGAAGATGAAGAAAGTCGACAAGGAGTCCGGTGAGGAAAGCCTCCACGAGGTGGTGGTGGACCGGGACGAGTGCAATCGTCCGGAGACGACCCTCGAAGGACTGGCCAAACTGCCCCCGGCTTTCGAGGAGAACGGCACGGTCACGGCGGGGAATGCCTCCCAGCTGTCCGACGGAGCGTCCATGACGCTGCTGATGACGGCCGAGCGGGCGGCGCAACTCGGGCTCCAGCCGCTGGGCATTTTCCGTGGCTTCACCGTGGCGGGCTGCGAGCCCGACGAGATGGGCATCGGTCCGGTCTTTGCCATTCCGCGGCTGCTCGAGCGGGCGGGTCTGAGCATCGACGACGTCGACCTCTGGGAACTCAATGAGGCCTTCGCATCCCAGTGTCTGTACTCCCGGGACGCGCTGCACATCGACAATGAGAAGTACAACGTCAACGGCGGCTCCATCGCCATCGGTCACCCCTTCGGCATGACCGGCTCCCGCCTGACGGGTCTGGTGCTGCGGGAGCTTGCGCGCCGCAAGCAGCGCTACGGTGTCGTGACCATGTGTATCGGTGGCGGACAGGGCGCTGCCGGATTGTTCGAGCGCGCCTGAGGACGTCCGGAGACGGGCCGGGCAACGGCGGTTGCCCGGGGCTGTGTCGGGGCTGTTGCAAGCCATGCGCTGGCCACTTAAGCTCTCAAGTCTTGGGGTCAGCGCTCCGGCCAATGGTCGGGGCCACGCTCTTGTGCAGGGTTCAAGGACACTCATGGCATACGACCGCGCGCTCTCCATACGCGCCCGCGTGATCATTGCTGCAACGTGTTTCGCCCTCGCGCCGTCGGTGCTGGCGACGCCGGACGAGTTTGCCAGCCTTTCTGATGGCGAGCTCCAGCAGCACATCGGCCAGTGGGACAACCTCTCTGTGGATGAGCGTCGTGCCCTGCTCACCGAGGTGCATCGGCGCATGCTGCGGGCCGGGAAACGCCCCGTGCTGCGCATTCAGGGCGAGCGTCGCTTCGGCTATCGGGTCGAGCAGCCTGACGGCAGCGTGGTGGAGTTCGAAGGCCGAGAGGGATTCGTGCACTACCAGACCGTGAATCCGGAGAAGCCGTTCGGGGTCGGATTCGAGCGTCGTTCCGGCGAGGGTCTGCCGGAGGATCTGCTCGAAGCGTTGAGCCAGGACGACAGCCAGATCGATATCGAAGGACGCAAGAGTCCGGTACCGGCAGCCGGGAGTGCTCCTGTCTACAGGCTACCGGTACGGGAGATCCAGGCCCCAGAACGTCCGCAGCGGTGATGGCATCATGAGTGTTCCTGATCTGTTGGTCGTCGACGATGACGCTGAGCTGCGCGAACTCACCGAAGCCTATCTGACCCAACAGGGTTTCCGCGTGCGCACGGTCGCCGATGCCACCGAGATGGACGCGGCACTGGCCGAGCGGCGTCCTGATCTGCTGGTTCTGGACCTCATGTTGCCGGGCGAGGACGGCCTGTCCATCGCCAAGCGACTGAAATCCGACGGCCACATCCCCATCATCATCCTCTCTGCCCAGGGCGACGATGTGGACCGCATCGTCGGCCTGGAAGTGGGTGCGGACGACTACCTTGCGAAGCCTTTCAATCCGCGCGAGCTGCTCGCCCGTATTCGCGCCGTCCTGCGGCGAGCTAATCGCGATCTGGAGGTGAGAGGCCAGCGGGTTCTGCGTCACTTCGGTCCTTTCACCATCGACCTCGATGCCCACAAGCTCAGCCGCGACGGTGAAGAGGTGCCTTTGACCTCCGGGGAGTTCGATCTCCTTGCCGTACTGTCCGCGCATCCCAACAAGGTGCTGGATCGGGACCGGATTCTCGACCTCCTGACCGGTGCCGAACGTTCGCCCTTCGATCGCAGTATCGATGTCCGAGTGACCCGCCTGCGCAGCAAGATCGAGCAGGATCCCTCGCGGCCGGTCTACATCCGCACAGTGTGGGGTAAGGGATACATGTTCTGTCCCGATACCGGGGACTGACGTGCGTTCGGCATCGCTGCTGCTGCGGACCAGTCTCACGCTGGGCGTCAGCGCGCTCGCCATCGCTCTGGTCTCCATCGCTGCCCTCGACCGCTTCGTGACCACGCCGCTGGCGGAGCAGTCCGCCGACGACGAGGCGGCGCTGCTGGTGCTCTCTGCCCAGACCTGGGTGGAACTGTCGCCTCAGGCCCGCCCGTATTTCGAACTGGAACTGTTCGAAAGCCACGGCCTGGTGGTGTCGCCCGAAGTGCGGGCGCTGCAACCCCTGCGTTCCGATGTTCCCTGGATGGATCTGCTCGAGCATCAGCTCGAAACCCGGCTGGGTCAGCCGGTGACGCTGCTCGAGGGCGACGATCTGGTCTGGGCCGAAATTCCCATGGGTGGCTTCCTGCTGCAGATCGGTTTCTCGGCGGATCGCCGCGACACCGAGCCGCTGTCCGTGGCGCTGGTGATCTTCGGGGCCGGGGCGGCGATCGTACTGGCCTCGTCGCTGCTGATCGTGCAGCGCATCACGCGGCCGCTGGATGCGGTGGCGTCTTCCGCCCGCCAGTTCCGCGGTGGGGCGAAGCTCGAGCCACTGCCGGAAACTGGACCATCCGAACTGGTCACGCTGGCGCGCAGTTTCAACACCATGGTCCGGGAGATTTCCGAGCTGATCTCGAACCGGACTACGCTGCTGGCCGGCATTTCCCACGATCTGCGTACACCGCTGGCGCGCATGCGACTGGCATTGGAACTGCTGCCGGAAGGCACCGACCCGAAACTCATCGAGCGCTTCCAGCGCAACCTGGCCGAAATGGACGCGCTGCTGTCGGTGTCGCTGCAGTTTGCCCGCGGTCTGTCCGGTGAAGACGTGGAGGAGGTGTCGCTGCGGCCATTCATCGCCCGCCTGTTGAGTGACCATGATGAAGTGGGTGTCGAACTCGACTGGCAGGCTCCCACGGATCTGCTCTGGCGGCTCGATACCAGCGCCCTGTCCCGGGTCCTGACCAATCTGTTGACCAACGCAGCCCAGTACGCCGGCGGTACCGTGGAACTGCGGGTCAGGCGCGTCAGCAACGGTGTGCTGCTCGAAGTGCTCGATCGCGGGCCGGGGATACCCGAGGCGGATCAGACGCGGATCTTCCAGCCCTTCTATCGTCTCGAGCGTTCCCGCAACCAGCGCACGGGGGGCAGCGGGCTCGGACTCGCCATCGTCAAGCAGCTCTGCGATGCCCAGGGCTGGCAGATCAGCGTGCGTTCGCGTCAGGGTGGTGGTGCGGCGTTCTGCCTGCTGCTGCCTGACCCTTCT
>JAFIFL010000019.1 GCA_020832055.1 Gammaproteobacteria bacterium
CCTCAGTGAAGGATGCCGGGTCCACCGGGAGCAGGGCGCCGCCGTTCAACCGCAGGACACGATCGCAGCGGGCCAGCGTCGCAGCCCGGTGGCTGACGACCACCAGCGTGCAGCCCCGGCGGCGCAGCCGCTTGCGAAGAGTGATTTCGAGGGTGGGGTTCAGGCCGTCGAGGGCCTCGTCAATGACCAGCAGCTGCGCCCCGTGCAAGAGGGCCTGGGCCAGCTCCAGCCGTTGTTCCTGACCGCCGCTGAGGCTGCGACCACCAGGGTGAAGAAGGGCATCGAGGCCGCCCGGCCGTCCGGCCATCACGTCATCGAGACAGGCATCGGCCAGCGCCTGCCAGAGGCGCTCATCGTCCAGGTCCTGCCGTCCCAGGCAGAGGTTCTCTCTGACCGAGGCCTGGAACAGGATCGGCGATTTCTCCAGCCAACCCACGGGCAGGACTTCTGGCGCGATGCGTACGCTGCCCGTCCGGGGCTGCTCGATTCCGGCGAGCAGCCGGGCCAGAGTCGATTTTCCGCCGCCGGAGGGTCCGGTGATCCCGAGCTGCTCTCCCGCGAACAGCTCGACTTCGAGGCCTTCGAAGACCAGTGGCTGTCGCGGCGCATGGGCGAAGGAGAGATCCCGTGCTGCCAGCACCGCGCCGTTCGCCAGCGGCGGTTCGTTGGACGACTCCGGCGACTGCGCGCCCGCGACCGGCAGGCCCGTGCTGTCTTCGAAGTCCTCGAGCTGGACCAGATCCTTTTCCAGCGCCATCAGCTCGTCGGGCAGGGCGGCTGCGGGCTCCAGGGCCCGCCCCATGGCCAGGGCCAGCAGTGCCAGCGCCAGTAGGTCGACCCACGTGAGCGGCTGCAGCAAGGCGATACCGGCCAAAGTGAAGAGCAGGCAAGGCAGCGGCAGCCAGCGATAGGCCGGCAGCGGCAGCAACAGCTCGAGCCGCCGCTGCCGTTCGGCCTGGGCCCACGCATCGGCATCGATGGCCGCCAGGGCGAAATCCCGCGGGCGAACGCCGGTCCGCCAGCTCTCGATCTGCATTAGCTGAACCGCGAGCGCTGCCTCGGCGCTGCGGGAATCGGTGTGGCCTGTGCCATAGCGGCCATCGGGGTGCCGCACCCGCCAGACAACGAAACCCAAGCCAACAGTGAGCGCTGACGCCAGCATTCCTCCCGCTACCGGGTGGATCCAGAACGCCGCCAGCACCCACACCGGTAGCGTCGCCAGACTGAAACAGGCCGGGATCAATGCCGTGCAAAGCTGCCGCGCGGTACGCTCGGGTTGCACCATGGCATCCCGCAGCGGTCCCGGGATGCGATAGGCAAAGAAGAAAGGTCCCTGGGCCATCACTCCGCGCAGCAGGCGCTCCTGCCAGCGACGTACCGTCGTCCGCCCAAGGCTGGCCAGGCGTCGATTGGCAACGAACTCCAGGGTCAGCGCCAGACCCAGCAGCCCCGTCGCGACAGGAAACGCCCCAGCAGCGAGCCGGCTGATGGCCGCGGCGACGGCGATGGAGGCCGCCACATGCATCGCTGCCGTCGCACCCAATGCCTGGATCCCTGCCCGACCGAGGAAATGGGCCAGCCGCTGCCACAGTCCCTGCAGCACGGACGGCGGATCTGCGGCGGATGATGGCGCGGGCGGTCTGAAGCTCAGCGCAATGCCGGTAAAGCTGTCGTCGAAACGCTCCCGCAGGATCTCATGGGGACCCCCGCTGGGATCCATCACCCGCACCACGTCGTCGGTAATCTCCTCGACGACGACGAAATGGATGAAATTGAGATGCACGATGAGCGGCAGGCCCAGCGCAGCGAGGTCATCCGGCTCGCAGCGACGGGCCTTGCACTCAAAGCCGAGTTCCCGGCCGGCATGAAGCAGATCCGCGGCGGTCACGCAGTCCCGGGAAACACCCGTGAGCTCCCTGACGCGTTCCATGGACAGGTCATGACCAAAGTAGGCCAGGATGCTCGCGAGGGTCGCCACGCCGCATTCCGTGGTCTGGAACTGATAGCGGATGGGGACGCGGGAGCTTCCGGTTGCCGCCCCCCCGACCAGAGGTTCGCGGGGGCTCACCGGGACTGCACAGCCGTCGACATCGGCCCATCGTGACGTCGAAGGACTGAGGCGCCGGCTCGCGCCGGCTTCATGCTGCAGTCTCCGCAACGAGGGCCTTGATCGACTCGAAACGCTCGTCGACCCACAACGCCGTCGGGCCGAGGCGCCGCTGCATGAACGCGACCATCGGAGCATTGGTCCCAAAGGTCTCGAAGACCCCCACCGAGTCCGGGCCATAGGCCGCGCATTGAAGGCGGCTGACGGCATGGATTCCGGCGATGAGCCAGCTCCGGCGCTGCAGGTCGGGCCGAACATGGCCGCTGGTGTAGTGGTGCAGGCCAGGCTCGTTGCTCTCCCCGAGCACCCATCCCACCAGCTCACCATGGCGGCGCAGCGCAACGGAGATGGCAGGATCGCAGTGAGGCGCGAAGATCCGGTAGTCCAGGCTCGGGTGCGGGAGCCCCTGGTCGATCACCGCCTGGGCCGCGTCCTGGTCAGCTTCGCTGATGTCCGTGAACACAGTGGCGGCAAAGCCCTCGCGTCGAATCCGCGCCATGAAGGGATCCCAGCGTTCGGCGACCCGCTCGGTCCAATCGGGACGGGTGCCCAAGCGGAACTCAAGCAGCGCCGGTGAGGACCAGCCCCGGCGCGCGAGCAGCGCTTCCACAGCCGCCCGGCTCTTGTTGCCGCTGGCATAGTGTCCCAGCACTCGGCATGAACCCGCCGACCTGGCGCGCTGCTCGGCGCGGGCAAGCAACTCGCTGGCCGCACCCTGCCGACGCCATGCACGGTCCACGAACACAGAGACGATCACGGTATCCGGATTCGAGACACCCGCGCTTGCGGAACGATGGCGGAGCAGGACCAATCCTACCGGAACGCCATCACGAGTGGCGCCGATGGCCTCGAACTCATCCGACCCCGCCGTAAGCGCGTTTCGGTAGCGCGGATAAGTCATGGTCGCGAACTCGGGCGCCGGCAGGGACAGGCGGGCCATCTCGAACATCAGACGCGCATTCCGCACACATTCCGAGAACGAGGGCTCATGCGGCATCTGCAGGGCTGACCAAAGGGTGTCCGCAAACAGTCACTCCACCTTGGTCTGTCCGCCACCGGAGACCCGCGCCAGCTCGAAGTCATTGAGTTCATCGTCATGGCTGACCTCCGCCACGAGCGCGTCGATGGCATCGAGGCCGGCCCGGATGTCGTTTTCGGTCAGAGAAAAGCCCAGTTCGGCCCCAGCACGCAGCACAGTCGCCATCAGGTCATCGGCGTCGGCCGTGGCCAGGAGCTGCTCGAGCAGCTCCTCATCCTCGCGGACAGCCAGGTAGAACTCGCGGATGTTGCTGTCCATCGGCAAAGCCTCCCGCTCTTCCATGGGGAGCTGCGGCAGGCGGGCGTGGAGCCGTTGTCCGCCCAGAATGACTCTTTTTCCAGCCAGCCCCGTCGAAAGTCAAGCGCAGTCGCGCCGCCGGCTACCCGAAGTTGACACTACGTCACGCTTTGAGCAGTGTTCGCAGTTCGGCATCCTCCCAGCGGTCAGTGACCAGCAGGGCGGCCAGCCTGCCTATCTCGTCGGAACTCTTGGCCGCCTTGCCGTTGCCGCCACAGGCCACCGCGATGCGATCCGGCTCCACCCAGTCGAGGATCGGGTAGCCGTTCGGCGTCAGGGTGACGGCGCAGGTATCGTTGCGCAGCTCCGCTCCGGTGAGCTCCGGCAGCAGCTCGAACAGCGCCCCGGCCAAGCGCTCGGCATCGTCGGCCACGGGCGGCTCTCGAAACCAGCGCTGCAGGGAATCGAGATCATGCAACGGATGATCGATGGCGCCCGTGCCGATCTTGATGTAGTGCTCGCCATCCGGATAACGCACAGGCGGCAGCAGATAGATGTCCGGCAGGTCTGCTCCGGGATCGACCCGGATCAGGCTCGGCATGTCCGCCCACTGCGCCGCCAGCTCAGCGTCGACCCGGGCCAGCAGCACGATGCGGCCATTCGCCTCGAGGGGCAGGCCCGGCGCCAGACCCACCGGGCCGCTGAAGGCGCCGGCGCAGACCAGGACCCGATCGGCGCGAACTTCTGAACCGTCATCGAGGATCAGGCGAACGGCATCCGGGGCCATACGCAGTGCCCAGACCGGCAGGCGCACCACCTTTGCACCCGCGGCCAGGGCCGCCAGAGTCTGGGCCTGAACCAGACGGCGGGGATCGATCCAGCCGGCGGGACCGCCCTCGTGGAGAGTCCGGGAACCAGCGGGCAGCTGGAAAAACCGGGCGTCACCCGCGGGCTTCAGGACTTCCTCTTCGAAGGTGGAAGCCTGCATGGCATCGACGAGGTCCGAGTCGCCGCAGGCCGCAGCCAGGAAACCCACCGGATGATGAAAGCGCAGACCGGTTTGGGCTTCGAGATCGGCGTAGCGGGACATGGACGCCGCTGCCCACGCGGCCCAGTGGGGGTCGCGGTCGATCCGGCGGGTGATGCGGGCGGCATCGTAGTGGGCCGCGAACACGCCGGGATGGCTGCGGAAATCGGTCGGCTCATCCGGACCGATCAGGGTGACCTGATATCCGGCTTCGGCCAGGTAGCGGGCCGCGGCACTGCCGATCATGCCCTTGCCGATAATGGCGATGTGCCAGGGCTTCATCCGCCGCTCAAAGCCTGCATGATCATGACTTCGTCTTGCTCTGCCACGGGCGTGTCGAGGTTACGCAGGATCTCACCGTTGAGGAAGATGCGCACATGGGGCCGCAGGTGATGCCGCTCGTCGACCATGCGGAAGCGGATGCCCGGGTAACGCCTATCGAGATCGTCCAGCAGGGCGGCAAGCAGGTTCAGACCGCTGAGGCGGCCCCCTGCGCTGATCCCGGACATGCCCGTGTCTCCCCAGCTGCTCCCCGGCGAAGGGTACGCCTCAACAGTTGCGCCGTACCCTCCAAACTTGGGTAGTCGCCATGGGCAATGTCGCACAGGACGGCGCTGCGATCGCTGCTGTTGCATCCTGACCACGATGCCTAGTCTGGCGCTGTGATCATTCCGATCGCGGCCGTCAACAGAGCCGATTGGGCGCAGACGGTGAGGGGTTCTGCAAAGGAGCGTCGATCATGCGAAATCTGACTGAAGAGGAAATTGGCAAGGTATCAGGTGGCATTGCACCAGCAATCGTCGGCGCGATGTACATCGCCACACATCCAGCAACAATCACGGCGGTGAAGTGGGGCGGTGGTGCGTTCGCGCTTGGTTTCATGACTCACGCTGGAGGCCGATTCTATGACTATATGCACAGCCTCATGATGAAGTAGACACGCAGCCTGAAGGCTGAGATTGATACGGTCTGCGGGAGCCGGGGAGAACCAGGCATGAGCGCGATGAGACTTACCCTCTGGTACGGGTTGGCCCACGTCACAGTAGGTATGATTAGATTCTGGACGCTATCGCTGAACGTGGACGGGTCAACCCATCCCCCGCAGACCGTAACTGACGCTGCAACGCGAACGCTCGGCTTGTCTCTTGAAGCGGCCATGGCAATAGTGGCGCTGGGCCTGATTTTCCTGGTCTGCTGCGGAATTGTGTACAGCTCTGAGCGCTTTCCGCGGGCCACCGGGCGGACCCTGAGAGAGAGGCCCTGGACGACCTTCGTTGTCGTGGCACCTTACTTCTTTCTCTTGGTACAGATCGTCTCCAGCCTGATAGACATCCTGGCTGCTACGACGCTGGTCCGAACGCTCGTACCCGAGACTGGTTTCATCACGGCCAATGCCTTCCTGCTTTCCGGGATTCTTTTCGCGCTGCTCGCCATGCTGCTTGGGCCGCAAGCGATGAGTGTTCTGCTGAAACGCTACCCTGACACCTGATTCGGGTCTTCGCGGTGGCCGTGATGGACCAGCGTGGCGGTGCGTGCCGGACCAGATCTCAAACGCTGCGCTTGCGCAACCCAGACCGAGGCCTGATGGTCAGCTCCCGCCAGCCGGTCCGGGCATCGTGCTGACGGCGCAAGGTGAGACCGGGCAGGGCGACCAGGACGATCTCCGCCGTGGTGCGTATCCGGCAGCCCGGCAGGAGGTGCCCCCCGAACACGGCGGCGTTCGCATCGCCCACCGACAGGTGGAGATGAACACCGCTCGGACTCAGGGTTCCAGACAGGCTCAGGATCTCCAGTGCGCCGGGAATATCCAGTGCAGCGCTGGCAGCCGCCGGTCGCAGACGGGCACCGTCGAGGCTGCCGCAGCAGGTGACCACGGCAAAGGCGCGGTTCGGCGGGCGTTTGGGGTATCGCTCCAGAGCGAGCCGCAGGTCCATGCCGGGGCTCAGGCGCAGGGCATCGAAACGGCCCTGCGAGGAGAGGTTCACTTTTCGGCGACGAGGTGCTTCGGTCCACCGGGGCCGGGGCGGGCACCGATATCCCGTGGCTCCAGCGCCTCACCGTCCGCAGCGTAGGCGCGGATGGGTCGGATCGGCTCGCCGGAACGACGGTCGAAGAACTCCACCCGCAGTCCATCCTCATTCGGATACCAGTGATCGCCCCACTGCACAAGCGCCAGCAGAGCGGGTTGCAGCGCCTTGCCCTTGGGCGTCAGACGATACTCCGCCCACTTGCCGCCGGGGGACACGGAATGACGCTCGAGAATACCTTCGTCCACCAGATGGGACAGGCGGGCACTCAGGATGTTGCGGGCAATTCCCAGCCGACGCTGGAATTCCTCGAAGCGCCGGATCCCAAAAAAGGCATCCCGCAGGATCAGCAGGGTCCACCGCTCGCCCACCACTTCGAGGGTCTGGGCCAGCGAACAATTCATTTCGGAAAACGATTTGAGTTTCATGTCTCTATTATGGGTAGGTCGCGTTGCAGGACGCAACGCGGATCGCGTATAGTTTCATGACACAACTAAATCGGAGGACTCCCATGGCCACCGAACCCGCTGTCGTCGAACGCCAGGATGGCCTATGGCATCCGAGCCCCTTGGCCGCGGGGCCCTTCAGCGGGATGCATGGCGGCGTCATTGCGGCCTGCCTGCTCACCGCCATGGCGGAACGGCCGGAGGCGGCATACGGTGAAGCCGCTGTCATCAATGTTCAGCTGCTGCGCGCGCCTTCCCTGGCTGCCTTCGAAGTGCGGGCCACAGCGGTGCGCAGTGGCCGCAGGTCTGCCAGCCTTGAAGCCACACTGTCCCAGAACGGCAAGGACATGGCCCGGGCCACTGCGATGTTCGCCACGGCAGTGGAATTGCCTGGTGTCGAGGTGCCGACACTGCCGCCCACATGGCTGGATGACCTGCCAGCGCCCAGCGAGGACCGAGTCGGTACCGGGCCGTGGTCCTTGCAGACCGAGTGGTTCTGGCGGGCTTTCGACGTGCGCCTGGATCACAACGACGGTTTCTGGTTTCGTCCGCGCCTGCCGGTCATCGCCGGCGCTCCCGCTGCGGCGACCCTGGTGGCCATCGCCGATTGGTCCTCCGGACTGTTCCGCCCTGACCGGAAGGGGCCGCGACGCATCCTGGCCTGGCCGAATGCCGAACTCAGTGTCCATCTGGCCCGGCCGGCTGCTGAGATCGATGCGGCAGGCTGGTTCGGCGTCAGCGGCGACTCGGCCTGGAACGGGCTGGGCTGGGGCTACACTGGCGCCACCCTGCGCGACCCGGCGAAGCTGCTTGGCCGCAGCGCCCAGGCCTGCATCCTCACCCCGGCGGAGAGCACCCCATGAAGCCCACCAACGTCGATTTCTACTTCGATTTTGGCAGCCCCAATGCCTGGCTGGCCCACGCGCTGCTGCCGAAGATCGCTGCGCGTTCCAACATTCAGTTCCACTATCGCCCCATCCTGCTCGGTGGCATCTTTCAGCTCACCGGCAACCAGCCACCGATGCAGGCCTTCGCACAGGTGCCGAGCAAGGTGAAATGGTTTCGGCGCGAGATGACGCGGTTCGTCCAGCGCCACCGCATCCCCTTCGTGTTCAATCCCCACTTCCCGGTGAACACACTAAAGGTCATGCGGGGTGCGGTGCTGTTTCAGGACAGCCCGCAGTTCATGCCGTACGTGGAGGCCTGCTTCCGCCACATGTGGGTGGATCCCAAGGATCTCGGTGACGAGTCCACGCTCCGCCAGGCTCTCGAGGACAGTGGCTTCGACAGTGAAGGTCTCCTGCGCGGGATCGCGGATCCCGAGATCAAGAGTGCGTTGCTCGAGGCGACCCAGTCAGCAGTCGCACGTGGTGTCTTCGGCGCACCGACCTTCCTGGTGGACGATGAACTCTACTTCGGCAAGGAACAGTTGCTCGAACTGGAGGTCGATGTCCGCGGTGCCGCGTCGCGGTCGGGCGAACAGATTCCCTGTCTGGGGTGATCCAGGAACGGATCCGGCGCTGTCGCGAGAGGAGCGTTCGGGCGTCGCAGCACACTGATGCGCCGCCCGCAGAGCGCCCGTCGGCCAGGAGCAGCCTCGGCTCAGATCACCAGACGAGATCGAAGTGATCGAGGCCGTTGAGGGTGGCGTAGGGATAGGCCACCCGACGACCGCCATCCTGATACTTCGGAATGCGGCGGCTGATCTCTTCGACGACCACCCGGCATTCGAGGCGAGCCAGCGGTGCGCCGATGCACTTGTGCACGCCCCAGCCGAAGGTCATGTTCTTGCGCAGGGTGTAGAGGTCCCGACCGATTTCGAATGTGTTGGGGTCTTCGAACACTTGCGGGTCACGATTCGCCGCACCCCACATCATGCAGATCTTCGAGTCCTTGGGCACATCGAGATCACCGAGTTGCACCGGCTCGTTGTTGGTGCGGAACAGACCGTGAACGGGCGCGTCAAAGCGCAGCACTTCCTCGATGGCCTGCTCCATCAGCTCCGGCTGCGCCTCGAGTTTCGCGCGCTGTTCCGGGTGATCGAGCATGAGCTTGAAGAAGTTGCCGATCAGGTTCGTCGTCGTGCCGCTACCAGCGACGAGCAGGAACTGGGCAAAACCCAGCATTTCCTCCAAGGTCAGCTGGGTACCATCGATATCGGCTTTGGCCATCATGCCCAACAGGTTGTCGCCCGGATCCTCCCCGGCCGCGACCTGTTCCATTTTCTCCTGGATGATCGGCGTGAAGAAGGCGGCGATTTCCATGGCCGCGTCACGCCCCTTCAACTGCACTTCGGGCTTGTCCTGGCTGAAGACGCTGGCGGCCATGACCTCCACCCAGCTCCGGAACCGCTCGCCGTTCTCCGCGTAAGGCACTCCGAGGAAGTTGCAGATGATCCACAGGGGGACGGGTACGGCCACGTCCTGAATCAGGTCACAGCGGCCCTTGTCGATGAAGTCGTCGATGAGTTCGTTGACGAAGGCGCGCAGGCCGGGCTCCATCGCGCGAATGGTGCGGCTGTTGAACCCCTGGACGATGGCGCGGCGCTGAATGGTATGGACCGGCGGATCGGCACTCACCAGCACCGCCGGGCGATCAGCCGGCGCATAGTCCACCCCTGGACCGAACTTGGCGGAATAGGTTTCGGTGTCCTCGACGATGTTCTTCACGTCGGCGTAGCGGAACACCGAGTACCAGCCCCACTTTTCGGAGTGGTGGAAGGGACACTTTTCCAGCATGCGCGAAAACGTCGGCCCGGGATTGGCCTGGAAGTCTTCGGAGTAGAAATCAAAGTCATCTTTCATGGTCAGATCCTCGTGAGGGTGATCGCGCTGAGTCAGAGACTGCGGGCAGCGGCATGGCCTTCGGCGATGGCGCGGACCAGGAAGCGGGGCGTATTGGCGTCACCGACCCATTGGTGAGGCAGTCCGCGCTCGACCAGATCGGCGGCAAGCTCGTTACGTGGCCGGTTGAGGGACACGAACACTACGAGGTCTGCCAGAATGGTGTCGATTTCGCCTCCGTTGATGGGCTGCAATCGCGCCTGCTGTCCGTCCACTCCAAGTACGCGGGTCGCGACGTGGTAACGGAACCGGTAGTTCGCCAGCCGTTCCAAAGCCGGATCCACCATCAGCGCTGAACGCATCAGGGGCGCCAAAGTCGGCAGGCGCGTCACCATCGTGACGTCGAGGCCGGCGGCCGCAAGGTGTTCGGCGGTGGCGAGGCCTTCGTAGTGGCCGACGTCATCGATGACGAGCGCGTGGCTGCCCGGTGGCTGGTTGCTGGCGAGCATCTCGTTGGCACTGTGAACATGGGGCAGGTCCATCCCCGCGATGGGCTCCCCGGGATGGGACATCTGCACCCCGTCCAGACGCGGTTCGGCGCCGGTGGCGAGAATGACGTGATCCCAGGCTTCGGTGTCCAGGTCTTCGGCCACCACATAGTTCGAGAGCCGCACGTCCACGCCGAGGGCGTAGAGCTCGCCCTGCAGGTAGTCGATGAGATCGTTGAAACCGGCGCGGCGAGGCGCACGTCCGGCGAGGCGAAGCGTTCCGCCGAGATGGGGTGCCGCTTCCATCAGCGTCACCCGATGTCCACGCAGCGCGGCGACCCTGGCGGCTTCCATGCCGGCAGGGCCGCCACCGATCACCAGGACTTTTTTCTTGACCTCAGCCACCTCGAGTTTGTCTTCCCCGAGCGTCGCCTCGAAGCCGGCGGCGGCGTTCACAGCGCAACCGACGCGCCGTTCATTGCCCAGGAGTTGACCCACACAGCCCTGATTGCAGGCAATGCACGGGCGCACCCGGTCCGCCTGACCGCTGCGGGTCTTGCGGACCACATCCGGGTCGGCGATGGTCGCCCGGGTCATGCCCACCAGATCGGCCTGGCCGAGCCGAACCACCTGGTCCGCCTCCTCCAGGGTCCTGAAGCGGCCGGTGACGATGACGGGAACATCGGACACCTCGGCCACCGGGATCGCGGTATCGAGTTCGTACCCGGCGGGTTCGTGCATGCCGCCGATCATCTTCGGAAAGCTGTGGTAGCTGCCCAGCGAGATGTTGACGAAGTCAGCCAGCCCTTCGGCGGCCAGGGCCTTCACCACGGCGATGTTGTCTTCGGGACCGATGCCACCGACGGTGAGATCCGCGGCGACCCGAACGCCCACGGCAAAGCCGTCCCGGGCCACCGCGGCGCGCACCGCACGCATGACTTCGAGCAGGAAGCGGACCCGGTTCTCAAAGCTGCCACCATACTCATCGTCGCGTTTGTTGGTGTTCTTGGAGAGAAACTGCTGGATCAGATAACCGTGGGCGGCGTGGATTTCGATCCCGTCGAGTCCGCCGTCGGCAACCAGAACCGCCGCGGCGACATAGGCATCGATGATCTCGCGGATCTGGGCATGGGTCATGGCCCGCGGCACCACGCCCACCATGGGGCTGGGCACATCGGAGGCCGACCAGGGCGGACTGCCGTCGATGGGCGACCCGTTGTGGCCAGCGTGCCACACCTGCTGGAAGACCTTCATGCCATGGGGCCGCATGCGTTCCATGAGCCGCTTGTAGCCGTCGAGCAGGGTCGGGTCGAAGGCGTTCAGGGTGCCGGGACTCGAAGGGTGGACCGCGAGGATCTCGAGGATGGACAGGCCGACCTCGCCCCGCGCCCGCGCCTCGTGGTAGGCAATCAGGTCATCGGTGAGGCGGCCGCCGCCGATGCCGGTGGCATGGGCGGTACGCACCACCCGGTTCGGGATGACCACACCTCCCACTTCGATCGGACTCAGAACGTGTTCGTACATGATTTCTCCCTTCTGCTGGGGCTGGCGTTGCCGCCTGCGATTCCGGCTCGGGCCTGCATGGGCCGTGCATCCGACCGCGGCAACGCCCTGTCCCCTGGCCGGTCGCCAGTCCCCTTTGGTTATTTGTGGAACACGTTACACTTGCTGGGAGAGGCAACGCAAGCAGATCAGGCGAGTCATGACCGCACAACCCAAGTAAACTAAGCAGGAGTGCAGGTCTGAAGAGAGCCCCATGCCTATCACTAATGGAACCGAACGCCAGCGGGCACGCCGTGAACGGATCCTCGAAGCCACACGCGAACTCGTGACTAACGTCGGCTACGAGGGGTTGACGATGCGTGAACTCGCGGCCCGCGCCAACGTCTCGCCGACAACACTCTACAATCTGTACGTCAACAAGGACGAGCTGCTGTTCGCCGCCGTCGGCGATCACATGTCCGGCAGCCTGCAGCAGGCGCGGTCCTTGGCGCCGAATCGAGGCTACGAGCAGCTCGTCCGGATCGTCGAGGTGTTGGCCATTCAGGTTCAGACCACGCCCGAGTACGCCGAGGCCATCGCCAAGGCCCTGTTTCAGGCTGCGCCGGACAGCGCCCTGGCACAGCTGCTGGTGGTCCGTACCAACCTGCAATGCCTGCCCTCTCTGCAGGCCATGCAGGAGGCCCGGCAACTGCGACCCGGCGTGGAGCACGAACGGGTCGCACACCTGCTCGTCAATGCTTCATGGGGCTGCATGTTGGGCTGGTTGAAGGGCTTGGTGCCGCTGGCCGACCTGCGACGAGAGCAGCGGGATATTCGGCTCTCCATCCTCATGAGCATCTCCCGCGGCGCAGCGCGACGCCACATGGAGGAATGGCTCGATTCGGAACCCGATAGCCTGCGGCTCCGGCGCCGGCTCAAAGCCTGACCTGCCTGACCTGAAAGCTGCTCGATGGCCAACCGGGTGAAGGCGTCGAAACAAGACGCCGTTGACGCCGGATCTGCCATCACCTAGATTCTGGAACGCGTACCAGTTTGGGCGCGATGACAGGGGACGGGAGAAGCATCATGGGACAGCAGCAGACCTTCGAAACCCGCATCTTCGAGGCGATCCGCGCCGAGCGTCAGCGTCAGCGGGTGCCTGAGGGCTTTCCAGCACTTCCCGAGATTCCCGGTGGGCGCTACACCCGGCAGGATTTCTTCGATCTGGAGATCGATCACGTCTTCCGCAAGTCCTGGGTCATGGCGGGGCATGTGGAAGAAGTCGCTGAGCCTGGAAGCTACAAGCGCTTCGACAAGCTGCTGGGCACACCCATCATCATCGTGCGGGATCATGAGGGGGTGATCCGGGCGTTCTACAACACCTGCCGCCACCGCGGGGCGCCGGTGGTCAAGGATGATTCCGGACGCTGCAATGTGCTGCGCTGCCAGTATCACTCCTGGGCCTATGATCTCAGCGGCCGATTGGTCAACGTTCCCGACGAGCACGACTTCGTCGATCTCGACAAGTCGGCGCGCGGTCTGTTGCCGGTACGTTGCGAAACCTATCGCGGACTGATCTTCGTCAACGAGGATCCCTCGGCCATGCCGCTGCTCGAGTACATGGGTCCGCTGGCCGAGGAGTGGAGCGAGACCGGCGTCGAGGACATGCGGCTGGACTATTACTGGTCACGCGTCATCGACTGCAACTGGAAGTGTGCCCTGGATGCCTTCCAGGAGGTCTACCACATCAACACCCTGCACCCGAAGACCGTGGGCGCCATGCTGGAGCACTCGGCCGCCACCATGGGCCTCATGCCTCACGGACACTCGCGCATGTGCGTGCGCATCACTGGCGCTGACATCGACGAGACGCCGCCGGAAGGTTGGCCCGACGGCGAAGTCTACCGCCGCACCAGCGTCGCCCAGACCCTGTGGCCGTCGTTGAATGTGCCCTGGAGTGTCGGCACCGGGCGTTTCATCCTGTTCTGGCCACGCTCGGTGGGCCAATGCGAGATCGAAGTGATCGGCCTCGGCGCGGACTGGGGCGATGGGCCCCTGCCCGAGGACAGGGTGGCGGCCAATGCCAACTTCGATCACATCCTCGATGAGGACGTCCGCAATCTGGAAGCCATTCAGGCCTCACTCGACTCCGGAGCCTTCACCGGGATGATGCTCAACTATCAGGAGCGGCGGATCTACTGGTCCCACGAAGAGATCGACCGCGTCATCGGCGTCGAGGAGGTCCCTGAGGAGCTGCGTGTCGCCCAACTGCTCGAACCCTTCGTCGAATCCCCCTGAAGCCCGCGTATCGCGGCGATCCCGGGCATCGCGGACAGGTACGGCCTGTCTGTACGGCCCGGCGGGCAGAGTCGTTCAGAGGCGAGAAGCCCGGAACTCAGGCACGAGGAGAATGCGGATGCAGACCGTACCGGACATGTTGGTGAACGCCGCCAAACGTTTCCCGGCCAACCCGTGCGTGGGTGACGGCCGGCGGTTCCACACTTTCGCCGAGACGGACGACCGCGCCGACCGTCTGGCGGCGGCATTACGCGCCGAAGGCCTCGAGGCGGGAGATCGTGTGGCTCTGCTGGCGCTGAACGAAGTGGAATACACGGAGATCCAGGTGGCCTGCCAGCGTGCGGGGCTGATCCTCGTGCCCATGAACTACCGGCTGTCGACCTCGGAACTGGCCTACCTCGTCGAGGATAGCGCCCCGAAGCTGTTCATTCATGGGCCGGGCTTCGCCGCTGCGGCAGAAGAGCTTGGCGTAGACCGTACGATCCATCTGGGCACCGAGGGGGAGGGTCTTGCCTACGACGCGCTGCTGGCGGCAGCGCCCCCACGCAACGCTCCTCGGGAGGCCCTGCCGGCTGGCGCACCCTGCTCGATTCTCTACACCAGCGGGACGACGGGCAGACCCAAGGGCGCGGTGATATCCAATCTGGCCCTGTGGGCCCGGATGAATACCTCCTCGCTGGAGATCCGGCCGCGGCCGGAGTCAGTGTTCCTGCAGTGCCTGCCCTTGTTCCATATCGCCTCGAATCTCGGCTATGCCTTCACCTATAGCGGCGCCACCAACATCTTCGTCAAACAGTTCTCTCCCGATCGCGTGTTCGAGCACATCGAGCACGACCGTCCGAGCCATATTCTGCTCGTGCCCACGATGATCAACATGTTGCTGAACCACCCGGATCTGTCCCAGGTGGATTTTTCCTGCGTAGAAATGGTGCTCTACGGCGCCTCACCCATCGCGCCTGAGGTGCTGCGGCGCGCCATGGAAGTCATGCGCTGCGACTTCCTGCAGCAGTACGGCATGACTGAGACCTCCGGATGCACCGTGCTGCGGCCAGCCGACCACGATCCGCTGGGCCACCCCGAGTGGCTCGCGTCTGCCGGAACGGACGCCATCGGCTTCGAGACCCGGGTGGTGGACGGCGACGACACGGAACTGCCCGCCGGTGCGACCGGCGAAGTCGTCACCCGCGGACCAGCGGTGATGACCGCCTACTGGAATGCGGAGGCTGCCACGGCCGAGGCGCTGCGGAACGGGTGGATGCACACCGGCGATCTCGGCTACCGGGGCGAGGACGGCTACGTCTACATCACCGATCGCAAAAAAGACATGATCATCAGCGGGGGCGAGAACATCTATCCGCGGGAGGTGGAAGACGTGTTCTATGCCCACCCCGGCATTCTGGAGGCGGCCGTGATAGGTCTGCCCGACGAACGCTGGGGAGAGCGGGTCCACGCCGTCGTGGTACAGCGTGATGGCGCGACCGTCGTGGCGGAGGAGTTGCTCGGATTTCTCCGCCAACGGCTCGCCGGTTACAAGGTCCCGAGGACGCTGGAGTTCGTGGATGAGCTCCCAAAAAACGCGACAGGCAAGATCCTGAAGAAGGAGCTCAGAGAGCGAAACGAAAGGCAGCTCTGACGTCACTGATGGATGCCTGCGGCAGACAGCCTGTTTGCCCGGCGAACGCTGATTGACCCGTCATCGCGAGAAGCGAAGCAGGAGCCCAGCCCGTGGCCACCAAACGTAGTGGTTGACGATTGGCACGCGTTACAATAATTTCTGTAACTCGTGCCATAACAAGAGTCACCAGCCCTACAGGGGAGTCACCATGTCAACTTCAATGCGTCGCCTTGCCGCGGCTATCGCCGCTGTCACCTTGCTACCTGCCGCACCCGTCCCGTCCTTCGCCCAGGCAGCCATCGACGAGATCGTGGTCACGGCCCGCCTCAGGCAGGAATCCCTGCAGGACGCGCCGATTGCCGTCACGGCCGTCAACGAGGAACAGATCCGTCGCTACAACCTGCACACCCTGCAGGACATCAGCGCCACCACGCCCAACGTGGAAGTCGCCGCCGGTCGTACCGACGGCCTGTTCATCCGGGGCATCGGCTCCGGCGGCGACACCGGCTTCGATCAGGCCGTGGGCATCGTCATCGACGACGTCTTCTTCAATCGCGGTCGCTGGATCACCCAGGGCTTTCTCGACATGAGCCAGGTCCAAATCCTCAAGGGCCCGCAGGGGGTCTATCTCGGCAAGAACTCCATTGCCGGCGCCATGGTCATCTCCACCAATGAGCCGACGCCCGAGTTCGAAAGCTCAGTGCGAGCGGGCTATGAGTTCAATGCCAAGGAGCGCTTTGTCGAAGGCGTGATTTCCGGCCCGCTGAGCGAGACTGTCGGCGCCCGTCTGGCGCTGCGGACCTTGGGCCAGGATGGCTGGATGACCAACACCCACCTCGGCCAAGACGGCCCTGACAAAACCGAGCACATGGGCCGCCTGACCCTGCAGTGGACGCCCACGGACGACATCACCAACACCCTGCGCATCAACGGCGCCCGCTTCAAGGCCAACAGCATCAACGCCGCCCTCCAGCTCGTCGATTGCCCCCAGGGTGGTCCCCAGCCGGTGTTTGGCGTCATTCCGGCTCCGGGTGAGGACTGCCAGCTCAACAGCAACAACACCTTGAACAACACGCCGCCAGAGTTCGGTGATCAGTTCTGGAAGTACAAGTCCTGGAACCTCTCCAACCGCCTCGACTGGGAGCAGGATCAGTTCGTGGTCACCTCCATCACGAGCCTGTCCAACTACGATCTCGAGTACCTCGACGACTACGACTACAGCAGCGCGGACATCATCTACGCCTACGAAGAAGAGGACTACGACCAGTTCAGTCAGGAGTTGCGTCTGACCAGCCGACTCGAAGGACCGATCAACTTCCTCGTCGGCGCGCACTACGAGCGCACGGAGATGTACTTCCGCAATGCTTCGCTGCTGTTCAACCAGGACTTCTTCAACGTCATCGCAGGATCCTTCGGCCTGCCGGCCGGCAGCTTCCCCCTCAAGGATCCGAGGAACGGGCGCTCCTTCACCTGGGATCGGGACAACAAACAGAAGGGCCGCAGCTGGGCTGCATTCGCCGAGGTCAGCTTCGTCATTCTGGACAACCTGCGCCTGGACGTCGGTGCCCGCTACACCGACGAGCGCAAGAAGAGTGAGGCGGTGAACACCTTCGTCAACCAGAGCCATGCGCCTTTCTTCGGTCTGGAACCTGAGGGAGCAGTCTTCGCCGACACCTTCAGCGACAGCGAATTTTCACCTCAGGCCACAATATCCTGGTGGCCACAGGAGAACTGGCTGCTCTTCGCCTCCTACAAGGAGGGATTCAAGGCCGGAGGGTTCGCCCACGGCACCACGCTCAACGCCGGCTTCGTGGTGGACAACCTGACCTTCGAAAGCGAAACCGTCGATGGCTTCGAGATCGGCACCAAGGCCACCCTGCTCGACGGTCGCCTGCAGCTCGGACTGCTCGGCTTCCACTACGAATTCACCAACCTGCAGGTGAACGTCTTCGACTCCGACGCCATCGCCTTCACCGTCCAGAACGCGGGTGAGAACGTGACCCGAGGGGTGGAGCTCGATTTTCGCTGGAACCTTACGGATGCCGTCAGCTTCGACGGGGCCATCAGCCATCTCGATGGGGAGGTGAAGGACTTCCTCGGCTCCTGCTACGCCGGTCAGACCGTGGAGGCGGGCTGCAATCACGTGCTCAACCCCAACACGGGCGCTTTTTCCAGCCAGGATCTCGACGGCACCACCCTGCCGCGGGCACCGAAGTGGAGTGGCAGTGCAGGGCTGACCTGGAACGGTGAACTCGGCGGTGGCTACGGGCTGGCTGCCAACACCCGCCTGCTGTGGTCGGACGACTACGGGCTCATCGCTACCCAGCGGCCAGGATCTCGCCAAAGCTCCTACGCCCGCTGGGATGCCAACGTCACCCTGTCCGGGCCGGATGACCGCTGGCAGGCCATGCTCTACGGCAAGAACCTGACCAATGAGAAGATTCTGATCAGTGCTACCGACCGGCCCGGATCCGGCGGCGGCGCGGGACTGCCCCAAGCTGCGGGTCGAAGCTTCCTGGCCGACGGCGTCTCGGCCATCCACCGTCTGCGTGAAGTGGGAGTCATGCTGAACTACCGGTTCTGACGAGACCCCGCCGGAGCTTCGCCAGCGCCTGATCGCGCGCCGTGGGACCGGACTCGTCCGCGACACCAGTCGCCGATGAATCAGCTCCCACGGTGCTCACAATATAGAAATGCCTCAGCGGTCGGCTGACACAGCGATTCGATCACTCACCCCCTCCCTTTCAACAGTGATGTTCCGGCGCTGCCATGGCAGCATGCTCCGCGACGAACCGAGGAGTGCTGTCCTCGCAGGCGAGCCGGACAGGAGATTCGTACATGAAGATCGGCGCCATCTATCCGCACCTCGAAATCGGCAGCGACCCCGTCGTGATCCGCGACTGGGCACAGGCCGCCGAGGAACTCGGGTATGCCCATATCCTGGCCTATGACCACGTCCTCGGCGCGGTACACGCGGACCGGGAACCTGCCCTGTGGGGACCCTACACCGAGGAGTCGGCCTTTCACGAACCCTTCGTGCTGTTCGGCTACTTTGCGGCGGCCACGCAGCGGGTGGAACTGGTCACCGGTGTACTGATCCTGCCCCAGCGTCAGACCGCGCTGGTGGCGAAACAGGCAGCGACCCTGGACATGCTCTGCGGTGGACGCCTGCGGCTTGGGGTCGGAACCGGCTGGAACTACGTCGAGTACGACGCCCTGAACGAGAACTTCAAGAACCGGGGCAAGCGACAGGAAGAGCAGGTCGAGGTGCTGCGGGAGCTGTGGGCCAAACCGGTCATCGACTACCAAGGCCAGTACCACCGAATCGACCGTGCCGGGATCAAACCTCTGCCGGCACGGCAGATCCCGATCTGGTTCGGCGGCTTCAATGACGTCGCGTTCAAGCGCGCCGCCCGCATCGGCGACGGCTTCATCTTCGGCAGCATGCAGAAGGACAACCTCGTCGCCCTGCCAAAGTTGCGTGAGCTGGTGGCGGAGCAGGGCCGGGATCCGGATAATTTCGGCATCGAAGCCATGCTCAACTACCAGTCTGGACCCGACAATTGGCGGGGGGAAGTGGAAGCCTGGAAGGAGCTCGGCGCTGACTACGTCTCCATGCGCGGCATGTCGTTGCGCGGCAGCGAAGGCATGTCATCGCCACAGCAGCACATCGACGCCCTGAAGACCTGGTGGGATGCGGTCGGCGATCTGGCCGATTGAAGTGAATCACGTGATCGAGGCCGAAGTCGGCCTCGTTGCACCTTCATTGCGACAAGGACTACTGGAAGATGGAACAGATCGCCCCGCTCGAGGTTGGCCTGCCGGTCATCGACATGGAGAAGATGCACGACTTCTACTGTCGCGTGCTGTCCTTCGAGGAGGTTCGCCGCGCCGACATTCCGCCGGAACTCACCCAGGCCCTGACTGCCGGTGCCGACGGCTACCTTAACGTCTGGCTGCGCTCACCTCACGGGGAGATCATCAAGCTGGTACGGCCGCCTGTCGCGCCTGAGCGTTCGGTCGCTCCCGCCGCACTCAGCACGCGCACGGGCTTCGGTTACCTCACTTTCTACTGCAAGGACATCGAGCGGGTGCTCGCCGAGGCCGAGGCGAGCGGGGCCAAGGTGCGCTCCGATCGCGGCCTGCTCGACGGCCGAATCGGCGTGAAGCTGATCTTCTTCGAGGACCCCGAGGGCAACGTCATCGAACTCGTCGAGCCGGTCGCGACAGAGACTAACGGTTGACGTAAGGCGCGAGGGCCGTATACGTCCCCGGGACCAGTTCGGTGAGCTGGACCCGGGAGATGCCCCAGCCCTCCATGCGTGCGAGGTTGGCCGCCACCTTCTCGGGATGACCGACGAGGCCTCCGGCGAAACCATTGCCGAGCTGGGCTTCCAGACCCTTCACCACCTCTGAGTCGCCGGCTGCCATCAGCGCGAAGTAGCCGATGGGCATATCGGCCCGCAGGGTCTTCACTTCGCCCACCAGATCCTCGACTTCGTTGTCGGTGATGGCTGCCAGCTCAGCGAAGTCGATGGCACCGGCGCGAATGAAGTTACCCTTGAAGACTTCGATGCGGTCGATGAAGCGTATGCTTTCGCGGCGGGTACGCGGCCCGCCTGCCGAAGCGACCAGGGTCGGCCCACCGCCGTCGAAGGGTCCGAGCACCGGGACATCGATGTCGTAGTACTCGCCTTGGAAGCGGCAGCGACCGTGGTCGAAGAGCTGCCGGACGATCTCGAGGGCCTCGATGAAACGGCCCGCGCGGTGCTTCGCTTCGGGATACTCCCAGCCGATGCCGGCGATTTCCGATTCCGCCCAGCCGGCACCGAGACCGGCTTCGAAACGCCCGGGTGCCAATTGATTCAAGGCCAGACTGGCCTGGGCGAACTCCACCGGCGAGCGGAACAGGTTGTTGCAGAACGACGAGGCGAGTTTCAACGTATCCGTGGCACAGGCCATGCGGGTGAGGGTGACCCAGACGTGAGGAAAGGGCTTGTCACCCACCCAGAAATGATCGCTGGCCACGACGCCGGAATAGCCCTCGGCCTCGCGGGCTTTGGCCCACTCGCCCGGATCCTGTTCCAGCGCGGTGTTGTAGTTGGGAAAACATTCCATCGCGGTCAGCCTCCGCTCTGCTTCGCGACCCGCTCCGCGGCGAGCTGATAGACGTGGCGATTGCCCCGCGACCAGGTGACGTTGAGGGTGGTGGCGTGGATCTTCCAGCCATCCGTACCACGCCGGCATTGATGGACGTAGTAGCCACCGAGCGTGTGGCTGCTGTCGCCGTCGCGATTGGCGATGAAGTGCTCCGCCTGCATGTACACGGTGACCGTGGCCTCGTCGCCGCGGATGTCGTACATGAAGTTGGACAGCAGATGCTGTGTGGCGTCGAAGCCCGGCAGCATGCGCCGGCAACCGGCGACCCAGTCGTCGCCGGTCATGTCCGTACCCGGCGAACCGCTGTAGGAGGAGAAGTCCATGTGCAGCTTGTCGGCGAAGATGGAGCGGAACAGCTTCCAGTCACGAGTGTCGATGCCGAAGGCGTAGCGGTGAATCAGTTCGGACAGCTCTGCGCGGTCGCTGAGCGTCTGTGTGTCCATGGTCACGATGATGTCTCCCGGAGTCTCGTTCAGGTCAGTCGGACCAGCATCTTGCCGGTATTGCCGCCGCGCAACAGGTCGCAGAAGGCAGGTACGAGGCTGTTGAATCCATCCACCACGGTTTCCCGCCAGATCAGGTCTCCCGCTTTGAGCAGACCTGCCAACTGTGCGATGTAGGTGGGTGCCTGCTTGGCGTAGAGCCCGGCATTGAAGCCTTCGAGGGTCAGACCCTTCTCGATGGCGGTGAAGAAGTTACCCGGACCGGCGCGGTAGTTGTCGCTGTCGTACTGGGCGATGGAACCACACAGCGCGATGCGGCCACCGACCTTCATGCAGTCCATAGCGGCTTCGAGGTGATCGCCACCGACGTTGTCGAAGTAGAGATCGATGCCGTCGGGGGCGAAGTCCCGAAGCGCCCTGCCGAGATCATCTGCCCGATAGTTGACGAAGACATCCGCACCGAGTTCCTCGGTGAGCCAGCGTCCCTTCTCGGCAGAGCCGGCACTGGCGATGACCCTGGCGCCGCGCAGCTTGGCCAGCTGCACGGCGACGGAACCCACCGCGCCCGCAGCACCGGATACGAACAGAGTCTGGCCCGGCTTCGGGTCGAGCACGGCCTCGATGCCGGCACAGGCCGTGACGCCGATCAGGCCAAAGATGCCCAAGTGGTACTGAAGCGGTCCCAGCCCCGGATCGAGGGCGCGCAGCTCCTTGGCGTCAGCGACGTACGCATCACGCCAGCCATGCCGTGGGCTGAACACTGCAGTGCCCACGGGGAGCTCTGCTGCCTCGGATGCCACCACTTCGCCGACCGCGCCGCCGTCGAGGGTCTCCCCCTTCTCCAACGGTGGGTGCGCGCCCGGCAGTCCCGTGAGGTAGAGCCGCATGTAGGGATCCAGCGACAACCAGGTGTTGTGCACCCTGACCTGGCCACTGGCCAGGGGCGGCAGCTTCACCTCCTTGACCCCGAAGTCATGAGCCTGGGGTGCGCCCTCGGGCCGCTCGAGCAGGATGACCTCGCGGGCCCGCTCGCTCACGCCTTGGCACCGAGCGGATCGTTGGCCACCACCACGTATTCACCGGCCATGCTGTCGTCGCGGATTAGATCGAGAACGGCGGCGGCAATGTCATCGGGAGTCAGGACCTTGATGTTCTCCATGATCGGCGTCAGCCACTCGGGACGTGATCCGCCGCCGAGTTTCTCGAGGATGGGCGTCTCGGTGACGCCGGGGCAGACCGCATTGACACGGATATTGGCCGCCGCATGCAGATCCTTGCAGGAACGGGAGAACATGATGACGCCGGCCTTTGCCGCCGCGTAGGGGGCGTCCGCAAGGTAGGGATTCAGTCCGCCCGTGGATGCGGTGTTGATGATCACGCCGCCACGCTCGCGCATGTGACGCACGGCAAGCTGAGTGGAGACGATGACGCTGGTGAGATCGATGTCGATCACCAGCTTGACCCTTGCCGGGTCCGTATCCGGAAACGGGGGCGGGCCGGAGACGATGCCGGCATTGTTGAAGACGACATCCACCTGACCGAATTCGGCCAGCGTGGTTTCGTACATGGCTTCCAGGGAGGCCAGGTGGGTGACATCCGTGACCGCGGTGATCACCTTGCAATCGGCATTCGCGCCGGCCACGAGGTCTCTGCTGGTCTCGATCCCCTTGGCATCGATGTCCGCGAGCACCACGCCCCCCGCGCCGGCCTTGGCCAAGGCCATGGCCGTTGCCCGACCGATGCCACTGGCCGCGCCCGTGACGACGGCGACCTTACCTGCGATATCCATGCTGCGCTCCCTCAAAGATGTGTAACGCGTTCCAGAATCGATCATCGCTTCCTTGCTGTCAACTGCCGGGGTACAACGTGTGGGGTACAACGCCGTCCGGCAAGGTAGCCGTTCCAGCACCAAGCCCGGCCCAATGCTCCCACTTTGGAAACGCCGCCCACCTCGATTAAGCTCAGGTAACCTGTGGCGGCCAGCGAATGCCGTCACCATCCTGCCGGGGCATGCCTTTGCCCTTGCGCGGCAGGACCGAGGAGGCAGTAACATGAACGCTCAAGGCCGCAATTGGATTGTCACGACACTCGGCACCCTGACGGGCTGGATGCTCCTCATGGCGCTGCCTGCGTCGGCCCACCACGGCTGGTCCGCCAACGATACCGAGATCGAGCTCAGCGGCACCCTGGAAACGGGTGTGAGTCTGTCGGGCCCCCACGGCACCATGCAGATCCGCGATGTCGACGGAGAACTCTGGGACATCACCCTGGCCCCGGCGCCACGCACCCATCGGGCGGGGCTCCGGGAGGGCACAGTGCCGGTTGGGGACACGGTCACCGTCCACGGCCAGCGCAGTGCGGACGCCGATCGCCGTGAAATCAAGGTCCGGCGCGTCACCTGGAATGGCCAGCACTTCGACGTCTATCCGCCGCCCCGGAGCTGAGCGGGCGCATGTACGAACTGCTGGCGTGGGTCGAGCACGGCGCCCTTGGCGAGGCGCTGCGCGGGTCGGGCGTGTGGACCTATGGTCTGCTCAATCTCGCCCACATTCTCGGCATCGGCAGCCTGTTCGGTGCGGTGCTGATCCTCGATCTGCGATTGCTGGGGGCGTGGCGGTCGATTCCCATCCCGACCATTGCCAAGCCCACCGTGCCGCTGGCGGCTGCCGGTTTCATGGTCGCGATCAGCAGCGGCATCCTCATGATCAGCTTCAACGCCACGGAGTATCTCGGTAATCCCTTCCTTTACGTCAAATTGCCCGCCATCGTCTTCGGTATCGCCAATGTGGCCGTGGTGCAGCGCCTGCCCGCCTGGCGTCACGCTCTCGTCGGCATGGAGCTGGAGCCCGGCGAGCGCCGCGTGCTGGCACTCGCTGGGGGCATCTCGCTGCTCACCTGGCTGACGGTGATCACCTGCGGGCGCATGATCGGTTACTGGTAGATCGCCTGCCGGACCCGCAAACGTGGAGCGCTCTGCCACCGCTGGTGGCGATGCCTTCGCTGGAAACCATGCAGATCGGCGCATTTCGCTGCGCGACATAGCGCTCTCCCACAATGGGTCGCCCCGGGACGTTGGTGGCCAGCTTCATGGAAAGGCCCTCATCGCACAGCGATTGGGCCGATCTCGAGGCGCTCTGCCACGGCTGATGCCGATGCCTTCGCCGCACAGCACGCAGTTCGCTGGTCCTCCTGCTCCCCTGGATTCAGTCCACGCGTCTGGTGCGCGGCGGGCCGGGAGTTTGTTACAGTATCGTGACAGTTCGGGGCGGGGCACAGACCGTACGGGGGAGTCCCGTCCGAGCGGGCTCCCACACGGTGCCGGTAGTCAGCCGTCGGCCAGCCCGATTGCCGAAATCCACGCGAGGTCGCCCTCACCCCAGCATGCCTTGCTCGCGCCGGGCGGGTCCGGGGACGGGCCAATGGCACAAGGTAGTCCATGACCTACACCTTGTTCGATTTCCTGGGGCTGCTCGGCGCCCTCGGCATTTTCATCTTCGGCATGAAGATCTTCAGCGATGGCCTGCAGCGGGTTGCCGGCGATCGCCTGCGCGCCATTCTCGGTGGCATGACACGCAATCGCCTCACCGGCGTGCTGACGGGGTTCGGTGCGACGGCCGTGACCCAGTCGTCCACCACGACGACGGTGATGGTGGTCAGCTTCGTCAATGCGGGCCTGCTCACCTTCGTGCAGTCCACTGGCGTGATCATGGGAGCGAACATCGGCACCACGCTGACCGCGTGGATGGTGTCCCTGTTCGGCTTCAAGTTTCAGATCACACCGGTAGCCGTGGCCGCCATCGGGCTGTTTTTCCCGTTCCTTTTCGCGCGCAATGTTCGCCTGCGCAGCATTGCCGAAGCCATGGTCGGCTTCGGCATCCTGTTCGTGGGCCTCGACTTCATCAAGGATGCGGTACCAGACATCCGCGCCAACCCCGCCATTCTGGAGTTCCTCGACCGCTTCACGGACTTCGGCTACCTGTCCCTGTTGCTGTTCGTCGCAGTCGGCACGGCGCTGACCCTGTTGACGCAGTCGTCCTCGGCGGCCACCGCGATCACCCTGGTGATGCTGTTCCAGGGCTGGATTTCCTTCCCGATCGCAGCGGCCATGATTCTCGGGGAGAACATCGGCACCACCGTCACCGCAAACCTCGCGGCCATGGTCGGCAACGTGCACGCCAAGCGTGCCGCGCGTTTCCACTTCTTCTTCAACGTCTTCGGCGTGATCTGGATGCTGTTGCTGATCTACCCGTTCCTGCACATGGTGGACTGGACGATCCAGCAGTTCTCCGCTGCGCCGATTTCGGTGTTCAGCGACGACCCGGCGGCTCGTCCGAATGCGACCTTGGCCCTGTCCCTGTTCCATTCGGCGTTCAACATTCTCAACGTGGTTCTGCTATTCGCGCTGGTGCCGCGGATGGTGCGCTTCGTCGAGTATCTGCAGCCCGACCGCGAGGGCACGGCAGACGAATACCACCTCCGCTACATCAGTACCGGCTTGATGTCCTCGCCGGCACTGTCCATCGAGCAGGCCCAAAAGGAGGTTCAGGTCTTCGTCGGTGTGGTGCACGAGATGCACGAGGAGGTCCGTTACCTGGTCCTCGAAGCGGACTCCCGTGTTGCCGACCGACTCGAAGCCGTGCACAAGCGCGAAGAACTGACGGACATTCTCGAGCTCGAGATCTCCGACTATCTCGTGCGCATCGCCGAGTCAGCGAGTCTCGATTCGTCCGTGACGAGCCGCATCCGCTTCATGCAGACGATGATCAACGATCTCGAGCGCATCGCTGACATCTACTACCAGATCGCCAAGCTCGTCGAGCGCCTGCGGGCAGCGAACCTCGCCCTGCCGGAAGTCGGGCTGGAAGAGATCGGACGCATGTTCGCGGCCGTCCAGGACGCGCTGCTGGACATGGAGCAGAACGTGGCCCTCGGCCCGGAGAGCGTCGATCTCGATCGTTCCATCAGCCTCGAGCGAAGCGTCAATGCGTTACGCAATGCGCTTCGCGAACAGCATTACGAACGTCTCGAGGCGGGTGGCTACGCGCCTCGCACCGGCGTCGTTTATCTGGACATGGTCAACCGCCTCGAGCGCATTGCGGATCACATTCTCAACGTCAACGAGGCGGCGGCTGGCCAGCGCATCAAGGCCCTGCGTCTGGCCGAAGCCCGGGCGGCAGCCGCGCCAGGCGGCTAGCTGAGTCAGGGCGCCGGGGGAGGCGCCAGCGGGAGGAACTCGCGATGAGCCGCAAAGTAGTGATCATCGGCGCGGGCGCAGCTGGCATTGCCGCCACAAGATGTCTGCTTGCCGAGGGGGTCAAGGTCCATGTCCTGGAAGCCGCGGCGGTTCCAGGGGGCCGCTGCATCACCGATACCACCACGCTCGGTCACCCCTTCGACCGCGGCGGATCCTGGATCCACTCGGCGGGCATCAACCCGATAGCGGAAGTCGCCCGCCAGCAGGGGGCAGCGATCATCGAGGACAATCCCGGCGGCCTGCGGGCCGTGGTCGCCGAACGCCAGCGCCTGACCGAAGAGGAGTTCGAGGCCTACTTTCGGGCCTGGCGTCATCTCGCCGACGCGCGTGACCGCTTGAACAATGCATCCGGCGATCCGGCCATGGCGGCCTTCGTACCGGGTGAACCCTGGGGGCCATACGTTCGCCATGTCATCGCGCTGCTGTCCGGGGTGGACGCCGCGGCCTGTTCAGCCGAGGATTTCAGTCGCTTCGAACATGCGCCGGGCGAGTGGCTGCTGCCGCAGGGCCAGGGCAGCCTGTTGGCGGCCGCGGCGCACGGCTTGCCCATCACCTACGAGACCCCGGCGCTCCGGATCGACTACGGCAGCGAGCCGATCCGGGTCCATACCCGACACGGTGAGATCGAGGCCGCCGCGGTGATCGTCACGGTATCCACGGCCGTGCTCGCCGCCGGGAAGCTGACCTTCGACCCCGCATTGCCCGATCACTTGCGCGACGCCATCGCCGGGTTGCCCCTCGGTCTGCTCAACAAGGTGGGTTTTGCGGTGCGGGAAGACTCCCCGCTGGCGATTCCCGGTCCGGTGCTGATGCACCACGGCTGTGCAGATGAAGCGATCATGATCCGACCCGGCTTCGCCCATCAGCCCGTAGTGTGCGGTTTCGTCGGTGGCGGATTCGCCGATGCCCTCGAACGGGAGGGAGCCGGCGCGGCTACAGCAGTCTGCCGGGACGCTCTGCGCGCACACTACGGCGGGACCATCGCGCGAGACCTCGGAGCCAGCCTGGAGACCGCCTGGCGCAGTCATCCGTGGAGCCTCGGAGCCTACTCCGCCGCCCTGCCCGGCCACTCGGGTGCCCGCGCCATCCTCGCGGCGGGCGTGGACCGGCGGCTGCTGTTCGCCGGCGAGGCCACGGACCCGACGCTGTTCTCCAGCGTGGGGGGCGCCTGGCGCAGCGGCGTTCGAGCCGCGGAACAGTACCTCGCGACGACAGGCTGATGTCAGGGCGCTTGCCTGTCGGTCAATCGACGTCACGGACGCAAAGGGCCCGCCCGTCGGAGAAGCGCTGGAAGCTGTAGTAGCGGGTGCCGCCTTCGAACAGGAAACCCCAGAAGTAATGCTCGGGATCGCCGCCAGGCGCGCCACCGTGTTCTGCAGGTCTTTCGGCCACCGTCGTCGAACTCCAGAGGCAGCAGGTATCGAGCGCAATGGGCTCGGTGATGCCGCCCTCCGCTTGGGGATCGTGGAGCGTTTCGAGTTCCGCCAGCGCCGGCAGGCGCCAGTCCCGGTGGCCGTCGAGTTCCAGCTCCCGGCAGTGCTGATCCGCATCAGCCCAGGGCAGGTCATCGCCATTGGTCGCCATCGCCCATTGGCGCTCGTCCATCTCCACCGATCCTGGATCGGCAGCGGCGCCGGCGGCACAGGCCGCCAGCAAGGCGATGCGCAGCAAGGCGCCTACGGGACGGATGGACTGTTTCATGGTTGTGCTCCAGCAGACACCAGCCTGAAGCCTACGACTCTCGACGCCGAGGTCAACGTCTCGATGCACGCATCGCGACGGCGGTCACCGACGCCTCGCGTTGCCGGCGCGAGTCGCACTCGTTAGCCTGAGACGCAAGCGCGCGTGCCCGTGTTGCAGGACTGGCGACCGCAGGTGGGCATGCTCTATGAACAGGGCAGCAGCCGCGGCTTGGTACTGACGCGACCGGACGGTACGGTGCGGACCCTGGCGGATGCCGCCGCCAATCAGTACGTAGCGTTCGAGGCGGCATTGAAGCTGGCCGCCCGTGAACGGACCCGCCTCCTGCGCGACTACGCCGCGGGCACCGGCGTCGTCTACGCCGGTCAGGCTGAGGACAATGTCCACGCGGACGTGGGCAAGGTCGCCGAGCGCTTCGCTCTGGATGACCGGGCAGTCGACAGCGGTCTCGGCGAAGGTG
>JAFIFL010000020.1 GCA_020832055.1 Gammaproteobacteria bacterium
ACTGTGGGAAGGCCCTAATCGCAAAGCGATTGGGCCGATCTGAAAGCGCTCAGCCGAAGCTGATGCCATGGCCTTCGCTCAACGTCATCGACGTTCGGCGCATTTCACTCCAGACGCACTGCGCCCACAATCAAGGCCTGTAACTGAAGCGGACCGGGCCGGGCAGCGTGGCGAGGCGGGACTGGATCCATTCCACCCATTCGCACAGAAACGGACGGGTTTCCCTGGGATCGATGATCTCGTGGGCGGAAAAGGACTCGGCCCGGGGGAAAGGTGAGCGACCAGCCCGCAGTTCATTCTCGAGCTGCGTCCGTAGTGCGTCCGGGTCTTCGGAGGCCGCCAATTCCTTGCGGTAGGCCACGGCGACGCCACCCTCCACCGGCAGGGCACCGGACTCCGCCGAGGGCCACAGCAGCAGATAAGCATCCGGGCCGTAGTGGGCTGCGCCTGCCACGCCGAAGGTCTTGTGCACCTGCACCGAGGCCCAGGGCACCGTGGCTGTGGCAGCCGCAGACACCGCAGCCATGCCATAGCGGATCGTGCCCTCGGACTCGGCCTTCGGCCCGATCATGAAACCGGGCTCGTCGACGAAATTGACGATGGGCAGATGGAAGGTATCCGCCAGCTCGATGTAGCGCCGGACCTTTTGCGCACCAGCCGCACTCATGGCCCCTGCGTAGAACTTGCAGTCGTTGCCGAGCAGCATCACCGGCTGACCGGCGAGCCGGGCAAGGGCGGCGATCTGGTCCCGGCCGTAACCCCGAGCCAGCTCGAAGAAGGAACCCGCATCCACCACCAGAGTCATGATCCGCCGCATGTCGAAGGGCTGCCGACGATTGCGCGGCACCGCTTCGAGCAGCGCATCCTCGCAGCGATCCACGGGATCATCGGAGTCCTGGCGGGGCGGCAGCTGCCAGACGTTCTCCGGCAGATAGGAGAGGAAGCGCCGCATCTGCTGCAGGGCGTCGTCTTCGTCCTGCGCGAGGTTGTCTACCACGCCCGAGCGAATATGCACGGCGTGGCCTCCGAGTTCCTCCTTGGTCACTGGACGCCCGAGGGCCCGCTCCACCAGCGCGGGACCGCCGGCCATGACCTGGGAACGTTCCCGGACCATGACCGAAAAGTGGGAGGCGACCAGGCGGCCGGCAGGGAAACCGGCCACGGCTCCGAGCGCCGCGGACACCACCGGGATCTGTCCGAGGGCTTCGGCGATGATCCGGAAGCGCGGTTCAGTGTGGACCGGCTCGCCGACGGTGCCGCCGGGACGTCCACCGCCACGGACGCTGCCACCACCGCCTTCGAGCAGACGGATCAGGGGCAGCCGATGCTGCACCGCGAGATGCTCCGCGTAGACCGACTTGCGCAGTCCCGCGGCGTTGGGTGAACCCCCCTTGAGCGTGAAGTCCTCACCGCCGACGACCACCCTCCGGCCATCCACCTGACCCAAGCCCAGCACATAGTTGGCCGGCGCATAGCCTTCGAGGTCGCCATCCGGACCGAACTCGGGCGTGGCCGTCGCGCGCCCGAACTCGCGGAAGGTGCCGGTATCGAGCACGCGCTCGACGCGCTCGCGAACGGTCAGCCGCCCCTGTTCATGCTGGCGGCCAATGCCCTGCGGCCCACCCTGGGCCAGGGCGTGCTCGCGCCGCCGGCGGATTTCGTCAGCTTCTTCTTGCCAGGACATCGGACTCCCCCCTGGGTGCCTCATCAGGGTCGGTGGGTCAGTTCCTCCGGGGCGATCACTTCGATGTGATCGCGATGGACATTGAGGAACTCACTCTTGAATAGGATGCGGCCATCATTGGCCCGCACCTCGGCATCGACCACGGCGAGGAAATTCTTGGCACTGGTGACATGATCGGTGATCCGCTCATCGACGCCGAGCAGGATCCTGCCGCGGATCCGGTAGTTCGCCGTCAGCAGGACCACGGCTGTACGGACGAATCCGCTGTCCGCTGTTGCGTCTTGCTCACTCAAGACAGGCGCTCCTCAGCAGGTGCCTGATGGGTGACCCAAAGACGGGGCTCCTGCCGCCCTCAGGCGGCAGGATCCACGAACTTCGGGGGCCGCTTCTCGAAGTTGGCGCGGATGGCCTCGACCTGATTGGGACTGCCGATCAGCCCGCCCTGCAGGCTGGCCTCGAGCCCGAGTCCGGTGTGCGCATCGGCGTGCCAGCTCACCTCGAGCAGTTGCTTGGCCGCCCGTATGGCATCCGGCGACCGTCCGGCGATCTCTTTGGCCATCGCCAGGGCATCGCCCAGCGGATCGGCACTGACCCGGGTTACCAGACCCAGCTGGCAGGCCTCCTCGCCGCTGACAATGCGACCTGAGAACGTCAATTCCTTGGCCACGTCCAGGCGCACGATGTCGCGGATGGTCTGGGTCAGACCCATGTCCGGCACCAGACCCCACTTGATCTCCATGACCGAAAGCTTCGCGTCCGCGGCAGCAATGCGGATGTCCGCACCGAGAGCCACCTGCAGGCCACCGCCGTAGGCCACCCCATGGATGGCGGCAATCACGGGCACCGGCAGCCGCTTCCAGACCTGCGCCGGGCGCTGAGCCCGGTTGTCGGGCAGGTCGGAATCCCGCTCCAGTGCCGATGGCGTGGACACCGCAGCCTGGCTGCCGGCGCCATCGCTCATGCCCTGAAAGCTCGCAAAGTCGAGTCCTGAGCAGAACCCCGGACCATTGCCCGACAGCACCACGGCGCGCACGTCGGTACGCTTCGCGAGGCTCTCGCCAGCCTCGATGATGGCCGTGAACATCTCCGGCGACAGCGCGTTGTACTTGTCCGGCCGATTCAACCGTACATCTGCCACGCCTGCCTCGACGCGGATTTCCACCAGCTTGCTCATCCTGCCTCCCGTTGCTGTGTCGACGCCCTGCCGACGGCCAATTCTGTCCCCATCAGATCACGATGGGGACGCCAGCGATCCAGCGGTGACTTGCGATCACCAATGCGTAGATGACCAGCGCGAGCAGCAGCTTGCCGACTCCGAGCTCGCCAATCACCAGCCGATTACGGCCGGCCAGGATGGCAGCGAAGGGCAGGTTCGACGTGCTCGCGGCGAAGGTCTGCCACTGATCGCCGGCAGCAGCCGCCTTCTTGCGATCGATGAGCACCGTACCCAGCCCGGCCACCAGAGCAATGGCGGCCAGCAGAGTCAGGGTGGCCAGCTCTCCGTTGGCCGGCGCATGGGCCAGCGCCCAGATCAGAAAAGCCCACTGCACCGGATGTCGCGTCATGCGCAGGACACCGCGGACGGTGCCAGGATCGGCCAGGTGACGCTCCTGACCGACACTGGTCGGATTCGGACCGAGCAGCCCTGCCACCAGGAAGACGAACGCGACCGGCATCAGCAGCAGGGCCACCCAGGTTTGCCAGACCGCCGGATACCAGAGCCAGATGTCCTTCGGCGCATCCGCCCAGGCCAGAATCAGGAAGGTCAGGGTGGCCACTGCCAGCAGGGAGTAGGCGCCCAGATAGGCGCCCTCGCCGATGACACCCACCACACGTGCGCGGACGCCGGTACTGCTGATACCTAAATGGGTCGCGACCCAGAGGGCTGCGGCAATCAACAGTTCAGTCATCTGTGCTCTCCGTCAACGATCGAGAATCGCCACCACCTGTCCTTCCTCGACCGGATCCTCCTCGGCCACGCACAGCTCCAGCAACTGCCCGGCCACCGGTGCCTCCACCGGAATTTCCATCTTCATGGATTCGAGAATCAGGATGGTATCTCCGGCCTGCAGAGACGCTCCCGGGCTTGCCACCAGCTTCCAGACGCTGCCGGCCACTTCCGATTCCACTTCCATCCTGGCCATCAACAGGGCTCCTGAAGGCGATTCAGCTGCAGTAGGTGTCGACGTAGCGTTCCATGGCACGGTGCTCCGCACGCAGCAGATCGAGGCGCCCGAACGCATTGCGCCGCCGCATTTGGGCGCGCGTGGTTTCGAGCCGATTAGAGTAGGTGGCACAAAGCTCGCGGCGTTCCTCCGCACTCGAAGGCGGTGCAGGCTCGTGCAGGTAGGCGCCGGTCGTGCTGCGCATGGCGCATCCACTCGCGGTCAGAAGGCTCACAACGAGCACGGCCCGCAGCATCCAACCAGCCGTCATGCCATCAGCCTCCCCACCTATGCACCAAGCCACCCGAGCCGCCCCCGAACACGCGATGCACTCGATTCGCCCCAGTCTCGATGATGACACACCCGAGGTGTACCGAACACGCCGATCACTGCCGATCCGGAACCCGGTTTCCGGGGCTGCGCGGATGCACTCCGGTCTGCCAGTCGAGAAATTCCTGCCAGGCCTCTGCGAATCCACCGAGGGGGCGCCCCGTCTTCCGGGCCGCCAACACGACCGTCAGGATTCGGCGGATCATCACCGGTTCGAGCTCGACGATGAAAAAGTCGGCTGCCGCGCCAGCCCGATGGTCGGCAGGCTTGGGCAGCGGATCGGCGACCAGAACCTGCTGCAGTTCCTGCGCCAGCAGTGCCTCGTCGGCAGCCGCGAGAAGATCGATGGTGCAGGCGAGCAGGTAGCGGGACAGAACATTGCCCTGGTCACAAAGACTTCGATAGGTCGCCCAATCCACCGTCAAAGCCCCCCCGCAACGGCCACCGGCGCAGGCGACCGGACGCACCAGCAACGCTGGCCGCTGGCGAGATACTTGCGCTCGAAAGGCGACACGACGGTCTCAGCCACGCCCGCATCGAAGCTGTCGACTTCCACCACCCTGCCGTGCAGCAGCAATGCCTGCTGCCACTCGCGCGCGTAGGTTTCCCAGTTGGTGCGCAACTCGAGTTCGCCGCCGAGAGCCAGCAAGGTCGGGAACACCGGATGGGCGTGCCAACGGCGGCCGAGGTGACCGGGTTTCGGCCAGGGATTGGGATACAGCAGATAGTGCCGCGCCAGCTTCCAGTCCGCGGCTGCAGCAAGGCGCCAGAAGTCCACCAGATCGGCTCGTACAAGCAGCAGATTGTCGGGACAGTCCTCTGCGAGGCCCCTGCCGAGGCGCGCCCGGGACTTGTCGACGCCCACCACCAGCGCTTCGGGGTGATCCAGGGCGAGCTGCAGGCTGCTGGCCCCGGTCCCGCAACCGGCATCGAGGATCAGCGGCCCCGACCAGGCCGCGACCGACTCGGCCATGACGGCGAAGGCCTGCTGACTGTGGCCCGAAAGCGGGCGCTGCCAGGTCTGCCGGAGATGTCTGGCCACGGTGCGCGCCAGTGCCGGATGCACCCCGGGCTGACTGCTCGTGACGGTTCTCGATGGCTGCTGCATGGACCACACCTCCAGAGGGCAACCCTGCCCGCATCCGCAGCCGCTCACAACTCTCACCCCGCCTCTCACCCCGCCTCTATCGCAGGCCTGCGCCACGATCCCGCGAAAACCAACTCGACTGCTTGTTTTCCCGATAGGCAGACATTAGCCTCCAGAGGTATCCAGCCGACCTTCATCGGGCAGCCAGTCCTGCGAGCGGAGAGCCTTCACCCATGAGCACATCCAAGACCCAACCCGACATCGCCACCTGCCCTCTGCATGAGGTGGACACGTTCTCCGCCGAGTTCCTCCAGCACCCACACCCCTTCTATCGACGCCTGAGAGTGGAAGCCCCGGCCTTTCGCGACCCGAAGAACAACGTCGTCTACATCTCCACCTACGATCTGCTCATGGAGGTCCTCGCCAAGCCGCGAATCTTCTCCAACCGCTTCGGCGCCCAGCTTCGTGCCGGCGCCGCCGGCGGCGGCATGTCCAGCGAGGAACTCGCGATCCTGGCCAAGGGCTGGGTGCCCAAGGACACCATGCTGACGGCGGATCCGCCGGAACATACGCGCTACAAGAAGCTTGCCGGCAAGGCCTTCACCTACAAGAAGGTCATCGGCATGAACGACTACTGCACCGACATCATCAACGACCTCATCGACGCCTTCATTGCTGACGGGCACTGTGAGTTCAAGGCCCAGTTCGCCAACCTGCTGCCCATGTACGTGATCTGCGATGCCCTCGGCTTCCCGCGCGCGGACCGCGCCCGGTTCAAGGAGTGGTCCGATGCCTTCACGCTGCAGCTCGGTGGCGTGGCGGACATGCCGACCCGGATCTGGTGTGCCGAGAAAATCGTCGAGGCCCAGCACTACTTCGTCGCCGTCTGCGACGACAAGCGCAAGGCGCCGGGCGAGGACATCTGTTCCGATCTGGTGCAGACCGACCTCGAAGAGGAGGACGGCAGCACCCGCAAGCTCGACAACGAAGAGCTGATCTCCATCATCCAGCAGATTCTGGTGGCTGGAAACGAAACCACGTCCCACACCCTCACCACCGGCATTTTCTACCTGCTCACCCACCCGGAGCAGATGGCGAGGCTGCAGGAAGAGCCGGGCCTCACGGCCAACTTCGTGGAGGAGACGCTGCGCATGCTCACCCCCACGAACAACATGTGGCGGGTGGCCACCCAGGATACGGAAGTCGGTGGGGTCAAGGTCAAGAAGGGCGACCTGCTCCTGCTTCGCTTTGGCTCCGCCAACCGCGATGACGCCAAATTCCCCGACGGCGACCGCTTCGATATCCGCCGCGACAACGCCAAGGAACATCTCGCTTTCGGTGCAGGCGTCCACCTCTGCCTCGGCCAGCAGTTGGCGCGCAAGGAAATGCAGACAGCCTTCCCCATTGTCCTCGAGCGCCTGAAGAATATGCGCCTCGTCGGCAATCCGGAGGAATTCCGCTACGTGCCTTCCATCCTGCTGCGCGGCGTCGAACGTCTCGAGCTCGAATTCGATCCGGCCTGACCACTTGCTGACCGGCCGTCAAGCGCATCAGAGGGGGGAACTACTCATGGCTGAACAGGACTACGACGTCATTGTGGTCGGCGGCGGTGGTGCCGGCATGTGCGCCGCCATCGAGGCAGCGGATGCCGGCGCCAGCGTCCTGCTGATCGACGCCGACACCCGGCTCGGCGGCTCAACCGCGCTTTCCGGCGGCGTCTATTACGCGGCCGGCAGCAGCGTGCAAAGGGCCCTGGGCATCGACGATGGACCCGATGCCCTGTTCGAGTACTACATGACCCTGAACCAGTATCGGGTCGAGGCCAGTCTGGCACGCACGCTTTGCAATCATGCCGCAGATGATCTCGAGTGGCTGATCAGCCTGGGCGTGGCGTTCCGCCCCGAAGACCTCTATGCCTCCGGGGTGGAAAGTGTCCCCCGCGGTCATCAGGCCCACGGCCACGGGGCCGGCATCACCAGCGTCCTCGACCGGGAGGTGAGCCGCCGGCCGATCGACGTCGCCCTCGACACCCGGGTCGAAGGCCTGATCCATACCGGGGATGGCGGCGTGAGGGGCATTCGGGCCGGCGGCACGGATGTTCATGCCCAGGCCGTGGTCCTGGCCAGCGGTGGCTTCGGTGCCAACCCGCACCTCCTGCACAAGCACTATCCTGAAGCCACGGCCCATGGCGACTGGACCTGGTACATCGGCAGCCGCCACTGCCAGGGCGATGGGCTGGAACTCGGCGCGGCGGTGGGCGCCGACATCGTCGGCCACAATCGCGGCCTGCTGCTGACGACACCGAACTTCCGCAAGGAACTCGAAGTGTTCGTCCCCGGCTGGCTGGTGTACGTCAACCGCGAAGGCCGTCGCTTCATCAGGGAAACCGCGGAGTACGCCGTGATGTCCGGAGCCGTGAAGGCCCAGACAGGCGGCTCCTGCTTTGCCCTGTTCGACGATGTGGCCCGGGCCGAGGCACGCCCCGACCCCCGCTTCGCCGACGCCTTCGCCTCCGGCACCCTGAGTCTCAACTGGGTCACCGACACCCTCGATGAGCAGGTTCGAACCGGCCGCGTGATCCAGGCCGACACCCTCGACGACCTGGCCACGCGCTGCGGCATCCGTCCCGGTTCGCTGACTGCCACCGTAGAGCGCTACAACGCCGACTGCGCCGCCGGCAGCGACAGCATGTTCTTCAAGGATGCGGCGGTGATGAAGCCGATCAGCCAACCGCCGTTTCATGCCGTGGAAATCCGCCCGGCCATCGTCTGCCTGACGTCCACCGGTCTGCGCATCGATCGCCACGCCACCGTACTCGACGGCCGGGACCAGCCCGTCAACGGCCTGTTCGCTGCCGGGGAAACGACTGGCGGCGTGCTGGGTGAACGCTACATCGGTGGCGGCAACTCCATCGCCAATGCGGTGGTGTTCGGCCGCATTGCCGGCCGCAGCGCGGCCCGTGCGGCAGGCCGTTGACCCGCGACAGCCTCGCGGCCAACCTCCCGTGAATCGGCAAAGATCTCGAACGAAGGCTGTGTTGTGGGCGCATTTCGATGGGATCGAAATGCGTCGCGCGAACTGCGCCGCGAAGCGGGGCGCGCCAAGGGCTGGCGCGCAACGGCGGACGGATCCTTTCAGGAACAGGGCGGGCCGGTCAGCCGGTCGTGAGCCTCCTGATAGCGCGCCAGCGTGTTTCTGATCACTTCCTCGGGCAGCAACGGTCCCGGAGGCGACTTGTTCCAGGTTCCGGCCGCCACCAGCTGCTCCAGATAGTTGCGGACGTACTGCTTGTCGAAACTGGCCTGCGCAGCACCGGGCCGCCAGCTGTCGGCGGGCCAGAAGCGACTGGAATCAGGGGTGAATATCTCATCCACCAGGACCGGTTCGTCCGCACCGGGTGCCAGACCGAATTCGAACTTGGTATCCGCCAGCAGGATGCCGCGCTCTGCAGCGTACCTGCGGGCTGCACCGTAGAGTTCGAGGGTCAGGTCACGCAGCCGGTTCATGAGTCCCTCGCCCACCCGCGCAGCGGCCTCGGCAAAGGGGATGTTCTCGTCATGTCCCGTGACGGCCTTGGTCGCAGGCGTGAAGATCGGTTCCGGCAGCTGGTCCCCGTTGCGCAGGCCTGGAGGCAGTGCCACGCCGCACACCATCCCGGTCGCCTGATAATCCTTCCAGCCGGATCCCGCAAGATACCCCCGCGCCACGCACTCGATGGGCACCACATCGAGCTTCCGGCACAGCATGCTGCGACCGGCCAACATGCGCTGCTGCTCGGGACTGAGGCCTGCAATCAGCGCCGGATCGGTGGACACCAGGTGATGGGTGATCCGATCGGCGAAGTGCTCGAACCAGAAGCAGGAGATCTGCGTCAGCAATACACCCTTGCCCGGCACGCCGTTGCTCATGACGACGTCGAAGGCGCTGATGCGATCCGTGGCGACGATGAGGACGCCCGGGCTGCCGTCGGGAAGCGCGATGTCGTAGAGATCCCTGACCTTGCCCTGACGCCGGTTGGGCAGGGGCAGATCCGTGGTCATCAGCGCGGTGTTCGAGGCCATCACAGAGATTCCTTCGAGGTTCAGCGGGGCAGGCTCAGCGGGCGCTGATGCCGCCATCGACCATGTAAACCGCCCCCGTGATGAAGCGGGCTTCGTCACTGGCAAGAAAACACATCAGGTTGGCAACGTCCTCGGGCTGACCATAACGGCCCAGCGGAATGTTGCGCGCAATCTGATCGTGGGCCACCTGACCGTCACCGGGAAAGAAGCCGTCCTCGAGGGAGCGCATCATGCGGGTCTCGGTGGGCGAAGGGTTGACGGTATTGACACGGATGCCATCCTCGGCCCCTTCCAGCGCCGCCGTGCGCATCAGGCCGATCACCGCATGCTTGCTGGTGATGTAGGGCGACAGGCCCGGCGTCGCGCCAATGCCCGCCGTCGAGGAGGTGATGATCACCGACCCACCACCGCGACGCTTCATGGCCGGCATGGCGTACTTCAGCCCGAGCCAGACGCCGCGGACATTGACGGCCATCACGGCATCGAAGGTGGCCACGTCCTGCTCCACAATGCGCTTCACCGTCCCCTCGATACCGGCGTTGGCCAGCAGGATGTCGACGCCGCCAAAACGCTGCTCTGCGGCAGCGACGTAGGCTTCGCTGGCTGCAGGATCCGTGACATCCGCCACCGCAAAGGCGGCGGCCTCACCCAATTCGGAGGTTGCACGGGCCAGCGCATGGCCATCGAGGTCCACCAGCATGACCCGGGCTCCCCCGGCGATGAACTTGCGCGCCGCAGCCAGTCCGATACCTCCCGAACCGCCGGTAATCACCGCCACCTTGCCTTCGATACCCGCCATGCCCTGCTCCCCTCTGATCGGATCAATCTGTTGCAGCGAGCGCCTGCCCGAAGTCGGCCAGCAGGTCCTCTGCGTCCTCGATACCGACGCTGACGCGGATCAGCGAGTCGCGGATCCCCATGCTCGCGCGCCGCTGAGGCCCCATCTCGTGATAGATCGTGTGCGCCACCGGAATCGCCAGGGTGCGGTTGTCGCCCAGATTGCTCGAGGACACCACCACGTCGAGCCGATTGAGAAAATCGAACAGGTCCAAGGCCGGATCGAGTTCGAAGCTGAGCAGGGCACCCGGATGGCGCAGCAGCCGCGAGGCGCGTTCGTGCTGGGGATGACCCGCAAGGCCGGGATAGAACACCTGATCCACCCGCGGATGTCGGTCAAGCATTGCCGCCAGCGCCCGGGCATTGGCGCAGGCCCGGTCCATCCGCAGCGCCAGGGTTTCGGCACCGAGCGCCACCAGTTGGGCGGCATCCGGGGCCAGACTGGCGCCGAAATCCCTCAGGCCCTTCTTGCGAATCTGCTGCAGCCCCCATTGGGCAGGAGGCTGGCTCCTGTAGCCTTCGAAGATGTTCGGGAAGCGGCTCCAATCGTAGAGACCCGTGTCCGTGACCGCACCGCCGAGCACGGATCCGTGACCTGCGATGTACTTGGTCAGGGCATTGACCACCAGCGAGGCGCCCACCGTACGCGGCTGAAACAGCCAGGGCGAGGTCATGGTGTTGTCCACCACGTAGATCAGTCCGCGATCGCGGCAGAGCGTGCCAATGCCTTCGAGGTCCGCCACCTGGGTCCTCGGATTGGCGATGGTCTCCACGAATACCAGACGGGTCTCGGGGCGCAGCGCAGCAGCGACCGCATCGGCTTCAGTGGCATCGACGAAGCTCACCTCGAGGCCCAGCCCGGCGAAGCTGGCGAACAGGCTGTTGGTGTTGCCGAACAGAAAACTCGACGACACCACGTGATCGCCCCGCTTCAGCAGCGCGAACAGCATGGAGCCGATGGCACCCATGCCGGTGCCGAAGGCAATCGTCCCGATCCCGCCTTCCATGCCGCTGAGCTTGCGCTGCAGGGCCTCGACGGTGGGGTTGGACTGGCGCCCGTAGGAATAGCCGGACTGCCGCCCCTGGAATACCGCAGCGAGATCGCGGGCATCGTCGTAGCCATAGGCCACGGAGGCGTGCACCGGCTTGTGCAGTGACCCGTGCTCAATGCCATCACGGCGGTCAGAGTGCAGGATACGGGTGGTGAAGCCCACGCCGTCACGTTGCTCACTGCTCATGCCATGCGCATCCCGGAAGCGACTCGAAAAGCAAGGCGCGTACTGTACGCAACTGCTCCCGACGGCGCTATGCGGGCCACTCAGACGCGGCCGGCACGTCGCAGCCGCGAAGTCCGATCTGCCGGATCGGCGCGGGGCATGCCGTGGGCCAGACAGCCTTCGAGACCGCTGCGATCCACCGGCCGACTGAAGATGTAGCCCTGTACCTGATGGCAACCCTGCTGCTGCAGGTAGCGCAGCTGCAGCTCGCTCTCCACGCCCTCGGCAACGATGTCCAGACCGAGGCCGCGCGCCATGTGGATGATGGCATTGACGATACTGGCTTCATCGCCGTCGCCACGGATGTCGTTGACGAAGGAACGGTCGATTTTCAGCATGTCGACCGGAAACCGCTGCAGATAGGACAGCGAGGAATAACCGGTACCGAAATCGTCGATCCCGATGCGCACCCCTTTGGACCCCAACCGGCGCAGCTTGGGGACGATCAGCTCCATCTCGCGCATGATCACGCTCTCGGTGATCTCGAGTTTCACGCTATCGGTCCTCACCCCGGTTTCCTCGAACATCGCCAGCATGGCCTCGACGAAATCCGCCTGTTCCATCTGCGCGGCGGAGACGTTCAACGACAGGGTCAATTCAGGGCGGCCACCGCGCTGCCATGCCGCCACCGCCTCGCAGGCCTTGCGCTGAATGCAGCGATCCACCTGCACGATCAGCCCGGTTTCCTCGGCCAGGGGAATGAAGTCGATGGGCTCCACCAGGCCGCGCTCCGGATGTCGCCATCTGGCCAGGGCTTCGACCCCGATGATGGCTCCGCTGTCGAGATCCACCTGGGGCTGGAAGAACGGTTCGAGTTCATCCATCGCCAGCGCATTGCGCAGTTCGCGCTCCAGAGCCAGCAGCGAGCTGAACTTGGCGTTCATCTCAGGCAGGAAGAATTCGTAACCGTTCTTGCCGCGGCCCTTGATGTGATACATGGCGATGTCTGCGCTCTGGATCAGCACTTCCACCGACTCGCCGGAATCCGGATAGACGGAGATGCCGATGCTCGCACCGACGAACAGCTCGTGGTTCTCCACCTGAAACGGCGTCGCCAGGCCATCGAGCACCTTCTGCGCGACGCCGGCTGCGTCTTCCCGACAGGCCACGTCGGGCAGCAGGAAACAGAACTCGTCGCCACCGAGGCGCGCGAGGGTATCGCCGCCACGCAGGCAGTTGCGCAGGCGTTCGGCCACCTGCTGGAGCAGGCGGTCACCGACGGTGTGACCGAGCGTGTCGTTGACCACCTTGAAACGGTCGAGATCCAGGAACATGACGGCCAGCCGGACCTTGTTGCGCCGCGCCTGGGCCACTGCCAGTTCGAGGCGATCGTGAAACAGGGCCCGATTGGGCAGATGCGTCAGCAGGTCGTGGTAGGCCTGATACTGCACCATCTCCTGGGCGCGCTTGCGCTCGGTCACGTCCCGGGCATGGCCATAGGTGCCGAGAAAGGCTCCGCGCCTGGAGTCGGTTCCGCCCACGGCGTAGATACCGGTAGCGGTCACTTCCGCGACCACCTCACCCTGAACACCACCACCGCGGGCCGGCAACCGCGACCGCAGCCGCAACTCCACGTCCCGCGATGCCCGATCGCCCGTACGCCGTTCGTTTAGCACGAACTGCGCCACTTCCAGGTCCTGCTCATGGACGATGTCCCGGAAATGGCGCCCGAGTAGCGCATCCCGGGCCCATCCAAGCAGCGCCGTCGCACGATCGTTGACGAAAGTGAAGCAGCCCTCCGGATCCAGCAGGTAGACCATGTCCGGGGCATGATCGATCATGAAGCGGTGCAGTTGTTCGGACTCGGTGAGACGCTTCTCGGCGAAACGGGCGCGTCGCTCCAGATCCAGGGCGCGTTGAACCCGCGCCAGGGTGGTGAACAGTTCCTCCGCCTCGAACGGCTTGCGCAGGAAGTCGGCGGCCCCCTGAGTGAGCGCCCGCTTGACGTGCTCGAAACTCGCCGCGCCGCTCAGGACGACGATGCGGGTGTCGAGTTCGCGAGCAGCCAACGCGGCGATCACATCGAGTCCGGAAGTGCCGGGCATCACCAGGTCGAGAAGAATCAGGTCAGGAACGGGCGCGCGCTCCAGCCGCGCCAGGGCCGCACCGCCGCTGTCCGCAAGCTCAACCCCGTAGCCCCGACTGCCGAGGAGAGCGCCAAGCGACTCCCGCATGCGTGGCTGATCGTCGACGATGAGTACCGTGGTGGGCCGCGACTCAACGGCAGGCCCGTCGGCCCCGGCCGACAAGCCGGCAGCCAGACTGACCAGCCCCGGGTCTGGAGTCATGGTCATCGAGATTGATCTCCCCAATTCCGCACCGGGCGTCCGTCCCGTGACGCTGCCGCCACCTCTCCACAGACGCTGCCAGCCTCGGACAACGACCGCCTCCCAGCCCTCGAAGCTAACCTCTCGATGGCAAAAATGCCACTGCGGTCACACTTTGAATCCTGTCACGGACTTGTGTAGCCCGTCATCTCCAGATACCCGCAGCCCGGAACAGGCCCGTCCAGACAGACCCGCCCCTCCCAGTAACGCACTGCCAGGCGGTTGAGCTGGTCAGGATGACGCGCCTCGACGCGCCCGCTGATGCCGAGGGACGGCACCGTCAGCCGCCAGCTCACCGGCCAGGCCGCGCCAGTTTCATCCTTCCAGGACGCCAGGGGTTCGAGACTGAAATCAGCTCTGGTGAGGGGTCGGCTTTCACCGTCCTCTGTGACCACGACACCCGCACTGGCACCATCGATGCTGCCATCGTCGCGACGGATCTGAAAGACCATCAGATCACGGCCGTCTTCCAGATGCAGCGCGAACCAGTCCCAGCCCACCTGCCCCGGATCCAGCACGCTGGTACTCCACTCCCGATCCATCCAGCCCAGCCCCTCCACGGCGACGTCTACGCCATCGAGACGGATGCGGCCGCGCGCCTGCATGCGGGTGTAGGAGTAGTAGTAGGAGGCATTGCCGGCACGTTCGCTCTTGCGGGAAAGTCCCTGGTCGCCCTGCAGGATCGGGCCTCGCGCAGCATCGAATTCGAGTTCGACTTCGAAGGGCCGGGGGACGTCATCGACCCGTGCGGTCAGCCGCAGCGGAAACTTCTGACCGTCATGAACCGCTTCCAGCCGCCAGTCTTCCAGCCAGGCGGCAAAGGGCGCAGCCCGCACCCCGGCCAGGCCCAACGCGCCACGGGCGAAGCGCTCACCGGCCTGATGCCTGCCATCAGGACCGCTGACAGCCACGTGAGCCATCCAGACCTGACGCGTCCGCCAATGGCTGGCATCAGGATCAGGCTCCCCCGGAGGCGCCAGGGCCTGCCGGAACAGCGTGAACTGCACGCCATAATCGCGTCCATCCGCCGCCGCGAGGTGGCTGACCAGATACCACCACTCAGTACGGAAATCCGGATGCGGACCATGGTCGGCGGGGAAGTCGAAAGGTCGAGAGACATCCGCCACCGCATAACCGTCATCTCCGACCGCTTCACCGCCGATCAGCGCCCCGAGATCGAGCCCCGGACGACCGTCGCTGCCCGTCCCGGTCCGGGCCGCAGAACCGGCGGCTTCGACACCACCAGCATCCACGCCATCGACACGGGCATCCGGAGCCCCCACGGCCGCGACAGCCAGCAGCGGCAGGGCCAGCCACAGCTTGCGCCAGCACTCACGCCTCACCCCGCACCTCCGTCATCAGGGCCGCCGGCGTCGCCCGATACAGTGACCACGCCGGCAGCGCTGCCGCCAGCAGTCCTGCCAGCAGGGAGACCAGCAGGGCCTGCAGGAACAGCCAGGGCGGAAACTGCCAATCCAGACTCCAGCCGAAGGCGCGCACATTGACCACCTCGATCAGGATGATCGCCACGCCGATACCCAGCGGCATGGCCAGCAGCACCGCGGCGGTGGCCAGCAGCAGAGCCTCACCGAGGTTTTGCACCACCGGCGTGAGACGCCCCACCCCCAGGGTTCGCAGCACACCGTACTGGGCCCTTCGCTCCAGGCCGAGGGCCGTCAACGCGGCAAACAGACCGAAGGCAGCCACGGCACCGGCAATGGCCTGCAGCACGCTGGTGACCCGGAAGGTCCGGTCGAACACGGCACGGGCCTGCGCCAGCAGGTCCGCTTGGTGACGAACTCGCGTTCCCTCGGGAGCCGCGGCCGTGAGCGTGGCGATGATGGTGTCGAGATCACCCCGTGGGCCGTGCAGTTCCAGCGCCGCGGAACCGGGCAGCACCGGCACACCGGCCGCCTCCGGCACCAGAATCAGTCCCGGCCCGGCGCCATACTCACGAAACACGCCAGTCACCGCCAGCTCCCGCCGGCCTCCCGGCACCGGCAAGGCCAGCGTCGAACCCACACCCACTTCGAGACGGCGGGCCAGCGGCTCACTGATCGCGACACCGTGATCGGCAACACTTCCTGCCACCATGGCCAGGCCGAGGTCATCCGGCACCACGCCGCTGACGCTGACGTGGCTGACCCGAACCGGCTGCCTGTCAATGCGATCAGACCAGCTGACCCGGAAGACATGACCGCGTACTGCCTGCGGCAACACCTCGGCGACGCCATCGGGAAGCGCCCGGCGCTCGCCGGCGAACTGCAGATGCAGGGGCGCCGCCAGGCGGGCATCGAGCCAGCGGTCGACGCTGCTGCGGAAACTCTCCACCATCAGGCCCATGCCCAGCGCTGTGGCCATGGCGATCACCAGGGCCGCAGCGGCCACCCCTGAACGCAGCAGCCCGCGTTCGGAATCCCGCAGCAGCAACCGAACATGCAGCGGCGCCAGCGTCAGCCAGCGCAGCAGCCCACGCAGACAAAAGCGCACCCAGGCGGGCGTCAGCGCGGCGGCGACCAGCAGCAGCGCCCCGACGGCCAGCAACCCGCCCACGTACCCCAACCGCGGATGCAGACAGACCGCACCGGTGACCAGCAACACCAAGATGAGCAGGGCGCGACGCCGACCACCGCCACGCTTCACCGCCACCGCGCGCCCATTGGGTGGAACCCGGCTCGCCCGCAACGCCGCCGGCAGCGCGGCGAGCAGGGTGGCGACGATGCCCACGGTGGCTGCCTTGGCCATGGGCACCGGATCCGGAGCCAGCGCCACGACGGCCACCTGACCGTAGAGGTTCTCCAGGGTTCCGGCCACCAGCAACAGCAGACCGCTGGCCAGCCAGCGCCCGAGCAGGAGACCCGCCAGCACACCGAGCACCCCCATCACCACAGCTTCCGCCAGCACCATGCGGTAGATCTCCGCCGCCTGGACACCCAACGCTCGCAGCCGCCCGAAGGCCCGCGCCCGGCGCATCACGGCGTGGGTCAATGCCCCATGCACCAGAAACAACCCCACCAGCAGCGCCAGCAGGCCGAGGGCAGCCAGATTGAGCTGAAACGAAGCGGCCAGAGCCCGGGTATCCGCCGCCTGCTCGGCCAGGGATGTCAGGCGCAAGCCCCCACCGAGGTCGACGCCCTCGGTCTCGGCCGGCGGGATCACCAGACCAGGGAACAGGCGTTCGAGGACGGCAGCCACGCCTGGCGGCGAGGTCACCCGCTCGCGCTGAAGATCGATCCGGGACAACCATCCCACCCGGTCCAGCAGTTCCTGGGCCGTGGCGATGTCCGTGATCATCAGCCCCTGGCCCAGGGCACGATCACCGGGATCGAAGCTGGCGATGACCCGGATCGGACGGAGCCCTGCAGCCGAGCGCACCCAGAGGGTGGCTTCCTCATCCGGGCCGACCCCGAGCTGACGCAGGCTCACGACGTCCAGCAGCGCGGTTCCCGCTTCACTGATCAGCCTGCCGGCACCGCCGCCGGCAGGACCCGGCACCGGCGCCCGCATGCCCGCATCGGCAATGGGGTCCACCCCGAGCAACTGCACTGGCCAGGCGGGTCCCTGCGGTGTCCGGGCCAGCCGCACCTCGGCAGTCACCACCGGCGCCATGGCGCGGACGTCGGCAAAGCGCGGATCACCCTGCCGCCAGCGCAACCTCAACTGCGGATAATGGGAATCGGCCAGCCGCTCTCCCGCGCCCGTAATGGCGTGGGTGGCCGTGCCATCGAGCTGCTGCGTGGCCACCCGCATGGCCTCCCGGGAGGCCGCGTTGGCGAGGTCGACGGCCAGCACGACGGCGACGCCAATGGCGATGCCGAATACGGCCAGCAGGGTCTGCCAGCGGTCTCGCCACAGATGCCTCAGATGGGACCTGAGCAGAAGACTCACGGACTGCGGCCGAGAGCGAGCTCGGCATCCCCACCGGCAGCCAGTTCACGGTCATGGGTGACGAGGACGAGCGCCCGATCCTCCTCGGCCAGGACTTCGAGCAGCTCGGCGAACACCGCATCCCCGGTCTCGCGATCGAGATTGCCGGTGGGTTCGTCGGCCAGGACCACTGCCGGCTCGTGCACCAGCGCTCGGGCAATGGCCACCCGCTGCTGCTCACCACCGGAGAGGGTCTCCGGGAAGGCAGCCTCGCGACCGGTCAATCCGAGTCGAGCCAGCCGCCACCGGGCCCGGCCGAAGGGGTCGTCCAGGCCATTGAGTTCAGCCAGCAGCGCCACGTTCTCCAGCGCCGTCAGGGTGGGCACCAGATTGAAGAACTGAAACACGAAACCCAGATGGCGACGCCGGAACGCGGTCCGCGTCGTCTCGTCCAGCCCGACGAGGTTCCAGTCGCGGCCCGCCACCCGCCAGATGATGCGGCCGGCATCCGGGTGATCGAGGCCCGCCAGCAGATTCAACAGTGTGGATTTGCCGCTGCCGCTGCGGCCGGTGATGGTCAGCCGCTCGCCGGGTGCCAGCGTCAAGGAGACATTCTCGAGGACCGGAATGCGCTGATCACCCTGAGCAAAGGCACGCGCCACGCCCTCCACCTCGAGCAGAGCCGCAGCCATTCAGGTCGTCCCTGCAGGCGCCTGCATTCCCTCCCTGGACAGATCCTCATCCGGCGTCACCAGATGCAGGTGTTCACGGCGGACGACGACGTCGAGCGCCTCCTCCACCGTCGACCAGTTGGCCAGCGCCCGCAGCGTCATCAGGGTCGGGTAGATCAGGTTGAACTCGCCCCGCTCACGGGCTGCCAGGGCATCGCCCGGCCGGATCCAGCAGCTGTCCACCAGTTCGTGCTCGTCATGCAGCCCCTCCTGCTCGCGCGGGGCGGCCGCGACGAAGAACCGGGTGTCGTAGCGGCGCGGCGGGCCCTCGGGCGTGATCCAATGGCTGAAGTAGTGGACGCGATCCACCGCCAGCTGCATGGACATCTGCTGGCAGACATCGAGAAAGCTGCGGTTGCCGGCATTGAGATCATCCCGCAGGGCTCGCAGTCCCGCGGCCCAGCGTGGCTTGCGCGCCCGCAGCATGGCGCCGTCCGGGCCATAGACCAGCAGCATGCCGGCCTCCTCGAAGCACTCGCGGACGGCCGCCACCCAGAACGCCAGCCCGCCGGACTCGATCCCGAGCCGGGCGCTGGCTTCCTCGTCCGTGAGGCCGCTGCAGTGATCCGCCATGGCACCCACCGCATCTTCGATATCCACCTTGCCGCCGGGAAACACATGCAGGCCGCCGAAATCCGAGCGTTTCGCGCGCTGCATCATGAATACCTCAAGGCCTGCAGCGCCATCGCGCAGCAGCACGATCGTCGCCGCCAGGCGCATGTGCGCATCGGCGGCAGCAACGAATCCGGTCTGGCCGGGAAAGTAACCCTGATCATTCATGGCCTGGTCTCTGGTGAGGTCTCTCGTGGAGTCTTCGATCAAGTTACCGAGGCCAGGGCATCCTTGTCACCTTTGCGGGGCGACAGAAGCCCGATGCATCAGCCATGCCGGCAGCAGCAGCAGGTCCACTAGCAGGGCCAGAACAATGGTGAGCAGCGTGATCTGGGCCAGCAGGGCGTTGAGGGCGAAGCTCGACAACGCCAGAGCGGCAAAGCCGACGAGCAGAATCAGTGTCGTCACCACCAGGGCCGGCCCAACGGTGGCAAGCGTCGATCGCACAGCGGTCGCCACGTCCGCATGAACGCGCAGACGGCGATACCGCGTCAGCAGATGCACCGTATCGTCCACCACGATGCCGAGGGTCATGCCGAAGGCTGCCGATACGGCCAGCCCCAGATCTGCCACCAGCCAGCCCCAGACCGCGAAGGCCAGCGCCACCGGGAGCAGGTTGGTGACCAGGCTGAGCAGGGCCAGTCCCGGCGCCCGCAATGCCACCGCCAGCAACGCGCCAATCACCAGCACCGCGAACAGGTTGCCTTCGAACATGGCCGCCACGTTGCGCTCGGAAATGTGAGCGAACATCAGATTGATGCCACCGTGACGCTCCGTCACTGCCGGCGCATGCTCTGCCAGCCAGGCGCCGGCACGCTCCTCGAAGGCCAGCACGCGACGGGAGTCCACGTCCCGCAGGGACACCAGCAGCCGCACGCTGCCATAGTCCTGGGCCACCATGTTGGTGACGTCGAGGCCCAGCGGCAGCGACAGTTCGTAGAGCAAGAGGTACTGGGCGGCCTCCTCCGCCGACTCCGGCAGTGCATGAGCTTGCGGCGCACCACCGGCCAGCGTGCGGTTGAGGCGTTTCAGGACATCCGTGTAGGTCAGGACGTGAGCGGTTTCGGGCTGCTCCCGCAACCACGTGGCAAAGGCATCGACTTCAGCCAGCCACGCCGGCGAATGGATGCCACCCTCGCTGTCAGCCAGCAGCTGATACTCGATCTCGTACATGCCGCCGAGCCGGGCATCCACGAGTTCGGCCGCCTGCCGGAACGGCTGGCTCGGCGCAAAGTAGCCGACGAAGTCGTCGTTGACGCCAAGCCGGGCCAGACCGGGCAGAAGCAGCACCACCACCAATCCGCCGAGCACAAGGCGCCTGCCCGACCGCGGCGTGGCCAGCGCGGCGCAGCTTCGGCCCATGGCCTCCACCCAGGTCGGGCGGCGCCGGGCCTCCGGCAGCAGCATGACCAGCGCCGGCAGCAGCCAGAGCGACAGGACACCCGCCAGAACCACGCCCATGGCCACCAGATTGCCGAGGTCCCGGAACGGGGGGACGGCGCTGAAGTTCATGCTCAGAAAGCCCGCAGCCGTCGTGAAGGTGGTCAGCAGCACCGGCCCGTGGTGTTCGTCGAGGGCCGCGCGCAATCGGGCGGCCAGCGCGCCCTCACCACGCGCCGTGGCAAGGCCGATATGCACACAGTCCGCGACCACCACGGTGACGATGATGATCGGGGCCAGCGCCGACGGGGTGGTCAGTTCCATGCCCAGCCACCCTGCCGCCCCCAACGCGCCGGCCACCGCCACAATCATCACGCCGAAGGTCGCCACCACCAGCGGCCAGCTCGCCAGCAGCACCCGCAGCCCGATCAGCATCAACACCAGCATCAGCGGCAGCAGCCGCAGAGAATCCTGCTGCGAACTCTCGCTGAAGGCGTGGTTCATCGCGACGATGCCCGCGAGATGAACGTCGACCTCGGGATGTTCGGCGACGATCCGCGCCTTCAGTTCCCGCGCCGCCGACATGATCTCCCGGTTGCTTTCGAGCGGGTCCCCGCGCGGCATGACCGTGACGACCACCGCCGTGAGATCGCCATCCACTTCGACGAGACGGCCGGACAACATGGGATCGGAGCGTGCCATGGCTTCGATCAGGGCCAGCGCCCGGGGATCGAGCCGGGAGGCGTCCTCCACCAGAGGCCCGATGAAGACATCGTCGCCATCGGCCTCGCTGTGGGTGAAGTTCGTCAGCGACTCGACGCGGGTGGCGTAGGGCAGCTGCCAGCCCTCGGCGGTCAGGTCTTCCAGCAGCGCCAGCGTCGAGGCGGTGAACAGCCCCCCCGGTCCGGGGTCGACCACGAAGGCCACGTTGTCGGAAGGTGTGAACACCTCCCGCAGGTGCTCGAACGCCAGACGCTGGGGGTCGTCGGCATCGAAGAAGGTCTGATAGCGCGGATCGAACTCGAGCCTGGCGGCGCCCACCAGCATCAGCAGCAGGATCAGGCCGCTGGCGGCGAGGACTCGCCAGGGTGCGTTGACGCCGAGATGAAGGATGTCAGATCTCTCGCAGCCAATGGATCGTAACGTGGGCCCTGGACCATGGTCCGACCCGACGGGGCCGCAGCGCCGATCACCGAATCGCGACCCTGATCGGCGCACCCGACCACCGGACCCAACATCCCGGGGACGGGATTTTTAACATGGCGCTGCGGCACACACACTGCTGGCATATTGCCACCATGCCCTGACGGGCACCGACCGAGTAAGCTGTACGCCAGGATCTGCCGGGGAAGCAGGTCCGGACGCAAACCGCACGCGTCGCGCGATCGCACGCCGCAATGGGGCAGGCCATGAGCAGCGAAGAATCACCCACCAACGCCAAGAACGCCGAAAAGTTCGTGGTGCGTCTCCCGCGAGGCATGCGCAGGCGCATCGCAGAAGCAGCCCGTGGCTACCGGCGCAGCATGAACTCGGAAATCGTGGCGCGCCTCGAGCAAACCCTGACAGGCGTGCCGCCGCCCGTCCCGGGAGTCAACGAGCCCATGCCCCTGCTGCCACGCAGCGACAGGCCGACCCAGTCCGAGCAGCGGGAACTCGAGATCCGCCTGTTGCGAGCATTCCGCCAGCTGTCTCCGGAGCGTCAGCAGGCGCTGCTCGATCTGCTGGACTGAAGCGATGATCCATCCGCGTCAAGGCAGGCTTCAGAACATCCTCAGCCGGTTGTTCTGGCGCCTCGGCACCACGCTGCGGGAATCTGCAGAGGAGGTGCTGCGTCATTCGCGCCCGAATCTGCCCGCCATGGCCGCGGTCGGCTGCTTCGGCTACCCGCTTTACTACCTGATCTGGCGGCTGCTGTTTCCCCAGGACTACGAGAACCTGACCCTGCGCATCATCGGCAGTCTGATACTGGCGCCCCTGATGTTCGTCAACAGGTGGCCGGCATGGTGCGAGCGCTACCTGATGCTCTACTTCTGGGCGGCGATGGTTTACTGCCTGCCGTTCTTCTTCACCTACATGCTGCTGCAGAACGCGGTGCACAGCTTCGAAGCCGGGCAGCAGACCATCGTCTGGCAGATGTCGATGGTGGTCGCCATGGCGCTGCTGATCATGCTGATCAACGACGGACTGCTGGTGGGGATCGCCTTTCTGCTCGGTTCCCTGGCGGCCTGGGCGCTGTTCCTGATCGACCAGGGCAGCGTCGAGTTCGTGGCCATCAGCCGCGATTACCTCGCCCCGATGCCGGTCTATCTGTTCATTCTGGTGGGTGGCAGCATCTACAACCATCACCGCGAAATGATCCAGCAGGAAATGCTGCGAGCCGTATCGTCGGTGGGCAGCAACATCGCCCATGAGTTGCGCACGCCCCTGCTGGGCATCAAATCCGATGCCCGCGGCCTGCAGCGTTACCTGCCTCAACTCATCGACGGCTACGAGCGCGCGGCGGCCGCAGGCATCGAGGTGCGTCCCATTCGGCGCTCCCACCTCAGCACGCTCCATGACTCCCTGGCAAGGATCGAGAGCGAGACCGACTTCGCCAACACGATCATCGACATGCTGCTGATCAACTCCAGCGGTGCACGCCTGAATCCCTCGGACTTCCGGCCCCACAGCGCCAGGGAGTGCATCCAAAGCGCGCTTGCGCGCTATCCCTTCACTTCAGAACGCGAGCGCGCCCTGATACATGTGGTGCCAGGCGCCGACTTTCAGTTCAAGGGATCCGACATCCTGCTCATCCACGTGCTGTTCAACCTGTTGAAGAACGCGCTGTACTACGTCGCGGCGGCCGGCAAGGGCGAGATCTTCATCTGGACGGAACCCAATTCGAGCGGTCCCAACCGTCTGTTCTTCATGGACACCGGCAGCGGCATTCCAGACAGTGTCCTGCCGCGGATCTTCGACCGTTTCTTCACGTCTTCCAGCGCCGGACGCGGATCAGGCATCGGCCTGTCATTCTGCAAGATGGTCATGGAGGCTTTCGGCGGCGACATTCGCTGCGAGTCGGTCCACGGCGAGTTCACCCGCTTCATCCTGAGTTTCCCGGGAGGAATAGAACATGATTGACTCCCAGCAGTTGTTCCCCTATTTCTTCCCGACCACCGTGGTTTTCGTGGACGACAACGCCAGTTTTCTCAAGGGGCTGGCGCTGCAGCTTCCCGAGGACCTCGCCTACCAGATGTTCGAGAACGCCGAGGCGGCGCTCGCGCACATCAATCGTCCCGGCCCCATTCCCCTCTATCAGCGCTGCTTCAGTCACTACCGTGCAGCCGGGGTCGATTCGGGCAACGAGCAACTGATCCACCTCGACCTCAGCCTCATCGAACGCGAAGTCAGCAATGCCGATCGCTTCCGTGAAATTGCGGTGGTGGTGGTGGACTACGACATGCCCGGAATGGATGGCCTGAGCTTCTGCAAGCGCATCGACAACCCGCACATCCGCAAGGTGCTGTTCACCGGCGTTGCGGATGAGAAGGTCGCCGTAGAGGCTTTCAACGCCGGCGTCATCGACCGTTTCATCATCAAGAGCGATCCCAACGCAGTGAGCCGGGTCGTCGGCAGCCTCGAAAGTCTTCAGAACGCCTACTTCCGCGGGATCTCCGAGATGTTGAGGCGTTCGCTGCTGCTCAATGCCCCGGCCTTCTTGAGCGATGACACGTTCGAGACCTTCTTCAATCGCCTGCGTCGCGAACACCGCTTCGTCGAGTACTATCTCGTGGCTCGCCCGGGCGGATTCCTGCTGCTCACCGATGACGGCGTACTGCACCGACTGGTCATTCTCGGTGACCAGGAAGTCGCCACCCAGGCCCGCTTCGCCGCCGCCCACGGAGCGCCGCGGCAGGTCGTCGAGGATATCGAAAAGCGGCGACGTCTCGGCTACTTCTACGAGTCCATAGAGGAATACTTCGATGCGGCCGAGTACGAGTGGGACGAGTACCTGTTTCCCTGCCAGCGCCTCGCGGGCAGCGAGGTCTGGTTCTGGTCGCTGATCGAGTCCCCACCCGTGGACATCGACTTCGATGACGAGACATCGCACTATCAGGCCTATCTGGAACGCCTCGACACCGAGGCCTGACAGCGGACACCTGCCGACGCCTTCGTGCTGGAAGATGGACCATGCTCACTGCAGCTGAGCCGCGGCGGCAACCGGAAGCAGTCCCGGCCCGGCCTTCGAAAGACGAGCCTTGCGCGCGGCTCGCGCCAGCCTCGCGCGCTGACTGCTCTCCTCCACGAGCGCCTCGTAGTCATGCGCATTGGTCCCCATCAGGCGATCCCAGATGTTGAAGTACAGCATGAAGTGGCCACGACCCCGGGTGTGGTGGAGATTGTGATGGGTGCTGGTAATGAACCAGCGGGCCACCCAGGACGGATAGGTTTCGTAACCGAGATGGCTGATGACATTGAGCACGGTGAGGAACACCACGTAGCAGGCCAGCGCTCCGGGATGGATAGGCATCAGGAGGGCCAGGGGGAGGATCCACGCCACCTCGATGATCGCCTCCAGCGGATGAAAGGCATAGCTCGCGAACGGCGTCGGATTGTGGAATCCGTGGTGCAGCTTGTGCACCCGCCGGAACACGCGCGGGTGATGCATGAATCGGTGGGCCCAGTAGTAATAGCTGTCGTGGACCAGGGCCATGATGACAATGGAGAGCAGAAACCAGCCCCAGCCGTACTCCGACACCTGCCAATAGACCGCCGTCAGGTCGAAGCGGTCCAGCATCCAGAGCCCCAAAAGCATCACGCTGAACAGCGCGATGGACAGTACGGAGAACAACAACTCCCGCAGCGGGCGCGCAGCTCGCAGGGGCTGCTGCTGAATGCGTCGCGCAGCAAGGCGATCCTTTCCCCACAGCCAGAAGCCACCATAGAAGGCGCCCGCAATCAGCAGGAAGTGTCCCAGAAAGAGCGCGAACACCACGCCCAGTACGATCAGCAGTTCCGATCCGGTGAACGGCAGCATCATCTCGACTCCTCAGGCATTGGCCACAGCGGCCAGGGATACATCGGCCATCGGTGAGCGCCGACGACGACGGGTGGAAGGCCAGTTCGCCATGTCCACTTCGTCGCGAATTTCGGCACAGACGTCGATGACATGATCGAGTTCGGCCAGCGTCAGATCCGAGTTCACGGTGAAACGGATCAGGGAGCGGTTCTTCGGTGTCGCCGGCGCACAGAACACCGAACCGAACACACCACGGGCCTCCAACGCATCACGAAGGGTCATGGTCGCCAGTTCCGGTCCCGCTTCGAGGCCGAGAATCTGCGCCTCGGAAAGCTCGAGGTTGTAACCGAGGGCACTGAGTCCGGACCGCAGATAGTCAGCATTCCGATGCAGGCGGCGGCGCCGGTCGTCGCTGCGGGAGATGACCTCGAGGGTCGCTTCCAGCCCGGCCAGCTCATGGGGCAGCAGACCGGACGAGAAAATCGCCGGGTTCGCCGTATATTTGAGGAACTCCGCGATGCGCGCCGAACAGGTGACGATCCCTGCCCTACCGGCAAAGGCCTTGGCCAGGCTGGCAGTACGGAAGTGCACCCGCGAAGTGAGCCCGAGATCCACGACCAGCCCCCGCCCTTCCGGGCCGTGGGTACCCAGGGAATGCGCCTCGTCGACGACGATGACCGCACCATGGCGCTCCACCACATCGACGATGTCGCAAAGGGGAGCGACGCTGCCGCTGGTGCTGTAGACGGAGTCGACGATGACTACACCCGGCCCGTGACGCCGCAGCAGCGCATCGAGATGTTCCGGCACGTTGTGCCGGAAAGCATGCGCACTGGCCTGTGCCGAACGAATCCCCTCCCACAGCGAGGCATGGGCAAACATGTCGATGTAGCAGGGGATCTCCGGACCGGCGATGGATTGAATCAGTCCGGTGTTGGCAGCCCAGCCCGATTGGGACAGCACTGCCGATTCAGCGTGCATCCATTGCGCCATCTGCTGCTCGAAACGTGCCTGAGGGTTATCCCCGTGCAGGAAGACGGCAGCCATCAGCAGTGCGGGATCGGCACCTTTCAGCAACCGGCACTGGGCCTCGATGACTTCAGGGTGGCGCGCCATACAGAGGTAATCATTGCTGAGCAGCCGCACGGCATCCTTGCCGGGCATCTGGCCGATCATGATATGGCCGCCCCCCCAGGGGGCGACCCGTTCCTGGTAGTAGACATCGACCTGTCTACGGAGAAAATCCGGCTCCTGCGGAGGGCGGTTTTTCACCATCCGCATCTGTGCGACATTGTTCATGGGAACTCCCGCGATAAGCGTTGTGTAGGAAATCGCTGCAAGGGGCTTGCAATTTGCAAACCTTGCTGTGTACTACACGGAGCCCCGAATACCGCGCAATGGTGGCAAAATGCCACCATGCGTCTGTTTGTTCCTGTTTTGTGGCGGTTTCCGCCGCCGGCGCCTCTCACCTGACACCATCGAGGAACCATGGACAACTCGCACTTCCTGCCCCGCCTGCTCGAATTCCTCGACGCTTCCACGACGCCTTTCCATGCCGTAGAGAACCTCGCGCGCCGGCTCGACGCCGCCGGCTATGCACGGCTTCAGGAGCATGAGGATTGGGATCTCGGACCACACCAGCGTGCCTACGTGGTCCGCAACGGTGGCTCGCTGGTAGCCCTGCGCGCCGGCAGGGACTGCCGGCAACAGGGCTTGCGCATGGTCGGCGCGCATACCGACAGTCCATGCCTGCGCGTCAAGCCCATGGCCGAACTGCGGGAGCACGGCTGCTTGAGGCTCGGGGTCGAAGTCTATGGAGGCGTCCTGCTGAATCCCTGGTTCGATCGCGACCTTTCGCTGGCCGGTCGGGTCCACTATGTGGACAGTTCAGGCGATCTGCGGTTTGCGCTGATCGCCTTCGAACGTCCCATCGCAGTGGTCCCGTCACTGGCCATCCACCTCGACCGCGAGGCCAACCAAAGCCGCACCATCAACGCCCAGCGCGACATTCCACCGCTGCTCGCGACTCTCCACAGTGGCGACAGCGGCACTGAGAGCATCGACTTCAGATCCCTGCTCGCCGAACGCATCCGCGAACAGCATGAAGGTGCCGACGTGGCCCGGGTACTCGACTACGAGCTGAGTTTTCACGACACACAACCCGCTGCCATCACCGGCCTGACGGGGCAGTTCATCAGCAGCGCCCGGCTCGACAACCTCCTGAGCTGTTTCAGCGGGGTCGAAGCGCTGCTCGACTCCGATCCGGATGTACCCGCCCTGCTGGTATGCAATGACCACGAAGAAGTGGGCAGTGCGTCGAGCTCCGGGGCGGCAGGTCCCCTGCTGCTGTCGGTGCTGGAGCGACTGGTGGGAACCGGCGACGCCCTGCGCAAACTGCTGGCGCGCTCCATGCTGATCTCGGCCGACAACGCCCACGCCCTGCATCCCAACTATGCCGATCGCCACGACAGCAACCATGGCCCGAAGCTCAACGGCGGCCCCGTCATCAAGGTCAATGCCAACCAGCGCTACGCTTCTAACAGTGCGACGCAGGCGCTGTTCCGGCACCTGTGCGGCCAGCTCGACATCCCCGTTCAGAGTTTCGTGGCCCGCACCGACATGGCCTGCGGCAGCACCATCGGCCCCATCACTGCCAGCGAACTCGGCGTCCGCACCCTCGACGTAGGCATTCCCCAGTTGGCCATGCACTCGATACGGGAACTGTGCGGCAGCGAAGATCCCTTGACGCTGGCCCGCGCCCTGTCCGCCTTTCAGTCACTTCCGGAACTGCCGGAAATGAATTGACGCGGTTGTGGGAAGCAAAGCAGCGATCTCGTGCGAACAACCCTGTGGGAGAGCGCTATTTCGCGCAGCGAAATGCGCCGATCTGCATGACATTCAGCGAAGGCAACGACCTCAGCTTCGGCCAAGCGCCACGAGATCGGCCCAATCGCTTTGCGATTAGGGCCTTCCCACAAGTTGGCGCAACGCCACTTCGAGGGATACGCCCTTGTGGGAGAGCGCTATTTCGCAAAGCGAAATGCGCCGATCTGCATGACATTCAGCGAAGGCAACGACCTCAGCTCCGGCCAAGCGCTCCGAGATCGGCCCAATCGCTTTGCGATTAGGGCCTTCCCACAA
>JAFIFL010000312.1 GCA_020832055.1 Gammaproteobacteria bacterium
CGGCAACCCCTTGTGGGAGAGCGCTATTTCGCGCAGCGAAATGCGCCGATCTGCATGACGTCCAGCGGTGGCGATTGCCGGCAACGTCGCCAACAAGATGCTGGAGGCAAAGTCGGAACGTCATCAGAAGGCCAACCTGACGCCGGTAAGAGCCGCATTCGACGACCCGCTGTCCTGGGCGGCTGATCAGGTCATCGTCCGCCCCCGTCACAGGGACAGCAGTTGCCCGCAGGTCGGCGGCAGGCGATTCTCCACCGCCTCCAGCCAGCGCGTGGCCACGGCTTCCGGTCCCTGCTCGCGGCGGACTTCGAACCAGTTGCTGCTGCTGCCGAGGAATTCGGTCCAGGCGGCGCCGACGCGCTGCTCGAAGCCACCGGGGCCCCAGTCCGCCGCGCGCTTCTGAATCTGGGACGGGGCGAAGAACATGGTCGGCTTGGGGCCGGGCAGTTCGGCCTGCTCTGGAGGCGCTTCCCAATGGGTCACGCCGACCATGCAGTCGTGCTTGAGTGCAGCGCCGAAATGCCGATGGATGCGCGCCCGCAGCGGGGCGTCTCCGGCCATGTCCACCACCACGCTGGGCACGTCACCATCGAGGCTTTCGAGGTCCGGGTAAGTGACCACCCGGTCGTAGCAGCCGAGGCCGACACAGAAATCCCGATTGGCCGCCGATGTCAGGCCCACCACTTCGACGCCATCCCGGCCTTGCAGCAGGTGCGCCAGTCCCAGCGAGGTCTTGCTCGACGCGCTGGTGAGCAGCACCTGCCGGGCGCCGAAACAGTCGTTGTCAGTGAGAAAATCATCGATCAGGAACGAGGTGGTGAACAGCGGCCGCAGCAGCATCTGCTCGGTCTCGCGGGCCGGATCGTAGCCGGGATCGGCGCTCACGCGCTGATAGTTGTTGTAGACCCGGTTCAGATGCTGGCGATGGGCCACACCGTCCGTGAACCCTCCCGGCCCGAGCCGGGTCGGTGCCACCAGAAGATGACTGCTCATGGGGAAGTAGCCGTAGAAGCGCTCCCCCACCTCGATACCCTCGGCGTTCGACTGCACCACATTGCCGAAACCCCAGACCGGCACCCGGCCAAAGTTCTCTTCAGCCGGAAAGAAGTCCCAGTAGTTCATCATGTCACCCGCCACCGCATAGGTGACGTTGTTGGCCGTGAGCGCGAACACGTCCACCGACATCAGCACCTCGCCGCTGCCCACCTCGGGCAGGGCCGCAGTCACCAGCCGGTGCTCACGCAGCGCATCGCGCCGAACCTGAAAATCCCTTACTTGCGTCATGGGTCGCTCCCTGCCTGTTGTCCGAAGTGGTGAATGGTGCCGGTTCAGAACGGCCCACGCACGCCATGACTGCAGCGTCAGCCGATACGAGTGAAACTGAACCACAGGTAGCCGCCGTAGGCCACGAGCAGCATGCTGCCCTCGATCCGCGACAGCCGCAGACGCGTGACCAGAAACAGCATGAGCACCAGCGTCGCGGCCAGCATGACCCAGCGATCCACCGTGAGCATGCGCTCGGCGATGGGCAACGGTCCAACCAGCGCCGAGATGCCGAGCACGCCGGCGAGGTTGAAGATGTTGCTGCCGAGGATGTTCCCCACGGCCATGTCCACCTGCCTGCGCAGGGCCGCCAGCAGCGACACCGTGAGTTCCGGCAGCGACGTCCCGATGGCGACCAGGGTGAGGCCGATCACGGCCTCGGAAACCCCGAAGGCCTCGGCGATCCCCACGGCTCCGTTCACCAGCAGTCGCGCCCCCGCCAGCAGCAGCAGCAGGCCCCCGAAAGACCAAGCCAGACTCGCCGCCAGACCCAACCGGGGCAATGCAAGCTCTTCCGAGACCTCCGCCGCGCGACTCTCCTGCACCCCCAGCCAGGCCAGATAGCCGACCAGACAGCCCAGCAAGAGCACGCCGTCGAGACGCGTGAGGGAGCCTGTGAAGGTCATCATCACCACCACCACGGTGAGGCCGAGCATGACCGAGCCGTCGCGCAGCAGCGTCCCCGGCGCCACCGCCAAAGGCGCGATCAGCGCACTCGCACCCAGGATCAGCAGGATGTTGCCGAGGTTGCTGCCGAAGACGTTGCCGACGGCAATGTCGGGGCGTTCGGCCAGGGTCGCATCCACCGACACCAGCAGTTCCGGTGAGGACGTGCCGAATCCGAGCACGACGACGCCGGCTAAAAGCGGCGTCACCCCCAAGCGTCCGGCCAGCGCCAGCGCCCCGCGAATGAGACCTTCACCTCCGGCCGTCAGCAGCCCCAGCCCCAGCAGCGCCCAGAGCAGATCAGTGATCATGATTGGCAGTCCCGGACGCATGGCGATGTTGGCGCCAGACACCCACATAGATCGCGATGTTGACAACCACCACCAGCACGCCGAGCAGGATCTGCACCGGCCGCGTCAGTCCGGGGGGATAAATGAGCATGACCAGATAGTGCTCGATGAAACTGCCGTCATAGCCATCCTGGCCGGCCAGGCCCCGCAACATCTGTTCGATGGGCGTCAGTGGGCAGATCCAGCCCGCCGTCACCACCAACGCCGCCCACCCCGCCGCCGGCAGATGCAGCCACACCAGCCAGCGCCAGCGCAGCAGCAGGAGGCCTCCGGCCACGGCGAACAGGATGAAGGCCGCATGCAGGATCAGCACGACGTCCGCGGCCATGGCATACAGCATGTCAGCTCCCGAGCCACTGCAGTGACATGCCCGCAGCCCGCATGGTCGCGAAGGCGACAGCCAGCGCGAGACCGGTCACGAACAGACCGAACAGACCGAGCAGTGCCCGCTGCACACCGACCCAGAAGCGTTGGGCGCGGCCAGCACCCGCCGCCGCCTCGGGCAGGGGGGCGGCGAAACCATGGACGATGGAGGCACCGAGCACGGCCCACAGCAGCACCGTCATGGCCAGGACGTTGTAGATCTCATCGCGCCAGGGCGCGGGGCCGAACAGGCTCGCGACCAGGGCGGCGACGCCCGCCACACCGAGCAGCCAGAACAGCAGGCGCACGGATCGCAGGCGCAAGGCCAGACGGTGATAGAACTCCAGCATGACAGAACACTCCGATCAGGCTGATCCGAGCAGAATCCAGCCACTGCCCAGGACCGCACTGACACCGAGCACCGGCAGCAGGCCGAGCCGAAAACCGAAGGTCAGGATGCAGGCCACGACCACCAATGCCAAGGCGGGGCCATCGAGACTGGCCGGCAGCGGCAGCTGCACGTCGAAGGGCCCGTCGGTGATCCGGGTCCGCTCGGCAAACAGCACGTTGATGCCGAACCACAGGGCCAGATTCGCGATCACACCCACCACCGCTGCCGTGATGGCAGCCAAGGCCGCCGACAGGGCCGCCTGCCCACGCAGTTTTTCCACATGCGGCGCGCCGAGAAAGATCCAGAGGAAGCAGGGCAGAAAGGTCACCCAGGTGGTCAGGAGTGCCGCCAGCGTCGCCATCAGCATGGGCGCATCACCGGCACCATGGCGCAGACCGGCCAAGAAGCCGACGAACTGGGTGACGAGAATCAGCGGGCCGGGCGTGGTCTCGGCCAGCCCCAGGCCATCGAGCATCTCCCCGGGCTGCAGCCACTGATAGTTCTCGACGCCCTGCTGGGCCACGTAGGCCAGCACCGCATAGGCGCCACCAAAGGTCACCAGGGCCAG
>JAFIFL010000313.1 GCA_020832055.1 Gammaproteobacteria bacterium
CGGGCTGCGCGTCATCGACGCCGCCACCTGGATCGCAGGCCCGGCCGCCGCCACCGTCATGTCGGACTTTGGCGCCGAGGTGATCAAGATCGAACCGCCCACCGGCGACCCGCTGCGCCACCTGGCCGCCAGCAACCCGCTGCTTGCCGCCGGCGAGCACAACCACTTCTGGGTGCTGGACAGTCGCAACAAGCGTTCGCTGGCGCTGGATCTCAAACATCCCGATTCCCGGGAGATCCTCGATGAGCTGATCCGGTCCGCCGACGTCTTCATCACCAATTTCCGCTCCGGCCTCGCCGCGCGCCTGGGCCTGGACTGGGAGCGGCTGCGTGTCGTCAATCCGCGGCTGATCTACGGGCAGGTCACGGGCTACGGGGATTCGGGTCCGGGTGCCGATCAGCCGGGCTACGACACCACCGCCTGGTGGTCGCGGACCGGTCTGGCCGACTGGGTGCGCAGACCCGGCACACCTCCGGCCCTGTCGGCTCCCGGCATGGGCGACCACGCCACCGCCATGAGCCTGTTCGGCGCGATCAGCGCCGCACTCTGGGCGCGGGAACGCACCGGTGAGGGCCGGCGGGTCTCGACCTCGCTGTTTGCCAACGGCATCTGGTCCAACGGCATGCTGACGTCGATGAAACTCTGCGGGGCGGACCTGCCGGAACGACGGCAGGCCTTGGCTGTGAGCAATGCGCTGGGCATGCAGTACGAAACCGCCGACAGCCGCTGGCTGCAACTCACTCTGCTCAACGAGGACCGTGAGTGGCCGCGCCTCCTCGCGGCGCTGAAAGCCGAGCATCTGGCCGACGACCCGCGTTTTTGCACCACCGCGGATCGCCGCGAGCATGCCCCGGCCCTGCATGGTTTACTGGTGGAGGCTTTCCAGCGCTTCAGCGCCCAGCAGGCCAAGACCATGCTGGAAGCGGCCGGCATTCCCGCGGCGATGCTCACCGCCATCGATGACCTGCCGGAAGATGCCCAGGCGCTGGCGGCCGATATCGTCACCGCGGTGGCCGAGCCACGTCCCGGTGGTTGGGCGCAGACCGTCAACAGCCCCATCTGGATCGACGGCTTTCCGAAACGACCCGCCACCTACGCCCCCGACCTCGGTGAACACAGTGACGAGATCCTGCGGGAACTCGGTATCGACGGCGAGCGGCTGGCCCGGCTGCGGGAGCAGGGCGTGATCCGCTGAATCGGCGCCGCAGTTCAACGAGGGAACCGGTTGATGACTACCGAAGGAGGTCAGGCCGTGACGGTGACCTCCACCGTCATACCGACCAGCGCAACCGATGGGCCGATAAAACTTCCGGCCACTGGGACGGCCTGCCTGATGTCGCGCACGACGGCGACGGGGATCAGGTTCGCGCCACCGACGCTGCAGTTGGTCGGATCGAAGGTGATCCAGCCCGCACCCGGAAGATAGACCTCCGCCCACGCATGCGTCGCGCCCGCACCCACCGAGCGGACTCCCGCAGGATCGGCATCCCTGAGATACCCCGAGACGATGCGCGTCCCGAACCCCAGGCTGCGGGCCGCTTCAGCGAAAAGTACCGCGAAGTCCCGGCACGACCCCCTCCCGCGAGCGAGCGTCTCGACAGGTGTCTGCGTCCCCTCTTCCTCACGGTCCTGGTACTGGATCGCCTTTGGGATCGACGCCGAAAGATCCTTGAGCAGGGACAGCGTGTCGGTGGCAGGCCCGCGCACGATGGCCTGCGCCCATTCGGCGAGGCGTCCATCCGGATCCGGGTACTGCTGGGACGTCAACGCGCCTAGGTCCACCCGCTCGTCCTGCGAATACTCGAACGGGTAGACGATGGCGGAGGCGGCGATTTCGAAGATCGGCCAGGCGGCGGCGCCGAGCTCGATCTGGGCCATGCTGTCGATGACCATCGTGTCGTGCATCGACTGAAAGGTTGCCGTGGCGACGGTATTGCCCCAAACGTCCTGCGCCCAGGTCACCTGCGCCGTGGGTTGCACCGTCACCTCGAACCCTATCAGCTGCAGGTCCCAGCTTTCGCGGGGGCGCAGCATCAAACGGTGCGGGCCGAAGGCGACCGCTTCGCGGTAGCGATACGTCGTCCTGTGGTGGATCCCGAGGATGGTCATGACGTGCCTTGTGGCGTGCTGTCCAGCCGCATGGCAGGGCCGAGCGGACCAGCGATCAGTGCAGCGGCGAAACAAAGCGGCTGTTCCATGGCGACTCCAACGATGCGTGGTGGCTCAGCGGTCAGTGAAGCGATCCTGCGACGAAGCCTGGCAAAATCTCACGAAGCAACGGCCCGGTGGCTGCAAACCGATCAGGAAGGATGCGCCCACCGGCCAATCAGACACAGGGTGTCGAGGGATTCGCGGTCTATGGATGGGCCTGTCCACCATGGTGCTTGGCTGGCCGCCCGGGCGCGTCTCGGATGAGCATACAGACCGAGACAAGGTTATCCAGGCGCGTCTCGCCGCCGTCCGCCCAGTGCTCGATATGGTGACCATCCACGAACTTCGTCCGGTGGCATCCAGGGAAACGGCAGCCAGTGGGCGCAACTGGGCATCGCAGCCGTCGAGTCCTCGATTTCGTCCAGCTGGCGAATGCGATGAAGAAGCCGATACTCGGCGCCATGCATGCGGCCGCAGAGGTCGATGATTTCCGTTTTGAGATTGGAAGCGGTGTCGAAAGGAGCCTGATCCATGGCGCTGCCCTGCGATAAATGTATGGATGTACAGTATGAATCCATGCGCCATGAGTTAACCGGGATTGGCCGAAATAGCCTGAAAAACAGGCATTTTCCGACGAATGTTCGGGCGCCGATGGCCGTTCAGGGGCTCGTCGAAGGAGGGTCGTTCCGATGGGGTCCCCAGTTGATCCGCGCGCTCACCGCAGCGCATCGAACTTCGTGAAGGACTGCGTCAGCCGATCGACGGTATGGTGGCGTCTTCGGCGCGCAGACGGAGTTCTGGTTGCCGGACAGGCCTACCCGTCGGTTTGATGATTCGCTAAGCGTGTCGTCCGGCCGCCAGCGGTGGCTGTCGACCCGAGCTGGCTCCGAGAAGAAGAAATCCACCAGCGACTGCAGAAGTGTCCTGCTCTCTGCGCGACTCGATGATGCCGAAGGTCTTGTCTTCGATCGGGTCGATTCTCGCTTCACTCATGACCTCTCTCCCCGCTTCTCCCCGCTGTACGGACTCTCAGAGGGTTGTCATCGTGCGCTGAAATCCCGGTCCAAGCTCTGATTCAGGAGTCGCTGCACAGTCGCCTGTCTCGGCGCGCTCAGAGGGTTGGCCCCTCTTGTTCTTCGGCAGCTCCGTCCAGCAAGTCGAAAATGCCTTCTTCACGCAGGACGCGCATGCCGAGGCGTTGACTCGACACCCCGGCGCGCAAGAGATAGTCGAAGCGCAGACGCCCCGGCGCTTCCTGCGCCTCGAAGTAGCGGCAGTCGATCCGGTCCGAAGAGCCGAGATGTTCGCTCAGCTCGATCAGGTGCGAGGAGAACATGAACAGGCACTCCTCCTGCTCCTTGAAGCGTTCGAGGATGGCCCGCGAGGCGTCCATGGCATCCTTGACGTTGGTGCCCTTGAAGGGCTCGTCGAGCACCGCGACGACGCGACGTAAGCGGCCATTCTAAGACGTTCTTCCTCGCACCAAATCCTGCCCCTAATCTC
>JAFIFL010000314.1 GCA_020832055.1 Gammaproteobacteria bacterium
GACCCAGTCGTATGCGACCCAGTCGTATGCGACCCAGTCGTATGCGACCCAGTCGAGCGCGACCCGGTCGTATGCGGCCCAGTCGAGCGCGACCCGGACGTACGCAATGCGGACTTGCGCGAACCTTCGACGGCGTCAGCGCCCGTGCTCCGAGAGCAGCGCATCGAAGGCGCTCGTGGGCACCTGCCCCGCTTTGCCGCGGAACAGGCTCTGGACGCCGTACTGGGCCAGAAAGACCAGATGGGCATAGCCATACTGCTCGTGCAGGTCCGGTCCACCGAGCTCGACCAGCCGTTCGAGGATGGGGCCGGCCGGCCGGTCGAGCCAACGCAGCCGCGCCTTGGCCAGACCGATCCCCAACAGCTGGCTCTCCCACGCGGCCTCGACGTCGATCCCCACCACGCCGGATTCGGCCAGGATCAGGTTCTTGCGCAGCGAGTCGATGTACTCCAGCCCCACCCATACCGATGCCGGCTCCAGGTCCACCGCCAGCTGCAGCAGGCGTTGCGCACGGTCGGCATCGATCCAGTTGACCTCTTCGAGGGTCTCGATGTGGGTGCGCAGACGATCCCTGAGGTCGGCATCCGCCACATCGATGCGCCGGGGCTGCTGGGCATAGAGGGCGGCGAAGAATCCATACACCGCGTCCAGATGTTCCGGATCGTCGACATCGAGAGGCTCCCCGGACACGAAACGAACCCAGAGCGTGCTTTCCAGCCGGTGGATCAGCACCGGAAACAGGCCGCTGCCATGCGTGGACCGCAGGATCGATTCCACCCGTCGGGCCTCCGCCACGCTCGGAAAACGCACCTGCTTGTAGCGCCGTCGACCGAATTCGAGAAAGCTCACCGCATTGGGCTTGTAGCGCTCGTGACCGAGCAGCCGCTGCCAAGCGTGGTGCATGCGGCGCCAGAAGGGATAAGCGCTCGACCGCCGTACGCCCCTCACCGATCGTCCCGCGCCGGCGACCCGGGCGGCAGCCATTCCCAAGACAGAGCGACTGCTCCGTTTGGCTCGGACAAACGCATGGCGAAATCGATCACGGGCATGCCCCCTAGTCTAGCTGACCGACGACGGCACCGTCTGCGCCATCACCAGGCTTTCCGAGCAGATCGCGTACGGCGGCTACCGCACGCTCGAGATCCCGACGCCCCGCCAGCGTGGCCTGGCCTGCCAGGCCGAGCTGCTCCACGGAAGCGATCAGACCCCGTTCCTTGAGACTGCGATGGATCCGCTCCATGCGCCGGGCCGGCAGCCACCTGCCCCGCGCGGTCTGGCGCATCCGGAAAGCCTCCCAACCGCGCCGCAGACCCGGCGGCCATGACGGCAGCCAGGAGCGGGACAGCAGCCGCGCACGCCAGCGCAGGTCCGGTTCGAAGGACGCCACGGGACGGCCGGTGGAACAGGCCTCCGCCAGCATCGAAGCGCTGTCGGCCGTCACCACCAGGAAATCTCCCAGTGCGAGGATGCCCTCCAGGGGATTGTCAGGGTCGTTCGGGGCAAACCGGTAAGGGAAGTTCGGCACGTTCTGCTCAGCCAGTTCAACCAGAACAGCATCGAGCACCTCGGGACGCGTCCGCGGACTGCTGGTGATCAGCGCCGAACCGCCATGGCGTCGACAGCACTCCGCCAGGCTTCGGCCGAGCTGCCGGGCAGCAGCTCGACTGAAAAAGTAACTCCCCGAATCCCCGCCGAGAAGGACACCGATCCAGGGCCGCGGCAACGGCCGGAATCGCGGCTCCCAGACTCCTTCGATCTGCGTCAGGTGCTCGGCATCGACGAAATTGAGGGGGAGGTCGAGGTGGACGACCCGCGGGTGCCGCGGCAAGCCGTACTGCGGGGTCGTCAAGGTCAGATCCACCGTATCGAGGGGCGCGCCGGGCCGGCCAATGCAGACGATCCTGCTGTGGCCCCCCGACGCGCTGCGAATGCGTACGGCGTCGAGCCAGGAACGCCCACCACCGAAAAGCACCAGATCCGGCCACGGCGCCCGCAGTAATGAGGATTTGGCATCGGGCACCGATTGTTTCGAGCCGGTCAGACGGTCGAGCATGGCTCGCAGCGGCGGATCGAGCGTGTCCTTGACCGTGAACTCGCCCCCCAAGGCCGCCGCGAGGTTCGTCAATTGACGATTCGCGCCCAGGCCCGTGGAGTGCAGAACCCAGATCGAGGCTCCGACAGCTGCAGCGGCCTGGCCGTCATGTCCGATCACCCACTCACCCATTTCCCGAAAGGCGCGCCATGATAACGTCCCCGAAACCGAGCAGCCACGGTTAGTAACGCTTCGGCAACCGCGCTCACCAAAACCACGAAAAACGCCGGCAATCAGCCCATTTCAGTCCTTTACCGGCTTCCGGCGATCCGCTAGGGTGCCCACACCCAATGCCCGCCGATTGTCCTGAGGATTGCGGCAATCTCGAACCCATTGCACCAAACTTCGACCCAAAGCAGCGCGGCCCGCCGTCGCGCCATCCTCATCCTTGGGCCCGGGCGCAGCGGCACCAGCACCCTGACCCGCGCCCTCGGCGCTCTCGGCATCTACCTCGGCACACACTTCCACCGTCCGGTGCGCAAGAATCCCCGCGGCAACCAGGAAGAGGTGCATCTGCTCAAGCTCAGCAAGGCCGTGCGCAACTCCGTCGGCCTGCGGGCGGACAGCGTCCGGACCATCGAACCGGCGGCGTTCCGCAATCCGCGTACCCAGATCCTGGCGGAACGCATGCGCAAAGCCATCGACCAGTATTTCGGTCAGCATTCCCTGTGGGCCTTCAAATATGCCGGCAATGGCCGCATTCTGCCGTTCTGGATCGACCTGCTGGCCGATGCGAACATCGAACCGGCATTCGTGTTCGCCTACCGCAATCCGCTGAGCGTGGCCTCATCGAGGGCCAAGCTCGACAAGATGCGGGGACGGATCGAACACAGCCAGCTGGAGTGGCTGGCGAACGTGGTCCCCGTATTCAGCCAGCTGCAAGGCCATCGCGTGGTCGTGGTCGACTACGACCGCCTCCTCGACGATGCGGATCACGAACTGCGGCGCATCACCGCCAAGCTCGACATTCCCATCACCGCCAGGATCGAGGCAGGCATTCAGGACTTCACGAGCAGTTTCCTGCGCGCCGACTGGCGTCACACCCGCTTCACCGACAGCGATCTGGAGACAGACCAGACCTTGAACCCCCTGCTGCGGCGGTCCGCGCTGCTGCTGTCGCGACTCGGCGATGACCGCGCGGCACTGGACGACGAGGTCATCGCCGCCGAGTGGCGGGACATCCAGCGCCTGTATCAGGAACAGGCGCCCACGTTGCGCCTGATCGACCAGCTCAACACCGACGTCCGTCGTGCACGCTGGTGGGACCTCGTCCGACCGCTGCGACTGGCCTGGAACAAGATGCCGCTGCTGCGGCAGCGCTGAGCCGACAGGCCACGAAACTGGCGTCGCTGCCTCCGCCGAACGCCGTCCAGATCGCTGCTCCGCTGCGCTGCGCAGCTTCCCACAACAGCAAGTCGTCGCCCCTTGTGGGAAGGCCCTAATCGCAAAGCGATTGGGCCGATCTCGATGCGCAATGCCGAAGCCGAATTCACTGCCTCCGCCGAACGCCGTCCAGATCGCTGCTCCGCTGCGCTGCGCAGCTTCCC
>JAFIFL010000021.1 GCA_020832055.1 Gammaproteobacteria bacterium
TGCGATTAGGGCCTTCCCACAGTTGGGATGGCGCCAGCTTCGAGGGATACGCCCTGTGGGAGAGCGCTATTTCGCAGAGCGAAATGCGCCGATCAGTATGACGTGCAGCGAAGCCAGTGGCCTCAGCTTCGGCAGAGACTTCAATGGTCGTCGCCGTGGGCCTCCAGAACTTCGAGGAAGGCGCGTACCGCATTGGAGGGCGTGCGTTCGGGATGCCGGACCCAGCCGAGTTGGCGGGTCATGGGTGGTGCGTCCCAAGGCGTGATCTGCAGCAGGCGTTCGTCGATCATGGTCGCCGGAAGGACGGTCCAGCCGAGCCCGATACCCGCCATCATGCGGATGGTCTCCAGATAGTTGGTGGACATGGTGGCATCGAGGCGGACACCGGCGGCGTCGAACATGGCGGTGACGATGCGGCCGGTGTAGGTCCCGGCTCCAGGCAGCACGGCGCGATGCTCACCGAGTTCGGCAAGGCTCGGGGACGTTGTGCCGGCCAGGGGGTGCTCGGCTGCCACGGCGAACACCAGGGGGTCGTTCCAGATCATGCGGCTCGCCAGGGGCGGGACGCCGTCCGGGGCGAGGGTCACCACCCCCAGTTCCAGGTGGGCGTGCAGCAGCAGTTCGTGGGCGGTTTCGGAATCCAGGAACTGCAGGTCGAGTGCCACCTCGGGATGGCGCTCACTGAAGGCACGCAGCACCGCCGGCAGCCGGTGCAGGCCGATGTGATGACTGGTGCCGAGCAGCAGACGGCCGCTCACCGCACCGCTGAGATTGCGCAGCAGCACCCGACTGTCCTCGATCTCACCGAGAATGCGGCGGGCTCGGGGCAGCAGCGTCTGGCCCGCCTCGGTGAGCGTGACGGATCGCCCGACGCGATCGAAGAGGCGCGTGTGAAGTTCGCGCTCGAGGGTGGCGATGCGACGGCTGATGGCGGATTGCGTGACATGCAGGCGCTCGGCAGCGGTGGAGAAGGAGCCGGTGTCGGCCACCTGAACGAAGGCACTGAGATCGGGTGTATCCACGGCAGTTTCCTTGCTGTGTTGGCTGTGTTGGCTGTGTTGGCTGTGCTTCCTGCGCTTTCCAGGCTCGCTGCTTAGTTTTTTCGGGCTATGCGGTTAGCGCATCAAAGTCATGACAATAATGAATTTGTCTCATTTCTGCCAAACCCGTAGCATGGCCGCCCTCGAGCCTGATCTTCGGCGCCTGCTCGGCGCGCCTGCAGCCCATGGAGTCGGTACATGGCAGGAAGAACGCTCTACGACAAACTCTGGGATGCTCATCTGGTCAAACAGCGCGACGACGGCACGGCGCTGATCTACATCGACCGCCACCTGCTGCACGAGGTGACCTCGCCGCAGGCCTTCGAGGGCCTGCGACTGGCGGGGCGGCGGCCGTGGCGGGTGGATGCGAACATCGCCACGCCTGACCACAACGTCCCCACGGTCAAGCGTTCCGAGGGCATGGCCGGCATCACCGATCCCATCGCGAAGATCCAGGTCGAGACCCTGGATGACAACTGTCGGGACTTCGGCATTCTCGAATTCGCCATCCTCGACCCGCGGCAGGGCATCGTCCACGTGGTGGGGCCGGAGCAGGGCGCCACGCTGCCGGGCATGACCGTGGTCTGCGGCGATTCGCACACGTCGACCCATGGTGCCTTCGCGGCGTTGGCCCATGGCATCGGGACGTCGGAAGTGGAGCACGTCCTGGCCAGTCAGTGTCTGATCCAGCGCAAGGCGAAGAACATGCGTATCGTCGCCGATGGCCGTCTGCCGCCGGGCGTGACCGCCAAGGACCTGGCGCTGGCCATCATCGGTCGCATCGGGACCGCTGGCGGGACCGGCTACACCCTGGAATTCAGTGGTGAAGCCGTGCGCGGGCTGTCCATGGAAGGGCGCATGACTCTGTGCAACATGGCCATCGAGGCCGGTGCGCGGTCCGGCATGGTGGCCTTCGACGAGGTCACGCTGGAGTACGTGCGCGGCCGGCCGTTCGCCCCCAAGGGCGCGCTGTTCGAGCAGGCTGCTGCCGCCTGGCGCGATCTGGTCAGCGACCCGGATGCGGTGTTCGACGCCGAAATTCGTATCGATGCCAGCGCGCTCGAACCCCAGGTCACCTGGGGCACTTCTCCGGAGATGGTGGTGGGCGTCAGCGGTGTCGTTCCGGAACTCGATGCGGCGGCCAGCGCCGGTCAGCGCCAGGGCTGGGAGTCCGCCCTGCGCTACATGGGCCTCGAACCGGGCATGCGCATCACCGACATCGGCGTCGACCGGGTCTTCATCGGCTCCTGCACCAATTCCCGCATCGAGGATCTGCGCGCGGCGGCGGCCGTGGTCCGCGGCCGTAGGGTCGCACAGAGTGTGCTGCAGGCCATGGTGGTGCCCGGGTCCGGCCCGGTGAAGCGGCAGGCGGAAGCGGAGGGGCTGCATGAGGTCTTTCTGGCAGCCGGCTTCGAATGGCGTGATCCCGGCTGTTCCATGTGTCTGGCCATGAACGCGGATCGTCTGGGCGCTGGTGAGCATTGCGCGTCGACATCCAATCGCAATTTCGAGGGTCGCCAGGGGCACGGCGGCCGGACCCATCTGGTCAGCCCCGAAATGGCTGCCGCGGCTGCGGTCGCGGGGCACTTCACCGATGTGCGGGCCATGCTCGCGGGCGACAGGGGAGGTCTGGCATGAAAGCTTTCACGACGCTCACCGGTCGGGTCCTGCCCTTGGACAAGGCCAACGTCGATACCGATCAGATCATTCCGAAGCAGTTCCTGAAGTCCATCCGGCGGACGGGCTTCGGCGACAACCTCTTCGACGGCTGGCGCTATCTGGATGAAGGCGATCCTTCGAAGACGCCGAACGAGCGCAGGATCAACCCTGACTTCGTGCTCAATGCCCCACGCTATCAGGGTGCGTCGATTCTGCTCGCACGGGAGAACTTTGGCTGTGGTTCGAGTCGCGAGCATGCCGTGTGGGCCCTCGAAGAGTACGGTCTGCGTGTGGTGCTGGCCCCCAGTTTTGCAGACATATTCTTCAGTAATTGCTTCAAGAATGGCGTTTTACCTATTGTTTTAGAAGAAAACATTATCGATGAAATGTTCGAGATGTTGGCGACGGGCGAAGGCCTCGAACTGACGGTGGATCTGGCCGAACAGGTCATACGCATGCCTTCGGGCAAGACGCTCAGCTTCGAGGTGGACAGTTTTCGCAAGCGCTGCCTGCTCGAGGGGCTCGATGATATCGGTGTCACCCTCACGGACGCCGGCGCGATCCGCGAGTTCGAGGCGGCCCATCGGCAACGTGCTCCCTGGCTGTTTGGCGACCCGGGTTGATGCCTCGATCCGGATCGAGCTCGACGTTCAGCCCTTACCGTGACTGCCCGCTGACGGGCCTGAAGAGAGTGAATCATGACGCGACGTATTCTGATCCTGCCCGGTGACGGCATCGGGCCGGAGATCATGCAGCACGCCATCCGGGTGCTCGAGGTGGCGCGGGATCGCCAGGGATTCGATGTGGAACTCGAGCACGCCCTGGTGGGTGGTGCCGCCATCGATGCCCATGGCACACCCCTGCCGGAGTCGACGCTCGAACTGGCGAAGGCCGCGGACGCCATCCTGCTCGGTGCCGTGGGTGGGCCGAAGTGGGACGCTCTGCCCACCGCGAACCGCCCGGAGAGGGGGCTGCTCGGCCTGCGGTCGGGGCTGGAGCTTTTTGCCAATCTGCGCCCGGCCATCCTCTTTCCCCAGCTGGCTTCGGCGTCTTCCCTGAAGCCGGAGCTGGTGGCCGGCCTGGATATTCTCATTCTGCGCGAGCTCACCGGCGGCATCTATTTCGGTGAACCGCGGGGCATCGACCGGGATGCGGCGGGCCATCGTCGCGGCTTCAATACCTATGTCTACACCGAGCCGGAGATCCGCCGCATTGCCAGACTCGGCTTCGAGCTGGCCGGTGCGCGCAACAAGCGTCTGTGCTCCGTGGACAAGGCCAACGTCCTGGAAGTGACGGCGCTGTGGCGGGAGATCGTCGAGGACGAGGGGCGCCAGTTTCCGGACATCGAACTCAGCCACATGTACGTGGACAATGCCGGCATGCAGCTGGTGCGCGCACCCAAGCAGTTCGATGTCATCGTCACCGGCAACATGTTCGGCGACATTCTGTCGGATGTGGCGGCCATGCTCACCGGTTCGCTGGGGATGCTGCCTTCGGCGGCCCTCGACGCGAACAGCAAGGGCATGTACGAACCGGTGCACGGCAGTGCGCCGGACATCGCGGGGCAGAACCTCGCCAATCCGCTGGCGACGCTGATGTCCATCGCGATGATGTTCCGCTACACCTTCGGCGAAGCGAAACTGGCGGATGACCTCGAGGCGGCGGTCAGCGACGTCCTCGACTCCGGCCTGCGAACCCGCGACATCGCGCCCGCCGATGGCGCCGGTGTGCAGCTGGTGGGCACGGATGGCATGACGGACGCCGTGATCGCTGCGTTCAGCCGCCGGCTTTCGGCCTGACGGCGAAACCATGGCCGAGGGCCCGGCCGCTGCAGGGCCGGGCCATGCGGCCTTCGGCCGGATGGACCCTACAGGTCGACCGTACGGATCGACCCGACAGATTGACGAGGAGAAGAGGATGAACAGCAGCAGTGGAACCATCGACGTCGCTGTCGTGGGGGCCCCCCCCCCCCGCCGGGGGGGCGGGGCCCCCCCGGGCGCCCTCGGCGAGGTCATGATCGAGATTCTTCAGCAGCGTGACTTTCCGATCGGCAAGCTGTATCCGCTCGCCAGCGCGCGTTCGGTCGGCAAGACCGTGATGTTCCGCAAGCGCCCGGTGGCGGTGGAGGATCTGGACAGCTTCGACTTCAGCAAGGTCAAGCTGGCGTTGTTCTCGGCCGGTGGCAGCATTTCTGCCGAACATGCCCCGCGGGCTGCGGCGGCAGGCTGCGTGGTGGTGGACAACACCTCCCATTTCCGGCGCGAGGCCGACATTCCGCTGATCGTTCCGGAGGTCAATGCCCACGCGCTGGGTGAGTACCGCAAGCGTGGCATCATCGCCAACCCGAACTGTTCGACGATCCAGATGGTCGTGGCTCTCAAGCCACTGCATGACGCGGCGCGCATTCAGAGAATCAATGTCGCGACCTATCAGGCCGTGTCCGGATCCGGTAAGAAGGGTGTGGAAGAGCTGGCCGGGCAGACCGCGGCACTGCTCAATGGCAAGCCATCGCCGGGCAAGGTCTATCCCAAGCAGATCGCCTTCAATGCGATCCCTCACATCGATACCTTCCAGGACAACGGTTACACCCGGGAGGAAATGAAGATGGTGTGGGAGACCCAGAAGATCTTCGGTGATGAGAGCATCCAGGTGAACCCCACCTGTGTGCGCATTCCGGTCTTCTACGGGCACTCGGAAGCCGTGCACATCGAGACCGAGCGCAAGCTCACCGTGAAGGAGGCTCAGCGGCTGTTGCGCGCCGCCCCGGGCGTCAAACTGCTTGATAAGCACGCCGATGGCGGCTACGCGACCGCGGTGACCGAGAGCGCCGGGGAAGATCCCGTCTTCGTCGGCCGGGTCCGCGAGGACATCTCCCACGAGCGTGGCCTGAACCTCTGGATCGTGGCCGACAACATCCGCAAGGGTGCGGCGCTCAATAGTGTACAAATTGGGGAACTTCTGCTAAAAGAACTTGCATAAAGGCAACTTAGTTCACGAAACGCAGGTCGTTTCTAGGATACTTTTTGGGGAGTTTCGGGAGCGGGGCATTCCAACGCATCGTGGCTCCTGTCAGCATGGCGGTATGCCCATGCAGTATTGAGGCGCCACAGTTGTCTGGATGGACGCAAGGCACTGCCGGCCACATGAGGGAAGGACACGCGATATGACTCGGAAGCTGGCTTTGCTGCTGGCCGCGTGCCTCGGCCTCTGGCATGGGTCTGCCTGGGCACTGGGGCTCGGAGAGATCGAGGTGCGTTCGGCGCTCAACGAGCGCTTCTCAGCGACCATTGAGCTGCGTCGCATCGAGGGGTTGTCCCAGAACGAGATCATTGCCAGCCTCGCTTCGGCTGAGGATTTCTCCCGCCTCGGCGTGCAGCGCTTTTTTTATCTGTCGGAACTCGAGTTCACGACGGATCTCTCGAATCGTGACCGGCCTCGGATCCGGATCTCGAGCAACCGCCCCATCAACGAACCCTTCGTCAATTTCGTCGTCGACGTGCGCTGGCCCACCGGGCGCATGCTGAGGGAATACACGGTCCTGCTCGACCCTCCGAGCTATGCCGAGCGGCCCACACCCACCGTACGTCCCGCTGAGACTTTGACCCCCCGGACACCGGCGGCCCCGACCCGCCCGCAGCCGGGGCAGGTGCGTACCGAGCCGCAACCGTCCCCCGGTGCAGGCCGCTTCGACGGCGACACCTACGGCGTGACCGATCGCAACGATACGCTCTGGGCCATCGCCCTCGAAGTCAGGCCGTCCACCGACGTCAGCGTCCAGCAGACCATGCTGGCGTTGCAGCGCCTGAATCCTGACGCCTTCATCGGCGGCAACATCAACCTGCTCAAGGCGGGCTATGTGCTGCAGGTTCCGGGTGCCGACGAGATTGCACGACTGTCGCGCCAGGATGCCGTGGTCCAGGTGGCCGAGCACAACGCCCGCTGGCGGGACGGGACGCCGGTCATGCCGGTCGATGCCAGACCGGACGTTGCGGTGGGCGACCGGGCACCACGCCCGGCGGGCGAGCTGCGACTGGTGGCCGGCGAGGACGATGACGTTCGCGCTTCGCGGGAAGTGACCGCCGTCGGCGCCGTCAGCGACGGCGAAGTGGAGGCTCTGCGCAGCGATCTGGCTGACATCGAAGGGCGCCTGAGCGAGGCCGAGGCCGCGCGCACTGCGGCCGAGCGGCAGCGTCGTGAAGCCGCCAGTGAACTCGAAGAGGTCAGCCGACAGCTCGAGCTGCGCAATCAGGAGCTGGCTCGGCTGCAGCGGCAACTGGCACAGCAGCAGCAGGCACCCGCAGCGCCGTCCCGTCCGACGACGCAGGGCCCACTCGGCCTGGATTGGATGCTGCTGGCAGCTGGTCTTGTGGGCCTGGTCCTCCTCATTGTGGCGGTGATGCTGCTGTTGCGGCGTCGCCGGGCTCAGCTGGACGATGCTCCTGCGGTCGGCGCAGCGGTGGCACCGGCGGCACCGGCGGCACCGGGGGCGAAATCGATCGAGCAGACCCAGTTGATGCCGGCCATCAGCAACGAAGATCTCGCCCGGGCGGGCATCGCTGCCGGCGCGGCTACTGCGAGTGCGGCCCCGGCTGCTGTCGATGACGACAGCGATGTCATCGCCGAGGCGGACGTTTACATGGCCTATGGCCGCTTCAGCGAAGCGGCGCGGGTGCTGAACTCTGCCATCGAGGCCGATGGTCAGCGCGCGGACCTGCGTTTGAAGCTCATGGAAGTGCTGGTCGAAACCCAGGACGTCGACGCCTTCAATGCCCAGGCCGAGGCGCTGCGCGGCTTTGCCGATGATCAGACCATTGGCTTGGCGGACGACCTCGCCAGCCGTCTGCCCGGCGCCGTGACATCCTCCGGGGTGACGTCTCAGGGCGAGGCTGCGGGTCCCGCGCGGGCAGCGGATGAGGGTGAGGTCAGCCTCGACTTCGATCTCGGTGACGAATTCGGCGAGCCTGCCGACCTCGACAGCCTCGATATCGACTTCGACGCCTCGGACGGGCGCAAGTCCCCGACGATCTCCGTGGACCGCGATGACGATGACCTGGCCCTGTCGATTGATGGCGACGACCAGGCTGCAGGGACCGAGAGCGGGCGGGCTGCAGAGCCGGACATCGGCCTGGACCTCGACTTCGATTTCGACGAACCCAAGGGCGTTACCGGTGTACAGCAGGAGCGGTCGGGTGCCGCGCTCGATCTCGACGGCGGGGATCTCTCGCTGGACGATGACCTGGCTGACGGCAAGCGCGAGGCTGGCGATGCGGCCCCCGGATCTGCGGATGGCGACGACTTCGATCTCGACCTGCCCTTTGCCGATTCGTCCGCTGCGCCGGGGGAGCGGGTGGTGGACGACGAGGATGAGTTGGGCGGACTCGAGCAACCGGCCCGGGACAAGCCGGCAGCAGCGGAGCAAGGCGATGCCCATCCGGAGTTCGACCTGACGCTCGATGAGGGCGGCTTCGCCGAGAAGCCAAGTGTGGATCCCGTCGCTGCCCGCGACGATGATGGTTTCGGCGAGCTGGAGTTCGATCTGACCCGCAGTGACGGCGATGCGGGCGACCCGGAGCTGGACCGGAAGGCGTCAGCGCCGGAATCCGGCGCTGCGGCGAGCGAAGGCGGTGACGTCGAGGGCGACGATCTCGGGATCGATTTCGACATCGAAGATCTGCCTGCAGAGACGGTGAGTCTGGCTGGCAGTGCGCAGGATGATCCGGCCGCCCCCCCCGCCGGGGAGCAGTCCGAGGCGGAACGTGACGACGACGAGGATTTCTCCGGACTTCGCACCTCAGGCGGGCACGGTGATGCCCAGGACAGTGAGGAACTGTCGCTGGACGATTTCGATGACGCCGCCACCGGGTCGCCCACTGCGCCCGCAGCGGAAACGCCGGCGGATCTCGCCGTGGATCTGGCCGATGACGACCTCGAATTCGGCATGGACTTCGACGAGGCGGGTGACGAGACCACCACCAAGCTCGAACTGGCGCGTGCCTACGTGGACATGGGCGATGACGATGGCGCCAAGGAAATCCTCGATGAAGTGTTGCGCGACGGCAATGACATCCAGCAACAGGAAGCGGCAGAGCTTTTGGCCCGGCTGGGCTGAGCGCGAGGAATCCATCGATCCATGACGCGCTGGGTGCTCGGCGTCGAATACGACGGCTCCTGCTTCAGCGGTTTCCAACGCCAATCCGCGCCCAGTCTGCCGACGGTGCAGGGGGATCTGGAAGCGGCGCTCGGCCGCATCGCCGATCATCCGGTGCGCCTGATCTGTGCCGGCCGCACGGATGCCGGCGTCCATGCTACCGGGCAGGTGGTGCACTTCGACAGTTCCGCGACGCGCGCCCCAATGGATTGGGTCCGTGGTGGCAATACTCTGACCCATTCCGGCATCTGCATTCATTGGGCGGTGGCTCGCGACGAAGGCTTCCATGCCCGGTTCTCGGCGGTCTGGCGGCGCTACCTTTACGTCATGACCGACCATCGGCCGCGGCAGGCCCTGCTCAGGGATCGGGTGGCCGAGGTGACCGGTCCTCTGGACGCTCAGCGCATGGGGCAAGCCGCTCAGGCCTTGCTTGGGGAGCACGACTTCAGCAGTTTCCGGGCCGCCGGGTGCCAGGCGCGGCATGCGCGTCGAATGGTGCAGCACATCGATGTTCGGCGGGTCGGGAGTCTGCTGGCGGTGGAGATCCAGGCCAACGCCTTCCTGCAGCACATGGTGCGCAATATTGTCGGCAGTCTGCTGGAAGTGGGGCGCGGTGAGCGTGCGTGTTCCTGGATCGGTGAAGTGCTGGCGGAACGGGACCGGACTCGCGCCGGCGTGGCGGCGCCGCCGGAGGGTCTTTACCTGGTCGAGGTGGGCTATCCTTTGGAACAGGCGCTGCCGGCGCCCATCGTGACCTGGCCCGCATCCTGGGCGGGTTTCTGCTAATATCCGCGCTCCCTGAACCGGCCTGCGGCGGACGGTAACGGCCACGGTGAGCCCATGCCGGTGCCGTCGGCAGAGTCGAGCACCGGACGCGTACGGCACCGGTTCTGCCGGCAGCGTCGGTTCTGACCTCCGGTGTTTGCCCCGGTGTTTGCCCCGGTGTTTGAATGTCGAGAGCCCCATGACGTCTTCGGTACGCATCAAGATCTGCGGCTTGCGCAGCCCGGAGCAGGCGCTGGCAGCCGTGGCCGCCGGTGCCCACGCCATCGGGCTGAACTTTTACGCGGGGAGTCCGCGGGTGGTGGAGCCAGCCATGGCTCGGGAGATCTGTGAAGCCCTGCCGCCGTTCGTCACCACGGTGGGCCTGTTCGTGGATGCGCCCGCTGGGTTCGTCGCAAGCGTGCTCGATGCGGTTCCCCTGCAGTTGCTGCAGTTCCACGGTGACGAGGGCGAAGCGTTCTGCCGGCAGTGGCGTCGGCCCTACCTGAAGGCCCTGCGCATGCGTGAGGACCTCGATACGCAGGCGGCACTGCAAGCACATGCTGGCGCTACGGGCATCCTGCTGGATGGTTATCGCCCGGGGGTACCGGGCGGAACGGGCGAAGTATTCGACTGGGATCGCATTCCGCAGCAACGCCCCCGGCCCATCGTGCTGGCCGGGGGGCTGACTGCGGCGAATGTAGGTGAAGCCATCCGCCGGGTCAGACCCTGGGCGGTGGATGTGAGCGGCGGTGTGGAGCGGGAGCCGGGCGTAAAGGATCCTGCCGCCATGGAAGCATTTGTGCGCGCGGTACGCGCCGCCGAAACTGGAGTGAAGGATTGATGAGTCGCGAAGAAGTCATGACCACGCAACAAGCACAGCGCAGCAGCTTCGAGGCAGCCGATGGGATGGTGTCCTTCGCGGACTACAACTTCCCGGATGAGCGCGGACATTTCGGCCGCTTCGGGGGCCGCTTCGTCGCGGAAACCCTGACCCATGCCTTGGACGAACTCGATCGTGTCTACCGGACCCTGAAGGCGGATCCGGCGTTCCAGCGGCGCATCGATCGCGATCTCGCCGAGTTCGTCGGCCGGCCGTCGCCGCTGTATCTGGCGGAGCGCCTGACGCGCGAGCTGGGGGGCGCGAAGGTCTATCTCAAGCGTGAGGATCTGAACCATACCGGTGCCCACAAGGTGAACAACACCATCGGCCAGGCGCTGCTGGCCCAGCACATGGGCAAGCGACGTATCATTGCCGAGACCGGAGCCGGCCAGCATGGCGTGGCTTCGGCCACGGTGGCGGCCCGGCTCGGGATGGAGTGCGTGGTCTACATGGGTGCGGAGGACGTCGAGCGTCAGAGTCTCAACGTCTATCGCATGAAACTGCTCGGGGCGCGGGTGGTGCCGGTGGAATCCGGTTCGCGCACGCTCAAGGATGCCATGAACGAAGCCATGCGCGACTGGGTCACCCATGTGGACGACACTCACTACATCATCGGCACGGTGGCCGGCCCCCATCCCTACCCGTCGCTGGTGCGGGATTTCCAGGCCGTGATCGGCCGCGAGACCCGGGAACAGTGTCTGGCGGCGGAGGGTCGACTGCCGGACGTGCTGGTGGCCTGTGTGGGCGGCGGTTCCAACGCGCTGGGCCTGTTTCACCCGTTCATTCGCGATGCCGGCGTGCGCATGGTCGGCGTCGAGGCGGGCGGTGACGGCATTGCCACAGGACGGCACGCAGCGCCTCTGTGCGCAGGTGTCCCCGGGGTGCTGCACGGCAATCGCACCTATCTCATGGAGGACGAGGACGGCCAGATCATCGCCACCCACTCGATTTCGGCTGGCCTCGATTATCCGGGTGTCGGTCCGGAACATGCCTTTCTCAAGGACCTCGGTCGGGCGGAGTACGTTGCGGTGACCGACGAGGAGGCGCTGCGGGCATTCCATCATCTGACCCGGACAGAGGGCATCATGCCAGCCCTGGAAACCAGCCACGCCATCGCCTGGGTCATGGAGCATGCACCGCAGATGGACTCCGAGCAGATCATCGTGGTGAATCTTTCCGGACGGGGTGACAAGGACATCCTGACCGTGGCCCGCCACGACGGTATCGAGCTGTGAGCAGGCTGGCCGAACGCTTCGCCGAACGCACGGCGGCGGATTCCAGTGCCCTGGTGACCTATCTGGTTGCCGGCGACCCGGCGCCAGCGGTCACCGTACCGACCATGCATGCCCTGGCCGGGGCGGGGGCCGATGTCATCGAACTCGGCATTCCGTTTTCCGACCCTGAAGCCGAGGGCGCAGATATTCAGGCAGGTTGTGAACGGGCGCTCGCGCACAAGGTCCGCCTGCGGGATGTGCTCGATATGGTCGTGGCCTTCCGGCAGCAGGATACCCGGACGGCGGTGGTGCTCATGGGCTATCTGAACTCGGTGGAGGCCATGGGCTACGAGCGGTTCGCCGCAGCCGCAGCCGAGGCCGGTGTGGACGGGGTCATTCTGGTCAACCTGCCGCCGGAGGAAGCTGAAGAACTGCGGCAGGCGCTGGGCGCTCTTGGTGTCGATCTGATCTTCCTGCTGGCGCCCACGACTACCGACGTGCGTGCTCGGCACGTGCTCGGTGTGGCCAGCGGCTTTGTCTATTACGTCTCGCTCAAGGGGCCGACCGGCTCTGCCAATCTCGATGTGGCGGGCGTGCGGACCCGGCTCGATGACCTGCGGGCCCTGACCGGTCTGCCCATGGCCGTGGGTTTCGGCATTCGCGACGGGGCAACGGCGCGGGCGGTGGCTGAATTTGCCGACGGTGTCGTCGTCGGCAGCGCCCTGGTGCGTCGGATGGGTGAGCTGGCCGCGGACCCCGAGTCCATTCCCGCCGCGGCAGCAGCCTTCGCCAGCGAGCTTCGGGCGGCCATGGACGCCGCCTGATGGATACCACCTGATGCATGCCCCCGGGCTCCCATGACTCTGGACGACTGGCTGGCCCGGCTCGAGCGCCTGCATCCGCGGGAAATGGATCTGGGGCTCGAGCGGCTACGGCAGGTGTTCGAGAGGCTGGGCGGTCGGCGGCCGGCGCCGACGGTGATCACGGTGGCCGGGACCAACGGCAAGGGCTCGGTGGTGGCCACGCTTCAGGCCCTGTTCCGTCAGCACGGCTGGCGCGTGGGTGTCACCACGTCACCCCATCTGCATCGCTTCAACGAACGCATCGTCATCACTGGTCAGACCGCGAGCGATGCGGACATCATGACTGCCTTCGAACGCATCGAGCGGGCGCGGGGCAACATCACTCTGACCTATTTCGAGTTCGCCATTCTCGCTGCCTTCGAACTCATGGCGGATGCGGAACTCGATGTCGCGGTACTCGAGGTGGGGCTCGGCGGTCGTCTGGATGCGGTCAACCTCATCGATGCGGATGTGGCGGTGATCAGCAGCGTCGATCTCGATCACGAGGCCTGGCTCGGGCCTGATCGCGAAACCATCGGCCGTGAAAAGGCCGGCATTCTGCGCCACGGGCAGCCGCTGGTGGTCGGCGAGCTCGACCCACCGCAGTCCGTGCTCGACCGGGCGGCTGAACTCGAAGTGCCGGTGTATCGGGCCGGGCGCGACTTCCATTGGGATGAGACGCCTGGCGGAGCGATCTTCCGCGGTGGCGCTGAGCGGCAGGTGGAGCTCGGTTGCCTGCCACAGGCGCAGTTGCTGCCGGCCAATCTCGCGGCCGCGCTGCAGGCAGCCAGCCTGCTGCTGGAACTCGTTCCGGCGCACGTCCATGATGCCCTGGCTGGACTGGATCTGCCGGGGCGGGCCCAGCGCCGGTGGGCTCTGGGGTCGGAATGGATCCTGGATGTGGCCCACAATCCCCATGCACTGGCAGCGCTGGTGGAGAGAATCGGAACGGAGCGACGGTGGGTGGCCGTGTTCGGTACTTTTGGCGACAAGCGTTCAGACCGGATGCTCGAACTGCTCGAGCCGTGTGTGACCGCGGTACATCTGGCACCCACACCGGGTTCCCGCGGGCAGTCGGCTGCGGCGCTCGGGCAGCGGCTCGTCGTTGTGGCAAAGGCCTTGCCGCGCCAGGAGCACGGGGACGTCGCTGCGGCGCTGGGCGCTGCCTTGGATGATGCCCGGCGGCTGGGGCAGGGCGTGCTGGTGGTCGGTTCCTTCACCCTGGTGGCGGCGGCCGAGCGCTGGCTAGAGGCGGCCTGCAAAGGTGTGGTGAGACCATGACCGAGCGTGGACGCAATCGACTGGTGGGTGCCGTGATCCTGCTGTCGCTGGCAGTGATTCTGCTGCCGATGCTGTTCGACGGCGCCGGCATCGAACGCCGCAGTGTGGCCGAGTGGCCGGAGAGCGCCCTCGAACTCGATACCGGCGATGACACTCGCGGCCATGACGCGCAGGCCGATGCCTGGGCCTTTGTCGACAACGTGGAGGCGCGGCGAAGGGCGGAGCCGATCCGTGGTCAGCCCGAACATCGACCCCTTCCGGTACCGGAACTGCCTACTGATGAGGCCCCGCCAACCCCTACGGATGCCGCAACAGGCGTGGTCGCGCCCGGTCTCGACGGCAGTGGACTCCCGCGTGCCTTCAGCGTGCAACTGGCAGCTTTCCATGACCGCGACAACGCGCGGGCCCTGCGCCAGCGCCTGCTCGACGACGGCTACGACGCCTACGTGGTCGAGGAGGACGGCGGCGAGGTGATGCTGCATCGGGTGGCGGTGGGGCCGCGCATTGATCGCGAGACCGCCGCCCGCCTGCAGTCGGAACTGGCCGAGCGCTATCAGCTCGAGGGACTGGTGGTCCGTTTCACCCTGGGCGGCACTGCGGGTCGCCAGGATGGTTGAAGGCGTGGGGATGCCGTCGCTGCTGGACTGGGTGATGCTCGCCATGGCCCTGGTGTCCGTCATCGTCGGAGGGGTCCGGGGACTGTTCCGTGAGTCACTCTCCCTTGTCATCTGGGCCGCGGCCCTTATCATGGCGGCCTTGTTTGCGGATCCTATCAGCGTCAGTCTTCAGCGATGGATCGACGCCGAGACTTTGCGTTATCCCCTGGCTTTTGCAGCGGTGTTCGTCGCCGTGCTGCTGCTGGGGGCCATGGTGCAGCACGTGGTGGGCAAGCTGGTGGAAGTCACTGGCTTGAGTGGTCTCGACCGGGTGCTCGGTACGCTGTTCGGTCTGCTCAGGGCCATGGTGCTGCTGGTCGTCCTGGCAGCGGTCCTGGACCCGATGTTCACTGACCAGATCTGGTGGCAGCAGTCGCGTCTGCTGCCTCATCTGCTCGCGGTGCAGGAGGAAGTGATCGATTTTCTGCGCCAGGTTTTCAATACGGTGACCGCGGCCGCGCAGTCCTGAGGAGATTCCCGATGGCTGCGCAACGTCTGATCGCTGCGCGGCAGGGCTGCGGCAGACTCGTTGCACTGTCTTTCTATCGTTCTGCTGGTCCTCGACCCGATCCCTTGGGCAAGACACGCAGGACACTGGCCCACCCATCCGGGGAACACCATTCATGTGTGGACTCGTAGGCATCGTCGGCCGGCACGCGGTCAATCAGCGCCTCTATGACGCCCTGACCGTACTTCAGCATCGGGGACAGGACGCGGCGGGCATCGTCACCAGTCACCAGGGCCGCCTGAACATGCGCAAGGCCAATGGCTTGGTGCGCGACGTGTTCCGGCTCAATCACATGCAGCGGCTGACCGGCAACCTCGGCATCGGCCACGTGCGTTATCCGACGGCGGGCAGTTCGTCATCCGCCGAAGCCCAACCCATGTACGTCAATTCCCCCTACGGAATCACGCTGGCCCACAACGGCAATCTGACCAACGCGGAGAGCCTCAAGCGCGATCTGTTCAAGGCCGATCTGCGTCACATCAACACCGAGTCGGACTCGGAAATCCTGCTCAACGTGTTTGCCCACGAACTCGGTCGTTTGCACCGCCACAGCCCCGAGCCGGAGGACATCTTCGAGGCGGTGGCCGGCGTCCACGCCCGCTGCCGCGGCGCCTACGCAGCCGTGGCGCTGCTGGTGGGTCACGGCGTGCTGGCGTTCAGGGACCCCTTTGGCATTCGCCCCCTGGTCTTCGGCAAGCGGGAGACGGATCAGGGGACGGAGTACATGATCGCCTCGGAGTCGGTGGCCCTGGACGTGCTCGACTTCACGCTGGTGCGGGACGTGATGCCCGGCGAGGCGATCTGGATCGACGAGCGAGGGGAGTTGCACAGCCGGATCTGTGCCGCGCAGACGCAACTGGCGCCCTGCATTTTCGAGCACGTCTATCTGGCGCGGCCGGATTCGATCATGGATGACATCTCGGTCTACAAGGCCAGGCTGCGGATGGGCGAGAAACTCGCCGAGCGCATCCTCACTCAGTTTCCCGGCAACGACCATGACATCGACGTCGTGATTCCGATCCCCGAAACCAGTCGCACCGCAGCCCTGCCGCTGGCGCATCAGCTCGACGTCAAGTACCGGGAAGGCTTCGTCAAGAACCGCTACATCGGTCGAACATTCATCATGCCCGGCCAGAGTGAGCGCCAGAAATCGGTACGCCAGAAACTCAATGCTATCGATCTGGAGTTCCGCGGCAAGAATGTCCTGCTGGTGGATGACTCCATCGTGCGCGGCACCACCTCCCGCCAGATCATCGAGATGGCCCGGGAGGCGGGCGCACGCAAGGTGTATCTGGCTTCGGCGGCACCGCCGGTGCGCTACCCCAACGTCTACGGCATCGACATGCCGGCAGCGAGCGAGTTCATCGCTCACGCCCGCAGCGATGAGGAAATCGCCACGCTGATCGGCGCCGACTGGCTGGTCTATCAGCAACTCGAGGATCTGATCAGCTGTTCGGCGGAGGGCAATCCTGCCATCCGCGACTTCGAGTCTTCGGTGTTCAATGGCATCTATGTCACCGGCGACGTCGATGCGGACTATCTGCAGCGCATCTCGGACTCCCGCAACGATGCCGCCAAGAGTCGGCGCGAACCGAGTGAGCACGCCGAGGGCGAGCGCGCCCTGTCCGATCTTCACGATCACGTTTGACGGCATTCGGGGTTGGGCCCGGGTCGCGCAGGCTGCAACCCGGGAAGGTCCGGCGGTCGGCGTCGAAGGGGCATCGAGTTGCCGGAGCATGGAGGTCATGTGCAGGAACTGATCGAGAAGAGTCTGACCCAGGTGGGTCGGGTCCTGGTGGGCAAGCGTCATCAGGTGGAGCAGGCCATGGCCTGCCTGCTGGCAGGCGGGCACCTGCTGATCGAGGACCTGCCGGGCATGGGCAAGACCGTGCTGTCCCAGGCGCTGGCGCGCACCCTGGGGCTCACTTTCAACCGCATCCAGTTCACCAGTGACGTCTTGCCGGCAGACATCCTCGGGATCTCGGTGTTCGACCGTGACAGCGGCAGCTTCGAGTTCCATCCAGGCCCGGTCTTCGCCCAGGTGCTGCTTGCGGACGAGATCAATCGCACCACCCCCAAGACCCAGTCCGCCCTGCTCGAAGCCATGGAAGAGGCGCAGGTGACGGTGGAGGGGGCCACGCGTCCGCTGCCGCATCCCTTTTTCGTGATCGCGACCCAGAACCCGGTGACCCAGGCCGGAACCTATCCGCTGCCGGAGTCACAGCTCGACCGCTTCCTGATGCGCATTGAGCTCGGCTACCCGGACGCAGCGGCCGAGCGTGAAATCATCCGCGGCATCGACCGCCGGGTCATGCTCGATCAGCTCGAGCCCTGTCTCGGTGCCGAGGAACTGACGGCGCTGCAGCAGCAGGCCAGCGAAATCCGGGTCTCCGATCCGCTGTTGGACTACGTCCAGCGCCTCGTCCAGCATTCCCGTCAGGATCCGTCGTTCGCCTGGGGACTTTCACCCCGTGGCGCGCTGGCGCTGGTGCGGGCGTCCCGGGCCTGGGCACTGATCCGTGGTCGCCAGCACGTGATTCCCGAAGACGTGCAGGCGGTGCTGCCGGCGGTGGTCGAGCACCGGCTGCGCGAACATGCCGACCATGGGCGCAGCGGCGGCGAAGCCCTGGCCCAGCGTCTGCTGGCGGTCGTTGATGCGGTCGGCTGAGATGCGGTCGGCAAAGACCACCTGTTGAATCCGGCCCGACGGAGCTGCCATGGCCGAAGCCCTCGCCCCCGCGGAATCCGAAGCCGGCGATACCCGCTTCATGCCGCGTACACCGCGCGGGCGTTGGCGGGCCTGGCTGAACAGACGTGTGCCTCCCAGGCGCCGTGTGGTCCTGCATCGCGGCAATGTTTTCATCTTCCCGTCGCGGACGGGTTTTGCCTTTATCGGGCTGATCGCGTTGCTGATCCTTGCGGCCATCAACTATCAGAACTCCATGGTGTTCGGACTGGCGTTTCTGCTGGCCAGCACGTTCGCCCTGGCCATCAGTCACACCTTTCGCAATCTCAGTGGGCTGACCATCGAGGCGGCGGGCGTGCGTCCGGTCTTTGCCGGCGAGCATGCGGAATTCGGCGTGCGCCTGATCCGGGCGACGCCGCGCGGCCATCATGCCCTGTGGCTGGGATGGCCCGGTGAGATTCCGCAGAACGTGGATCTGGACGAGGAGAGCGAGCAGCGGCTGCACATACCTGTTCGGGCCTCGGCCCGCGGCTGGCTGGACCCGGGCCGGCTGCGTCTGGAAACCACCTGGCCGCTGGGTCTGCTGCGGGCCTGGACCTGGCTCGATCTGGCCCAGGCCGCCCTGGTCTATCCTCAGCCGCTGTTGGCAGGACCGCCGCGGCGGGCAGCGCTGGCCAACGGTGAGGGCGAGCAGCTGGTGGCAGAGGGCCATGACGACTTCGTCGGCCTGCGACCCTACCGGCCGGGCGACTCGCTCAAGCACATCGCCTGGAAGTCCTTCGCCCAGGAAGGCGAGCTGATGGTCAAGGAGTACGGCGGTCATGCCGATCGCCGGCTCTGGCTGGACTTCGAAGCGCTGCCGGGCCTTGGCGTGGAGGAGCGTCTGTCCACGCTGTGTGGCTGGGTGCTGGCCTGCGAAGCGGCGCGCGATGAGTACGGCCTGCGGCTGCCGGGCGTGGAGATTGCGCCCGGGCATGGCGAGGCCCATCGAGCCGAGCTGCTGCGCGCATTGGCGCTGCACGGCAAGGGCGAGCAGCCACGGGGGTTGGCGTCGTGACCCAGGGCACTCGCCGAGGCGTCCTCGAACAGATCCCGCGTTCATCGCTGACGTTGTTGCTGGTGTCCCAGGGCGCAGTGATCGCTCCCCACGTGCCGCGCATGGCGCTCTGGACCCTGCTGATCTGGGGCGCCTGCGTCCTCTGGCGACTGCTGATTCATCAGGGCCGCTGGGGTTATCCCTCGGCGCTGACCAAGGCCGCCTTCGTGATCCTGGCGGGCGTCGGCGTGAGCCTGTCCTATGGGATCCAGTTCAGCCTCGATCCGGCGGTGGCCCTGCTGATCATCGCCTTCGCGCTCAAATTGCTGGAGATGCGCACCCGACGCGATGCCCTGGTGGTGATCTTCCTGGGCTATTTCATCATTGCCACGGGCTTCCTGTTCGAGCAGGGCATCCTGATCACGCTCTACCAGCTGCTGGCGGTGCTGGCGGTGACCGCCGCGCTGGTGGCCCTGCACCAGAGCTGGAACCGGCCGAGGCCGCTTGCGAGTTTGCGCACGGCGGGCATCATCCTGTTGCAGGCGGTGCCGCTGACCATCGTGATCTTCGTGTTCTTCCCGCGCATCGCGCCGCTGTGGTCGGTGCCGTTGCCGGATGCCTCCACCCGTACCGGGTTGTCGGAGTCGCTGACGCCGGGTTCCATCACCCAGCTCGGACGCAGCCGTGAGCTGGCCTTCCGCGTCGATTTCGAGGGAGCGCCGCCCCCGCCGCCAGCGCTGTACTGGCGGGTCATGACCTACTCCAGCTATGAAGACGGTACCTGGACGCCAGGGTCGAGCAGGGACTTCCTGGAGCAGCCCGTGCACTGGGTCGGCGCGTCGACGGCCCCGGACTGGGTCAGGCAAATGCAGGCATCGGTGGACGAGGATGCCGAGCCGATCCGCTATGCGGTGCTGGCGGAGCCCACCTACCGGCCGTGGCTCTATGCCCTGGATCTGGCACAGCCGCTCACCCGCTCCACCGGCCTCGGTCGGGATTTCCGGGTCCTGCATCGCGGCCCGCTGACCCAGCGCTTCCGCTACGAGGTGGAATCGCGCCCGGCTGCGCTGGATGTGGACCTTGCACAGTGGTACCAGCTGCGCGAGACGTCTCTGCCGGCCACCGGCAACCCTCGCACCCGTGACTTTGTCGCCGGGATGCGCGCGCAGCATGGCTCCGCCCGCGATCTGGCCCAGGGTCTGATGCAGCACTTTGCCCGCGAGCCGTTTCACTACACGCTCAATCCTCCGGCACTCGGTGCCGATGACATCGACGAGTTCCTGTTCGACACCCGCCGCGGGTTCTGCGGCCACTACGCGTCGGCCTTCGTCTACATGATGCGCCTGGCCGGCGTTCCGGCCCGGGTGGTCGCCGGCTATCAGGGTGGCGAATACAACCCGGTGGGTGGCTACATGGCCGTGCGGCAGTACGATGCTCATGCCTGGGCCGAGATCTGGATCGAGAATGAGGGCTGGGTTCGCTTCGATCCCACCATGGCCGTGGCCCCGGATCGGGTCGAACTCGGCGCCGAAGCGGTATTTTCGGGCAATGAAGAGGAGGCGGGTTTCGGCGAGTTCACGGGCAGCACCCTGTGGCGACGCTGGGATGTGCTGGCAGAAGCGATCTATTTCATCGAGAGTCTGGAGCACCGCTGGAACGTCCTGGTCGTGAGTTACGATGCGTCCATGCAAAGCCGCTTTCTGCGCGATCTTCTCGGTGAGGTGACGCCCTTGCGGGTGGCCATCGCTTCAGCCTCAGCCGCGGGCGTGGCGATCCTGGTGGCTCTGCTGGGCGCCTTGCCCGGTGTGCTCCGCCGTCGTCGGCCAGCGCTTCTGCGCTGGCACGATGGTTTCTGCGAAACCTTCGCGCGGGCAGGCCTGCCGCGCCTGCCGAGCGAAACTCCCGGCCGCTACGGGCAGCGGCTGAAAGCGCATTTCCCGGAACTGGCGGATGACATCGAGGTGCTCACAGTGCGGCTCGACGATGCCCTGTTCGGTCCGCAGGCGAATGGTGTCGAGGCTCCACTGGTCCAGTGGGATCACTGGGACAGCCGGCGCCGGCTGTGGCGTTTGCGGCGTCATCTGGTGCAGTTGCGGCTGGCCCGGACCTTTCGGCGTGATCCGGAGCCGGCGCCCTGATGTCGAGGCAGATCGAAGCGCGCGCGTTGCGATCCCGGACACCCTGCGCAGGTCGCTGTTCCACCACCTACGGTGATCTGGTGTGCCGCGGCTGCAAGCGGTTCGCCCACGAGATCGTGGCCTGGAATCGTTATGACGACGCGGCCAAGGACGCCGTCTGGCAACGGCTGCTCATGTTGCGGGATCAGGTGGTGGCCGGGCGCATCGAGGTGCTGGACCGGGAGTTGCTCGAGGCTCAGCTCCGTCAGCATCGCATCGTCTTCGCGGCGGCGGACTCGGACGCGTCCCGGGTCTGGCTGCTGCTGCAGCGGGGGGCGCGCCACATGCGCTCGCTGGCCGGCTATGGTCTGCGGGCCATTGCGCCTTTCGACGCCATGTCGCCGCTGGCTCTGCGGGATCTGATCGACAGCGACTACCAGCGGCTTTCCGAAGCCCACTATGAACGTTATTTCGCTGTCTTGCCGGCGACGGGAGAGAACCACCAGTGAATCATGTGCAACCGTCTGCCGTGCATCGGCAGCCGTTCGATATCGAACAGGGGCTGGCGGCGGTGCGGGGCTTTCTGCCCTGTGTGACGCCGAAGGCCTGGGTTCAGGCAGCCGTACGCGATCTCGAGGTGCTGCTCCTCGATCACGCCAACTGCGAGCGCAAGGCGGCGGCGACCGCGCTGTCGCTGCTGTCGCGTTATGAGCGGGTGCCGGGACTGCCTGAGCGCATGAGTCGTCTGGCGCGGGAGGAACTTCGGCACTATGAACAGGTGCTGGCCATTCTCGCCACGCGCAGGGTGGCACTGCGGCCGGTTTCCGCGAGCCGCTATGCGGGCGGACTGCGGGATCTGATCCGCTCCCCGGAGCCTGGGCGTCTGGTGGATCTGCTGCTCTGCGGGGCGCTGGTCGAGGCCCGTTCCTGTGAACGCTTTGCGGCGCTGCTGCCGGTATTGCCGGCCGATCTGGCGCGCTTCTATCAAACCCTGCTCGCCTCCGAGGCACGGCATTTCGAGGATTATCTGCTGCTGGCACAGGCCTTGGGCTCGGCGGATGAGGTGGCTGCGCGCCTGCCGATCTTCATGCAGCGCGAGGCGGAACTGATTACGACGCCGGATCCGCAGTTCCGCTTTCACAGTGGCCTGCCGCAGAGAAGCGCCTGACCCCGAGTTGTCCTGACGCAGCTTCGACGAAGTCGGCGTGGTCGCTCCAGGCCCCGACCACGAGTCTTCGGCGCATCCGGCCATGGTGCTGCCAGCGGTGATCGCCAGGACGGTGGGTGTGGCCGTGAATGAGGACGTCGGCGTCGAGTTCGTCGAGCAGGGCGTCCACGGCAGTTTGAGTGACGTCCGTGATGGCATCGGGTTTGTTGGCCCCGGCCCGGCGGGAGGCTTCCCGGGCCTGGCGGGCGAGGGTTTCGCGTTCGGCGCGGGGGCGGGCGAGGAGGGCGGATCGGGTCTCGGGTGAGCGCAGCTGCCGTCTCAGCGCCTGATAGGCTTCATCCGCCGTACACAGACTGTCCCCGTGGCACAGGGCAATGCGCCGACCGTCCCATTCGATGACACAGGGATCATCCAGCAGCTGGCTGCCGCAGCCGTCCATGAAGTCCTGGCCGATCAGGAAGTCGCGGTTGCCGTGCAGGAGCAGGACTTCGGTGCCGGTGGCGCTGAGTTCCGCGAGAGCCTGCCGCGCGCTGCGGGCGGCTTCGTCATCGCTGTCATCGCCAGCCCAGGCCTCGAACAGGTCGCCGAGAATGTACAGCGCATCAGCGCTGCCGCCATGCCGGTCGCAGAAGTGCCGGAACCGGGCCAGGGTCGCCGGGACGGCGGCGTCCAGATGCAGATCGGCGATGAACAGCAGGCGTTTCACGCCCCCGGCGGGTCTTGCAGATTCGCGGCCTGCAGGGTGTTTTCCAGCAGGCTCGCCACCGTCATCTGGCCGACCCCTCCGGGGACCGGCGTGATCCAGGCGGCCCGCTCGCGGGCGGTGTCGAACTCCACGTCGCCGACGATGCGGCCATCGGTCAGGCGATTGATGCCGACGTCGATGACCACGGCGCCGTCCTTGATCCAGTCGCCACGGACCAATCCGGGCCGGCCCGCTGCGGCGATGACGATGTCCGCGCGGCGCACGTGGTCGGCGGTGGTGCGGCTGAACTTGTGGGCGGTGGTGACCGTGCAGCCCGCCAGCAGCAGTTCGAGTCCCATGGGACGTCCAACGTGGTTCGAAGCACCGACTATGACGGCATCGAGACCGCGGATCGGCACGCCAGTGTGGGCGAGCAGGGTCATGATGCCCTTCGGCGTGCAGCTGCGGAGGACAGGGCGGCGCTGGGCGAGGCGGCCGAGATTGAAAGGATGAAAGCCGTCCACGTCCTTGCCCGGGTCGATGGCGTCGATCACGGCATTGGGATCAATGTGAGGACTCAAGGGGCTCTGGACCAGAATGCCGTGAACCACGGGGTCGGCATTGAGGCGGGCGACCTCCGCGAGCAGGTCGGCCTGCTCGATGCTGGCCGGCAGGGTCATGACCGTGGAGGCGATCCCGACCTCGTCGCAGGCCCGATTCTTGTTGCGGACGTAAATCTGGCTGGCCGGATCCGAGCCCACCAGAATCACCGCGAGGCCCGGCTTGGCGCCTCCGGCCTCAACCCGGGCTGCCACCCCCGCGCCCACCCGCCGGCGTACTTCGGAAGCCACCTGCCGACCGTCGAGAATGCGTCCCCTGGCCGAGGGGTCGGCGCGCAGGGCTATGGATGACTCCACCGGTGGCATGGATCGTGACTCCTCGAACGAATGGGGCGGCGATACCGGGCGGAGCCAAGGGTGTCCGGGACGCTGGCTGCCGGGGTGGGCAATTCTCGCACGCCCGGAAGGCGCAGCCCACTGCGAAGGCTGTGCCTGCTGCCTTGGTGCGGGAACTGAACAGAAAATGTGCCGTCAAAGGAACAGCAGGGCTCGGGCATGGTTCGTTGACGCTCTGCCGGACCCTGAGTATGATGCCGCGTCTTGCGTTTTGGGTCCCTGTACGCCCAGTATTCCTGCCGACAACAGGGCGTTCGAGACAGCATGCGAAGTTTGCGGCCGGAAGTCGATCCGGCCTGCAGTCAGAATCCGAGAGGGCGCATGATGTCGGTAGTGAGGCCAGTTTACGGGGTATAGCGCAGCCTGGTAGCGCGCCTGCTTTGGGAGCAGGATGTCGGGAGTTCGAATCTCTCTACCCCGACCATCATCCTTCAGGCAGCCCTCGGTGCCGGCGCCCGTAGCTCAACTGGATAGAGCATCGGCCTTCTAAGCCGAGGGTTGCAGGTTCGAGCCCTGCCGGGCGCGCCAAGAATCGGGGCAACAGGCGGCAATCAGTCGCAGCAGCATCGATGATCAACCTCTCGAATCGACATCGAGAAGGACGAAGTTCCTGGAGAGCTTCGGGTTTTGGCTTCAGTTTTTGATTGGTGGGCGTAGCTCAGCTGGTAGAGCTCCGGATTGTGACTCCGGCGGTCGTGGGTTCAAGTCCCATCGTCCACCCCAGACATGGTTGCAGGTCGAATCCCGGGTCGCAGGCTGACCCGGAACGGGCCTGTGATCTCCCGCCTGCGCCGGCAGGCGCGCAACTGGAGGCGAGGTCCGCTGCGGCCGCCTCCACGGCGCTGCCTGCCTCGCGGTGATTCCGACTTACTCGCCAATCAGAGATCCAATAGAGGCAATGATGCAGGTTTCCATCGAGACGACCACCAGCCTTGAGCGGAGAATGACCGTGACGTTGCCGGCCGCCCAGTTCGAGGAGCAGGTCAATCAGCGCCTGAGTCAGGCTGCGCGTTCCGTTCGGTTGCCGGGTTTCCGCCCGGGCAAGGTTCCCATGAAGGAGGTGCGCCGGCGGTTCGGGCCCGGCGTCCGCGCGGAAGTTGCTGGCGAGCTGATGCAGAGCAGTTTCTTCGAGGCCGTCCGCGAAGAGCAGTTGAAGCCGGCAGGACAGCCGCGCCTCGAGCCGGTGCAGATGGACGACGGCGCCGATTTCACCTATGCCGCCACCTTCGAAGTCATGCCGGAGATCGAGCTCGGTGATTTGAGCGCTGTCAGCGTCGAGCGGCCGGTTGCCGAAGTGACCGAGGCGGATGTCGACACCATGATCGAGCGCCTGCGGGAGCAGCGTAAGCGCTATGAGGACCGCGAGGATCGGGCCGCCGAAGAGAGTGACCAGGTCGTCGTGAGCTTTGCCGGCTTCCTCGATGGTGAGCCTGCCGAAGGCACCGCGGCCGACGACGTCGAGCTGATTCTCGGCAGCGGTCGGATGATCCCGGGCTTCGAGGATGCGCTGCTCGGCGCCAAGGCGGGCGAAGAGCGGTCCTTCGACGTGACGTTCCCGGAGGATTACGGTAACGATACGCTCAAGGGCAAGGTGGTGCGCTTCGATGCCAGCGTTTCGGCTGTGCGCGAACCTGTGCTGCCGGCGGTGGATGCCGAACTGTTCAGTGAACTCGGCGTGGAGGACGACAGCCTCGAGACGTTCCGCACCGAGGTGCGCGAGAACATGGAGCGCGAACTGGAGACGGCCTGCCGTAACCTCGCCAAGAACCAGGTGATGGACGGCCTGGTGGCGATTCACGAGGTCAGCCCTCCGAAAGCCCTGGTGCATGAGCAGATCCACAATCTTCAGAACGAGATGGTGCAGCGCTTCGGTGGGCAGGGCATGGACCCCCATTCGCTGCCCGAGGAGCTGTTCCGCGAGCAGGCGGAGCGCCGCGTGCGGCTGGGGCTGATCCTGAACCGAATCGTCGAAGAACATGCCATCGAGCCGAAACCCGAGCGGATCGAATCGATCCTCGACGATGTGGCGTCGCGCTACCAGGAGCCGGAACAGGTCAAGAGCTGGTACCATGCGAATCCGGAACAGATGGATCAGATCCGTTCTGCGGCGCTGGAGGATGCGGTGGTCGAGTTCGTCCTGGAACGGGCGACGGTCACAGAGGTCGAAAAGGACTACGATGCCGTGCTCGCTGCCGCCGCAGGGCGAGCCGCGGCCGAGGACGGTGCCGAGGAAGGGAATGAAGACGCATCCTCGTCCGAGGATGAGTCCGGTCAGACCGGTTGAGGAGCAGTCACGCTATGAGCGAATTCAATAGGCCGGGTACGGGACCGCTCACCGATGCCGGCACTTCCGAGGTTCGCAATCTGGGCCTGGTGCCCATGGTGGTGGAGCAGACCGCGCGCGGTGAGCGTGGCTATGACATCTATTCGCGGCTGCTCAAGGATCGCATCATCTTCGCTGTAGGTCCCATCGAGGACCACATGGCCAACCTCATCATTGCGCAGATGCTGTTCCTCGAGTCGGAGAATCCCGACAAGGACATTCATCTTTACATCAATTCGCCAGGTGGGGTGGTGACGGCTGGCATGGCCGTCTACGACACCATGCAGTTCATTCGCTGCGATGTGCTGACCATGTGCGTCGGCCACGCTGCGAGCATGGGCGCGCTGCTGCTCGCTGGCGGCGCTGCCGGCAAGCGCCATGCGCTGCCGAATTCGCGGATCATGATCCACCAGCCTTCGGGCGGCTCCCAGGGTGTGGCCGCTGACATCGAGATTCAGGCCCGCGAAATCCTGCGCATGCGCGAGCAACTCAACGGCGTATTGGCCCAGCACACTGGACAGTCGGTGGAGCAGATCGCCAAGGATACGGAGCGTGACCGCTGGATGACTCCGGTCGAGGCTGTGAGCTACGGCCTGATCGACCAGGTCCAGGAGCCGCGTCACCGGACCAACGCGAAGGCGGCAGCTGCCGCGCGCTGAAACCGCTCCTGACGCCGCGGCAGCTTGCGCCGCGGACCCAGCGCGAGGCCGGCACCGACTGTGCCGGCTCTTGCAAAAATTCGACGTTCCCCGCATGGTTGGGGAGCATCAGCAAGTTGATCGAGGTGCCTGAATGGCCGACGACAAGACCGGAAAGGGCGACGATAGCGGCAAGCTGCTCTATTGCTCCTTCTGCGGCAAGAGCCAGCATGAAGTCCGCAAGCTGATCGCTGGTCCGTCGGTGTTCATCTGCGACGAGTGCGTCGAGCTGTGCAACGACATCATTCGCGAGGAAGTGGCCGAGAGTGCCGATAAGTCGGACAGTGCCCGTCTGCCTCGGCCCGATGAGATCAAGGCCATTCTCGATCAGTATGTGATCGGCCAGGAAAGCGCCAAGCGCATCCTCTCGGTGGCCGTCTACAATCACTACAAGCGCTTGAATTACAAGGGCAAGAAGGACGACGTCGAACTGTCGAAGTCGAACATTCTGCTCGTGGGTCCCACCGGCAGCGGCAAGACCCTGCTCGCGGAGACCCTCGCACGCCTGCTCGACGTCCCGTTCACCATTGCCGATGCCACCACGCTCACCGAGGCGGGCTACGTCGGCGAGGACGTTGAGAACATCATTCAGAAGCTGCTGCAGAAATGCGACTACGATGTGGAAAAGGCCCAGGTCGGCATCGTCTACATCGATGAGATCGACAAGATCTCGCGGAAGTCCGACAACCCCTCCATCACCCGTGACGTGTCCGGAGAAGGGGTGCAGCAGGCACTGCTCAAACTGATCGAGGGTACGGTGGCTTCGGTGCCGCCCCAGGGCGGGCGCAAGCATCCCCAGCAGGAGTTCCTGCAGGTGGACACCAGCAACATCCTGTTCATCTGCGGGGGTGCCTTCGGTGGCCTCGACAAGGTCATCCTCGAGCGCTCCGATCGCAGCGGCATCGGCTTCAATGCCGTGGTGAAGGGTGAAGAGGATGCGCCGACCATAGGCAGCACCCTCAAGCAGGTGGAGCCGGAGGATCTGGTCAAGTACGGGCTGATCCCGGAGTTCGTCGGCCGCCTGCCGGTGCTGGCGACCCTCGAAGAACTCGACATCGATGCGCTGGTGCGGATTCTCACCGAACCCCGCAACTCGCTGACCCGGCAGTACGCCAAGCTGTTCGAAATGGACGGCGTCGAGGTGGACTTCCGCGAGGACTCGCTGCGGGCCGTGGCTGAGCGTGCCATGGAGCGCAAGACCGGAGCCCGAGGGCTGCGGTCGATACTCGAAGCCATGCTGCTCGATACCATGTACCGGATTCCCTCTGAAAAGGGCGTCACCAAGGTGGTCATCGACGAAAGCGTGATCAAGGGTGAGTCTGAACCGATGCTCATCTACGAGAGCGTGGAACAGCCCAAGGCCATGCCGGAGGATCACTGACTGACCTGTCCATCGGTCGGCCCAAGTCGTCTCCCACGCCCCCCGTCGGGCGGCGGCGCGTACTAACCATGCGCCTTCGGGGGCCAGAGGGGCCCCCCGTTTCGGGCCGAAGTTT
>JAFIFL010000022.1 GCA_020832055.1 Gammaproteobacteria bacterium
GTCTGCAACTTCACCCCCGTCCCGCGCCATGACTACCGGATCGGTGTCCCGGAACCCGGCCGCTACCGGGAGCTGCTGAACTCCGACGCCGGGCTCTACGGCGGCAGTAACGTCGGCAATCTGGGGACCGTGGAAGCCGAAGCTGTGCCCTGGATGGGGCGGCCATGGTCGCTGAAACTGACCCTGCCGCCGCTGGCAGCGGTCATGTTCGAGCCGGCTGGAAGCTGAAATGCAGGCCCCTTTCAGGTCGTTGCGAATCCTGTTCGTGGCCGCGGAGATGGCACCGCTGGTGAAAGTCGGGGGCCTTGCCGACGTGGTGGCCGCCCTGCCGCAGGCGCTGGTGGAGCGAGGGCACGAGGTGCGGGTCCTGTTGCCCGCCTATGGCGGCCACATGACCCGTGGCGCGACCCGCCTGACGTCGCTGGGCGAAGGCCAGGCCTCACTGGCGGAACTTCGGCGCCCGGATCTGCCCTGTCCGGTCTGGTTGTTCGAGTCCCCGGTCTTCGCCGGCCGCGGGCATCACCCCTACAATCAGCCAGACGGCAGGGCCTGGCCGAATGACGCCACGGCCTTCGGCGAGTTCGGCCGCGTTGCCGCCGGCATCGCGGCCGGGACGCTGCTGTCCGACTGGCATCCGGATATCGTGCATTGCCATGACTGGCACGCAGGTCTGGCGCCGGTCTGGATGGGTCTCGAACCGACCTCGGCGGCGTCGGTATTCACGATTCACAATCTGGCGTTCGCCGGCCGTTTTCATCCACGCGTCCTCGCCGAGCTGGGCCTCCCGCAGTCCCTGAACCACCCTGATCTGCTGGAATTTCACGGTGATGTGGCCTTCATCAAGGGGGGGCTGTCCTGCGCGGACGAAGTGACCACCGTGAGTCCGCGTTACGCGCAGGAGATACTCACGCCCGAGTTCGGCAATGGCTTCGAGGGCCTGCTGCGTCACCGGCAGGAACACCTGACCGGCATCCTCAACGGCATCGACACCCGATTGTGGAATCCGGCGAGGGATCCCCTCATCGAGCATGCCTTCGATGCTGCGGACCTCACCGGCAAAAGCCGGGAGCGTTTACGGCTCCTTCGGCGCTGGGGTGTGACCGCGAGGAAGGACGAGGCCGTCCTCGGCTGGGTCGGCCGGCTGACTCGTCAGAAGGGTGCGGACCTGCTGCTCGAGGCCCTGCCGGAACTGTTGCAGCGGCCGCTGAGACTGGTGGTCCTCGGCAGTGGTGAACCGGAGCTCAAGCGGGCGGTCGCTGCCGCGGCGGCGCGCTGGCCCGAGCGCTTCATGGTGGACTCACGTTTCGACGAGTCGCTGGCCCACGGCATCTATGCCGGTGCGGACATGCTCGCCATGCCATCGCGATTCGAGCCCTGCGGCCTGTCGCAGCTTTATGCCATGCGCTACGGCACGGTGCCCGTGACGACAGCGGTGGGGGGACTTGCGGACACCGTTTTGGATGCAGATGCCATCGCGGATGCCATCGCGGATGCCATCGCGGATGCCGACCCGCTGGCCTGCAGTGAAGCCACCGGCTTTCTCATGGCCGAGGCTACTGCTGAAGACTTCGTCGAGACAGTCGACCGCGCACTGCGCTGGTTTCACGATCAGCACCGCTGGCAGGCCCTGATGCGCAGCGCCATGGGCCGCCAGCTGGACTGGAGCGGGGCGGTGCGAGCCTACGAGCAGGTCTACGAGCGTGCCCTCGCAGGACGCAGCCCCCCCGGTGTCGGCCCGGCAGCGATGAGGGCGCCCTGAGCACAAAAGCGTACCGTCGGTCCGCTCAGCGCATCTGTCGCAGCGTCTCGGCCTGCTCCTCGGTGAGCAGATCGAATTCGCCGAGGGCGCAGCCGGCGCCGCGCCGGAACCCGAAGCCGTCGTCGTGGAGCAGGTAGAAGGAGTCCAGCGAACAGAGCTGGCTGCCGCGTACCTCGTAGAGGAATTTGCTGTGCCGGTGCATGCCCGGACAGGCGGCCCGCAGACGGTTGCGCCAGACATCGCCGCCGCGCATGTGGAACAGCAGCGTGTGATTGCCGATGGGTTCGATGCTGCGGACGCGATGAATGGCGATGCAGCGCTCGGTATCCCCGGGTGGAATGGCTGCGTCCACTTCCTCGGCGGTGGGTCGGACGTCACGTCCGGCACAGGCCATCAGGAGCAGCGGCACGAGAAGCAGGACAGGTAGTCTTGTCATGGCGAAGCTCCAGACGGTGGACGGAACGTGGCAGATAGTGGGGGCTGCCTCGCCCCGCACTCGGAACGGTTCAAGACTATGTGCTCGCGACCTTGCGGCCGTTGACCACGGTCAAGGGTTCCGCTGCTGCCTCAGCGCGAGGCGGGTAATGCCTTCGAGGCCTGGTTCCGGGGCCGTGACGATGGCGACGGGGATGCGTTCGAGCAGTGGCCGCATGCGGCCCTTGGCGTTGAACGCCCGGAGGAACGCGCCGTCCTCGAGCGTGTGCTCAAGCCCTGCCACCACGCCGCCGGCGAGAAACGCACCGCCGGTGCCCATTCCATGACGTCGGTGCTGTCGTCGTCGTCCTTGAAAAGGCGGAGCAGCCGATCGCTGAAGAGGTGATCGAAATAGCGATCAATGCTCGAACTCCAGGGATGCTGAACTTCCTTCAGGCTACGCATGGCGGGTGCTCATTCATCAAGTGAATCATTGCGCTACGGGATCGCGATGGAACGGAGGGGCAGCGGAGGCATCGACGCAGGTCACCGGATTTGTGAAGTACGGCCGACTTCCTGGCCCTGGGCTGACCCCGGTCAATGCCTGCGCCCTTGAGGCGCAGGACAATGGCCTTGAAGCAATGGCAGGGATCGGCAACGTTCCGCTGCGCCGGAACCTGAAGCTCGATGTTGCAAAAAAGCTTGGTGCGGCGGTGCCATCCGAAGGCCTTTGGGCCTTGATGGGTACGCTCCGTTCACCCTTCCTGGTCACCGAACGTCACACTTTGCCCACGTGCCTGCCAACCCGGGACTCTGAAGTGAGGATTCGATTCAATGTCGGCTGCGAAGGTCATGGAAATATCCGCGGAGTCTCCAGAAGGCTTCCAGACTGCGATCCGCAATGGAATGGAACAGGCGTCAAAGACTGTCGAGAACATCAAAGGTGCCTCGGTCTCGGTGCAGAAACTCAAGATCGAGAACGGCAAGATAGCCGCCTACCTTGTAGATATACGCGTGACATTCGTCCTGCAGTGAGCCGGGTTCGGCCAGTTCGGGTTCTCCGATGCCCGAACTCCTCTGTAAGCCCGTGACGTGCCGACCAACGTGCTTCTGACTTTCCTCAGGTCGCGTTGTGGCGGATGGGTGGTGAATGTTTTCTGAGTGAGGTCCGTCCAGCGGGGCTCTCGGATCGTTGGGAGCGGGGAGGGGAGGCTCCCGGCCGATCAGATTGCGGGTGAATTCTGCCGGAGTCGTTGGGGCGACGATCGCCGACTGATACGTCTCACCATCCCGCTGCACGGAAAGGTCATCTTCGACAAATGAAAACCAGCTGTCATTGACGACCGTCAACGGGTGGGCTCACATCAGACCGGAGTCCACCGACATGGTTTAAAGACGCGGCTCATTGCTCTGATCCACGGCGGAAGGCAGCGGACTTGCAGGCCTCTGAAGTGATGCCAATCGAATATGAAAATCGGGATGGAAGATTTATCGGTCGTGGATGGGCTTCCTGAGTTCGTGGATGAGAGGTCCCGTGTTCAGCTGCTGGCGAAGCGCGGAAGATCCTGTGCCCGGCGCTGTTCCACGACCGCACGGAGTCCCTCGGCATCGAGAATCCGGATCTCATAGTTGTCGACCGCGAGCAGGCCGCGGTTGCGCAATCGAGTGAAGGCGCGCGATAGGGTTTCCGTTGCGAGATTCAGGTAGAGGGCGAGGTCACGGCGGCGCATCGGCAGACGGAATTCGCAAGGCTTGAGGCCGCGGCGGCGCTGCACTTCGGAAAATTCGAGCAGATACCTCGCAAGGCGTTGTTCCGTCGAGTCGCTGATCATCTGAAGGCGCTGCATGAGACGCATGGTCTCTCCATACATGGCTTCGATGATCTTCCGGGTATCCGACTCCGGGTCTTCAAAATCAGCAGCCGGATCATCCATCGACAATGGGCGGACGTTGCAGGTGTCGAGGGCGACGATGGAACACTGGGCGTTTTCCTGGACCATGGCTTCGACGCCAATGATGTCGCCGGGCGTATGAAAGTCGAGAACTTGCTCATCGCCGTCGGTTTTGAGCAGGTAGCTCTTGAAGGTCCCCGCGACCACCAGCCATGGGTGGTCGATGGGATCGCCGGCCCGGTGGAGGTGCTGCTCGCGGCGAACAATGCGGGCGCCGCCGATGTCGCTGGTGCGGCACCGACCATCCCGTTGGCGGTGAAACCGGGTATCCGAACGAGCAGGGACAGGCCTTGGTGAGATCGCAATCATGACAGGACCCCCAGTCCGGGTGTTGACATGCCGCATCAGCTTCGGAGGATCAGGGTCGCCCCGAAACCCGGCAGTCGAAATCAGGGATTCTACTTACGTCGCATGGCGCCGTTGTCTGGCAGCCGCCACGGCACTGATGCTTCGGGTGATCTCACATCACGAAGAGGACAGCGGTTGTGCTCCCGGGCATCGGCGACCTCAGCCCAGTGTCGGCATCGCCCGACCCACTCGTGGCGGGAGTACATTGACAGGCGTCAACGCGGGTGGCCGGCGCGGCTGCTAGCTTCTCCCGGCATGACTGGCTGCCATGCCCCGATGGATCGATGGGGTTCGGCATGGGTGGGTGTGACAGCTCCTGGCGCTGAGCCCGTACGCTGCATGGCGGCTGGCTGCATCGGTCTGGGACGGCTCGTTGGACAGGACAGGAGGCGCGAGATGAAGGGACGGCTGGCAGGCAGGGTGGCAGTGGTGACCGGCGGTGCGAAGGGTATCGGATCGGCGATCTGCGAGCGGCTGGCAGGCGCCGGCGCGGGAGTCGCGGTCACGGACATCGACGATGAGCAGGGACAGGATACCGTGGCCAGGATCGAGCAAGTCGGTGGCAACGCTCGCTATTGGCATCTCGACGTGACGGACGAAGCGGCAGTCGAGCGGACTTTCCGGGAGGTGCGACATACCTTCGGCCAGATCGACGTTCTGGTGAACAATGCCGGCATCGCGGGGGTGAACAAACCCACCGACGAGATCACGCTGGAAGAATGGAATGCGGTCATGGACGTCAATGTCCGCGGCGTCTTCCTCTGCAGCAAGCACGTCATTCCCTACCTGCGTGAGGCAGGCGGTGGGAGCATCATCAACCTGTCGTCCATCTACGGGATCATCAGTGCACCGGATCTGCCCCCTTACCATGCCTCCAAGGGGGCGATCCGTCTCATGAGCAAGACCGATGCCCTGTCCTATGCCCGGGAAGGCATCAGAGTGAACTCGATTCACCCCGGATACATCTGGACCCCCCTGGTCGAAGCACTGGCGAACCAGGCGCCCGAGGGGCCTGAAGCCTTCCGGCATGCCCTGGCTGCGAAGCATCCCGTCGGTCATATTGGCGAGCCGGATGATATCGCCTACGGTGTGCTTTACTTGGCATCCGACGAAGCCAAATTCATCACCGGCAGTGAGCTGGTGATCGATGGTGGGTATACGGCTCAGTGACCCGATCGCCGGCCGGGATTGGGAGGTTCAACTCCATGGGCGAACAGGATCACAGGGCGAGTGGCGGTGGCGGGAGTGAAGAGTCTGGCCAGTCGAACTGGCATGCCTGGTCGGCAGAAGAGGTCCTCGAGCACTTCGAAACCGATGCCGACAAGGGGCTCGACGGCGAGGAGGTCGCGGCGCGGCGAGAGCGCTGTGGTGCCAACCGTCTGACTTCCGCAGCCCGGCGGTCGACGTTCATGCGCCTGGTGAACCAGTTCAACAACCTGTTCATCTACCTCCTGCTCGTTGCCGCCATCGTCACCGCCCTGCTCGGCGAGTGGCTGGACAGTGGGGTGATCTTCGCCGTCGTCGTGATCATCGCAGTCATCGGCTTCATCCAGGAGGGGCGCGCGGAGCGGGCGCTCGAAGCCGTTCAGGGCATGCTCACCCGCAAGGCCCGGGTGGTGCGCGAGGGCCGTGATCGGGAGATCGATGCCGAGGAACTGGTGCCCGGGGATATCGTTCTGCTCGACGCCGGCGCCGGAGTTCCGGCCGACATCCGCATTCTCGAGCGCAAGAACCTCCAGGCCCAGGAGGCCGCCCTCACCGGCGAGTCCGAGGCCGTGCAGAAGCAGGTGGAACCCGTAGACGAAGACGCCGGCATTGGCGATCGCCTCTGCATGCTCTTTTCCGGCACCCTGCTCACCACGGGGCGTGGCAAGGGCGTCGTCGTGGCCATCGGCGACGCCACTGAGATCGGTCGAATCAGTGGCATGCTCTCGTCCATCCCGTCCCTGAAGACGCCGCTGATCGAGCGCATGGATGACTTCACCCGGGTCCTGAGCGTGGGCATCATTGCGTTGGCCGCACTTACCTTCGCCATCGGCCTGCTGGTCTGGGGCGGTGCGTGGGGAGAGCTGTTCTTCGCCGCGGTCAGCATCGCCGTGGCCGCGATTCCCGAAGGGCTGCCGGCGGTCATGACCGTCACCCTGGCCATCGGCGTGCAGCGCATGGCCAAACGCAACGCCATCATTCGCCGGTTGCCTGCGGTCGAAACCCTCGGTTCGGTCACGGTGATCTGCTCCGACAAGACCGGCACCCTGACCCGCAACGAAATGACGGTGCGGACGCTGTGCACGGCGGATGCCAGCTTCGAGACCGAGGGGGTCGGCTACGGTCCGGAGGGTGGCTTCCTCCGCGATGGCGATGAGGTGGATCTGACGGAGCATGCTGCGGCCCTCACCATGGTCCGCACCGGCATGCTCTGCAACGATGCCCATCTGCTTCAGGACGGTGATCGCTTCGAGCCTGACGGCGATCCCACCGAGGCGGCGCTGATCGTGCTGGCGCACAAGGCCGGTTTTGATCCCGACGAGGAGTCCGAGGCCTGGCGCAGGTTGGACGTGCTGCCGTTCGCGTCGGAAACTCGCTACATGGCGACGCTGGATGTTTCGCCGGAGGGCGACCGCTTCGTGCACGTCAAGGGCGGGCCGGAACGCGTGCTCGAGATGTGCAGTCACGCCCGCAGCGGGGACGATGAGATCGAGATCGATGCCGATTTCTGGCACGAACGGGTCGATGCGATCGCCGCGCGCGGTCAGCGGCTGCTGGCGGTGGCGCGCAAGGCTGTCAGTGATGATCTCGAAGTCCTCGAGGAGGAAGAGGCGGAGTCAGGGCTGACGTTGCTGGGCCTGTTCGGACTCATCGATCCACCTCGGGATGAGGCCATTGCCGCGGTCGCCGCCTGTCAGAGCGCGGGCATCCGGGTCATCATGATTACCGGTGACCATGCCTTGACCGCCGGGGCGATTGCCCGCGAACTCGGCATCGAGCGTTGTGACGAAGTGCTCACCGGCCGCGAACTCGAAGATCTCGATGACGAGGCGCTGCGGGAGCGGGCGCGGGACGCCGACGTCTTCGCCCGCGCCAGTCCCGAGCACAAACTGCGCCTGGTGAAAGCCCTGCAGGCCGATGGCGAAGTCACCGCCATGACTGGCGATGGTGTCAACGATGCCCCGGCGCTCAAGCGCGCTGACATCGGCATCGCTATGGGCCGCAAGGGTACCGATGCAGCGCGGGAAGCCTCGGCCATGGTCTTGGCGGATGACAACTTCGCGTCGATCGAACGGGCGGTCGAGGAAGGTCGCACCGTCTACGACAACCTGCAGAAGGCCATCCTGTTCATCCTGCCGACCAACGTGGCCCAGGCGTTGGTGATTGTCAGCGCCATCGTGATCGGCGCAGTCATGCCGGTGACGCCGGTGCAGATCCTGTGGGTCAACATGATCACCGCGGTGACGCTCGGGCTCGCCTTCGCCTGGGAGCGTGCGGAAGGCAAGATCATGAAGCTGCCGCCGCGGGACACCGAGGAGCCGCTTCTCACCCGCTTCATGCTCTGGCGTATCGGTTTGGTGGGCCTGCTGTTGCTCCTTGGCGTCGGGCTGCTCTTCGTACAGGAACAGGGGCGGTCGGCCACCGATCTCGAATACGCGCGCACGCTTGCCGTGAACGCGCTGGTCATGGGCCAGATCGCCTACCTTCTCAACGCCCGTTTCTTCGACGCCCCCTCCTATACCCTCGATGGGCTGTTCGGCAGCCGCGTCGTACTCGGTGCCATTGGCGTCTGCCTGGTGCTGCAGCTCATGTTCACCTACGCACCGTTCATGCAGTTGCTGTTCGACACCCGCCCGCTCGATGCCGATGCCTGGATGCGCTGCATTGCCGTGGCTTTGGCCGTCTTCGTTCTGGTGGAGGCCGAGAAGGCCTTCATTCGCCGCCGCAACAGCACATTCGCAATGAGCATGGCCGCAGATTTCGGCAACGTCCCAAGGAGACAGGCTGATGAGTGAAAGCGTCGAGAGAACCCGCTCCCTGGCGGACCTAGGGCGCACCGATACCGCGCTCGTTGGCGGCAAGAACGCGTCGCTCGGCGAGATGATCCGGAACCTCGAGCTGGCGGGGATTCGCGTCCCGGCCGGTTTCGCGACCACAGCCGATGCCTACCGCGAGTTCATCGCCCACAACGATCTGGAAGCCCGGATGACCGGGAAGCTCTCGGAACTCGCGGCCGACCAGCGTAATCTGGCTGAGATCGGCGAGGCGGTGCGCGCGATGATCCTCGCTGGGGAGATGCAGCCGCCGCTGGTGGAGGAGATTCTGGCGGCGTACCGCGGTCTTCCAACGCGACGCAGCCGCGGTGGCGCGAGCGTCGCCGTGCGCAGCAGCGCGACGGCGGAGGACCTCCCGGAGGCAAGCTTTGCCGGACAGCTCGACAGCTTTCTCAACGTCCGCGGTGAGGCTGCACTGCTCGACGCCATCAAGCGCTGCTTTGCCTCGCTGTTCACCGATCGGGCGATCATCTATCGACAGAACAATGGCTTCGAGCACATGCAGGTGGCGCTCTCAGTAGGCGTTCAGATCATGGTGCGCGCCGACAAGGGCGGCGCCGGCGTCATGTTCTCGATCGACACGGAGACGGGCTTTCCGCGCAGCGTGATGATCGACGCGGCCTGGGGGCTGGGTGAAACGGTGGTTCAGGGCATGGTGGAGCCCGACCGCTACGCGGTCTTCAAGCCGCTGCTCAACGATGCCTCGCTGACGCCCATCATCGAAAAGGCACTCGGGGCCAAGGCGCAGAAGATGGTCTATGCCACAGGTCGCGGCGATGTCGGCGAGGCGACGTCGCGGCTTGTGAAGACCAGCAGGAAGGAGCGGGACGCCTGCGTCCTGACGGACGCTGAGATCCTCACGCTGGCGCGCTGGGCCTGTGCGATCGAGGACCATTATGGCCAACCCATGGACATGGAGTGGGCCAGGGACGGCGAGGACGATGCGCTCTATATCGTCCAGGCGCGGCCGGAGACGGTCCAGTCCCGGCGCGAGCGCGGCCGGTTCAGGCGCTACCACCTGAAGTCCACGGGTAAGCAGTTGCTCCGCGGCCAGGCGATCGGCGATGCCATTGCCAGCGGTCAGGTGTGCCGGCTCGAGAGTGCCGCCGAGATCGAGCGCTTCAAACCCGGCTCGGTGCTCGTGACCGGGAACACGGGGCCGGATTGGGTGCCGATCATGAAACGGGCGGCGGCCATCGTGACCGAACACGGCGGGCGCACGAGTCACGCCGCCATCGTCAGTCGCGAGCTCGGCCTGCCGGCGGTCGTCGGCGCCGAGGGCGCGATGAGCGTCCTTGGGGATGGTGCGGAGATCACCGTCTCCTGCGCTGAGGGCGCGACGGGCTGCGTTTACGAGGGCACTGCCGAATTCGACATCGAGGACATCGACCTCAGCAGCATCGCGCAGACCCGCACCCGGGTGATGCTGAATCTGGCCAACCCTGCCGCCGCGCTGCAATGGTGGCAGCTGCCGGCGGATGGCGTGGGCTTGGCGCGCATGGAGTTCATCATCGGCAATGCCATCCAGGTGCATCCCATGGCGCTGCTGAAACCGGAGGCGGTCACGGAACCCAAGGCCCTGCGTCAGATCCAGGCGCTGACCCGGGGCTTCGATGATCCTGCCGATTACTTCGTGGACACGCTGGCGCGGGGCCTGGCGCGGATCGCGGCCGTGTTTCATCCGGCGCCCACCATCGTGCGCATGAGCGACTTCAAGACCAACGAGTATGCGGAACTCATTGGCGGCGCCGCATTCGAGCCGGACGAAGAGAACCCGATGCTCGGCTGGCGCGGTGCGAGCCGCTACTACAGCCCAGGCTACCGCGAAGGCTTCGCGCTGGAGTGTCGTGCCATCAGGCAGGCGCGGGAGGAACTCGGTTTCACCAACATCGTCATCATGATTCCGTTCTGTCGCAGTCCCGACGAGGCGGATCAGGTCCTCGGTGTACTGGCCGACAACGGCCTGATTCGCGGCCGCGACGGGCTCGAGGTCTACGTGATGGCCGAACTTCCGGCGAATGTGCTGCTGGCCGCGGAGTTCGCCGAACGCTTCGACGGGTTCTCCATCGGCTCGAACGACTTGACCCAGCTCATCCTCGGCGTCGACCGCGACAGTGAGCTTCTGAGCACGGTCTTCGACGAACGCAATCCGGCCGTGATGAAGGCCATCGCGCAACTGCTCGCCGCGGCCAGGGAGAGCCGCACCCACACGGGGCTGTGCGGTCAGGCGCCCAGCGATCACCCGGAGTTCGCACGGTTCCTGGTGGAGCACGGCATCGACTCGATTTCGGTGACCCCGGACAGCTTCGTTTCGGTCAAGCAGGTGGTCATCGACATCGAGCGGGAACTGGACGCTCCCGGGGCCGGCACCGACGCGGATCGGTGAGCGTTTTTGGCTCAAGTGGCTCAAGTGGCTCAAGTGGCTCAAGTGGCTCAAATGGAGAGCACCATGATCTTTCGTCAGCTTTATGACAGCACTTCATCGACCTACACCTACCTGCTCGCCGACGAGGCGTCCCGGCAGGCCCTGCTCATCGACCCGGTCTTCGGCCAGGCGCAGCGGGATCTCGCCCTCGTTGCGGAACTCAGACTGACCCTGCGACTGGTGGTGGAGACCCATGCCCATGCGGATCACGTTACCGCTGCGTGGCTGCTTAAGCAGAAAACCGGCTGCGACATCGCCTCGGCGAAGGTGATCGGAGCCGAGCACGTGGATCTGCCATTGGAGGAGGGCGATGAGTTCGGTGTCGGCGATGTCCGCCTTCAGGCCATGGCCACGCCGGGACACACCGACGGGTGCATGAGTTTCGTACTTGCTGATGCATCCATGGTGTTCACCGGTGATGCGCTCCTGATCCGCGGCTGCGGCCGCAGTGACTTCCAGCAAGGCAGCGCGAAGCGCCTGTTCCACTCGATCACGCAGAAGCTTTTCGACCTCCCCGATGCCTGTCTCGTTTACCCCGCCCACGATTACGGTGGCCGGACCGTCAGTTCCATCGGTGAGGAGAAACAGTTCAACGCCCGCGCCGGGGGCGGCGCGAACGAACGCGACTTCGTCGAGTACATGCAGGCCATGAAGCTGCCCCATCCGAAGCTGATCGACGAGGCGGTGCCGGCCAATCTGCGCAGCGGCTGTCCGGAGGACGGCAGGCTCCCCGCCGAGCCTGATTGGGCCGAGATCCGTGTCACCTACGCCGGCGTCCCGGAGATCGAAGTCGACTGGCTGGAGCGTCACCTCGACGAAGTGACCGTACTCGACGTCCGCCTTGCCGACGAGACGGACGACAGTCCGGACACCCGCGCGCTGGTGGACCTGCACATTCCGCTGCATGAACTGCATGATCGCCTGGACGAAGTGCCGAGGGGCAAACCGGTGGTGGCACTGTGCCGCTCCGGGCGCCGTTCGGCGCTCGCGGTCAACATCATGCGCGAGGCAGGCTATGAGCGGGTCGCGAGCCTGAGCCGCGGCTTGCGTCAGATCAGCCAGGCCTGATGGTGCTTCTCAAGGAGAGCGATACCGGCCCCGTGCGCATTCTGTATCTCTGTGTCAGTAATGCTGCCCGCAGCCAGATGGCCGAAGGGCTGGCGCGCGCGCTGTTGCCGGCGGCGGTCACAGTGGAGAGTCCAGGCTCAGAGCCGGGTACGCTGAACCCCTATGCTATGGCCGCGATGGCCGAGATCGGCATCGACATCTCCAAGCATCAGCCCAAGGGACTCGACGCGGTGGACCTTGCGGGTGCGGATGTCATCGTCACGCTCTGCGCCGATGAGATCTGCCCGGTGGAGCAGGCCGCCGACGCCGTCCGCGACAGCGTACAACGGCGCCGCCACCAGCTTCAGCTGCGTATTCCGCAGGACCTCGAAATGGTGGGTGACTGCGTCAGGCTGGTGCAGATCATGACCAACCTGCTGACCAATGCCGTGCGTTACACACCCGATGGGGGATCGATCGCGGTCGAAGCCTGCAGCCTTGGCAGCATCGTGGAACTTCGCGTGCGCGACTCCGGAGTCGGCATCGACCCCGACCTGGTGTCACGGCTTTTCGACCCTTTCGTCCAGGGCCCTGGCGGTCATCGAGCCGGCCTCGGGGTGGGGCTGAACCTGGTGCAGCGTCTGGTGGTTGCCCATGGGGGTTCCATCAGGGTCTGCTCCGAAGGCCCGGGCTGTGGCAGTGAGTTTCGCGTCCAACTGCCGGCGGCGGGGGCAGCATGGGAGGAACCTCGACCGCCGGTCACTGCAGTATCCTGAGGGCGCAAGGCGAATCTCTGACCTCTCGAGGAATGCACGGGCGCCCGGCCCCGGGGCAGGACCTGAAATCTGTCATGCCGTATCCACCCAGGGCAGGCGACGGACCACCGCTTTTTCCAGCTCGACGATGACGAAGACCGCGAGCCCGAACAGCAAAATACGCCCCCAGTCCTGCATGCCGATGGCAGTGGTCCCGAACAGGGTGTGCATGACAGGAGCGTAGGTGAAGGCGAACTGCAGCACGATCAGAATTCCGATCGCGATCCACATGGCGCGAGAGCGGAAGATCGCCCAATCGCTCAGTACCGGCTGGTAGATGAGGCGCAGATTGAGCAGATAGAAGGCCTGTCCGGCGACCAGGGTATTGATGGCCACGGTACGGGCCACGTCCTCAGCGCTGCCCATCACTTCACCCATCCAGATGAAGTGCCCGAAGGTGCCCAGCCAGAGCAGCACTGCAACGAAGGGAATGCGCCAGAGCAGGAAGCCCGAGAGCAGCGGCGCGTTGGGGTTGCGCGGCTGTCGTTTCATCACGCCTGGCTCACCGGACTCGAAGGCCAGGGCCATGGCCAGGGTCACCGACGTGACCATGTTGACCCAGAGCACCTGCACCGGCGTGAGGGGCAGGGCAAGGCCCATGAGGATGGCCATCATGATGGTGAGCGACTGCCCCGCATTGGTCGGCAGCATGTGCAGGATGGCCTTGCGGATGTTGTCGTAGACGGCGCGGCCCTCCTCGACCGCGTGGGCGATGGAGGCGAAGTTGTCGTCGGCCAGAACCATCTCCGAGGCTTCCTTGGCGGCCTCCGTTCCCTTGCGGCCCATGGCGACGCCGACGTCGGCGCGTTTGAGCGCCGGGGCGTCGTTGACGCCGTCGCCGGTCATCGCCACGACGGCGCCGCCATATTGCAGCGCCTCGACCAGGCGCAGCTTATGCTCCGGGGTGGTGCGGGCGAAAATGTCAGCCTGTACGGCGGTGCGGCGCAGGGCCTCGGAGCTCATGCCGTTGAGTTCGTGCCCGGCAATGGCGCTGCGTTCATCGTCGCTGCCAATGCCCAGCATTCGGCCCACCGCCCGGGCCGTGGCCAGATGGTCGCCGGTGATCATTTTCACCTGGATGCCCGCCTCGTGGCACTCGGCCACGGCGCGAATGGCTTCTTCGCGGGGCGGATCGATGATGCCGACGATGGCCAGCAGATCGAAGCCGCCGGCCTCGATCTGGTCGTAAGTGAGTTCAGCCTGGTGGAGCTCGCCATCACGGGCCGCCAGGGCCAGTAGGCGCTCGCCCTTGCCGGCGATCTGATCGAGGACCTCTTCCCACCCATCGTGGTCGAGAGCTTCGCCACCCGCTGCGGTTCGCTGCCGGGCGCAGAGGTCCAGGATCCGCTCCGGCGCACCCTTGAGATAGATCGTGCTGGCGCCCTGATGGTCCCGGTGCAGGGTGGCCATGTACTTGTGTTCCGATTCGAAGGGAATCACGTCGATGCGCGGCATGCGGGTGCGTTCGGCCGCGGGATCGAGACCAGCCTTGCACCCGAGCACCATCAGCGCCCCTTCCGTGGGGTCGCCCTCCATCCGCCAGTCACCGTCGCGCTCGAACAGCTGGGCGTCGTTGCACAGAATCGCCACCTGCAGCGCGTCGGTGAGCACGGGATCTTCATCCGGGCTGAAATTCCGCCCCTCCACCGAAAAGCCCCCATGAGGCGCATAGCCCACACCCTCGACCTCGACGGTTCGCTCGCAGGTCTTCACGGTCGAGACGGTCATCTCATTGCGGGTCAGCGTGCCGGTCTTGTCGGAGCAGATGGTGGAGACCGAACCGAGGGTTTCCACCGCGGCGAGGCGCCGAATAATCGCTCGCCGCTGCGCCATCTTCTGGACCCCGATGGCCAGAGCGATGGTCAGAATGGCTGGCAAGCCCTCAGGGATAGTGGAGACCGCCAGGCTGACCGCGGCCAGGAACATTTCGTCCAGCGGATAGCTGCGGATCCAGTAGCCGAAGGCGAAGGTCGCTGCGGCAATGACGATGATGACCACCGCCAGCCAGCGCCCGAATTCCTCGATCTGGCGCACCAGAGGCGTCTGAAGGCTGTTGACGTGACTGAGCATGCTGGAGATGCGACCAACTTCGGTGCGCCCTCCGGTTGCCACGACGATGCCCAGCCCCCGGCCGAAGGTGGCCAGGGTACCGGAGTAGGCCATGGCGAACCGGTCGCCCAGGGGCGCGTCCTCGGCAACGGGCGTGACCGCCTTCTCCACAGGCACGGACTCCCCGGTCAGGACCGCCTCATCGATGCGCAGGTTCTTGGTGTCGAGCAGCCGCAGGTCTGCAGGCACCTTGTCACCCGCCTGCAGCAGCACCACGTCGCCGGGGACGAGGGACTTCGCCTCCACCTCTCGGCGGTGGCCCTCCCGGACCACCACGGCCTGAGGGGAAAGCATCTGGCGGATGGCGTCCAGGGCCTTCTCGGCTTTCCCTTCCTGGATGAAGCCGATGAAGGTATTGATCAATACGACGGCGATGATCACCCCGGTATCCACCCAGTGCCCGAGCAGCGCAGTACCCAAGGCCGCTGCGATCAGGATGTAGATCAGGATGTTGTGGAAATGGCGCAGGAAGCGCACCAGAGGTCCGGCCTTGGCCGGCGGTCTGAGCTCGTTGGGACCGTATTGTTCGATCCGTTTCTGAGCGACCTGCTCGCTGAGCCCGTCACGGTCGGACTCGAGGTCTGCGATGACTTCGTCGGCCTCACGCGCATGCCATGCCGTCAAGCCTTGGGTTTCTTCCGGGTTGCTATTGGATGCCATGGGTCAGGTTTCGCCTGGATGAAGTTCCGGGGATGGTTTTTGCTGCGCCCGGAAGCCGCTTTCATCCAGACGCTTTGCCTGGACGTTGTGGCGCATCGATGTCGATACCGCACATGCTCGACCAGCGGGTGCTCACGTTGGAATGCGTCTTCGACACGCGCTTGGCCGAAGGTATCCGATGAATCCGTTGAAGGTCACGAGTTGGGGCCGCTGGCGGCATTTCGAGGATAGCAAAAGCATCAGTTGGACGTGACGAACGGGTTGATGACTGCCAGGGCATCGAAGCGTCGGTCGTTGCCAAGGTCCTCGGAATACAGGCGCTCACAACCCGACCGGATGGCCGCCTCGACGATCAGCGCGTCGAACCAGGAGAGCTGCTCCGCGCGCGCAAGTGCATGGGCGTCCAGGACCAGGTTGGCATGCGCGGGCACGACCTCGAATTCGGCGAGCGCTTCGAGCGCGTCATGCGTGTCCTGCCAGGAGAGGGCAGGTTTGAGCTTGCGTGTCAGCACCGAACGCAGTTCGATCAACACCTGCGTGCTGACGACAATGTCGTGCTTGCCGGCGAGTTCACGCAGCCATGTGCGGACGAATGCCGACTTCTCGGGTTCCCGCCGATCCAGCTGGTAGACCCAGAGATTGGTGTCGATGAATACCCGCATCGCTGGTTCGACTTTCAGCCGGCCTGGCGGTCGTGCAACGACTCGCGCGGCCAGCGTTCGTCACTGGCCGAATTCGTCCTCTCTGCCACGGCGTCGAGCGCATCCAGCGCGCGTAGACGCCGCTCCCGGCCATTGACGTATCGCGTGAGGTATTCGCGCACCAATGCGTTCACCGACGTGTGCTCGCGCAGCGCTGCCTCGCGTGCCTTTTGCAGCAGCTCGGCGTCGAGACTGAGGGTGAGGTTGGCCATGAGTGAACTCCCAGGACACGGAACCAGTGTAGCACGTATACCAGAGTCGTTCAGTAAAGCAGCTCCATCCAGCGGCCATCGGCGACGAGGTCGGCCTTGCGTCGCGCCCAGGCTTCGCGGCTGCCGGCCAGGCCCGCCAGCGCCTCTTCGAATGCTTCGGCGACTGGGGTCAGTCCGGCGATGTAGACGTGGACGGCAGGATCCTCGAGCAGCGCCCACACCTCGGCCTCGTGGCGCACGATGGCCGCAGACAGGTCCGCCGGATCGTCCCACGCCGGGCGCGAACTCAGCACCTCGACCGCCTCGAACCCGGACGCCTGCGACTGGTAATCGGCAATGCGCTCCCGGTAGACGGACTCCAGCCCCACCCGCGCACCATGGAACAGGCGCACCTTGCCCTGCCAGCCGCCGCGTTCCTCGAAGAGGTACCGCAACAGCGCCCGGAACGGTGCGACGCCGGTGCCGAGCCCGACCATCAGCAGGGGCGTGGCGGGATCCTCCGGTATGACGAACGGCAGGCCCACCGGCCCGGCAAGCAGAAGTTCACTGCCCACAGGCAGGTCGCAGAGGTGGTTGGAGGCGATGCCCCGATAGCGTTCACCGCTGTAGGGGTCGACATAGTGGCAGCGACGCACGCAGATCGTGATCCGTCCCGGCCCGGCCTCATCGGGCGTACTGGCGATGCTGTAGAGCCGCACATGATGGCTCTGACCGAAGTCGTGGGGGCCGGCCAGCAGCACCGCGACGCTCTGGCCGATGCTGAAGGTGAACCCTTCCTCGATGAGTTCCAGCGTCAGCTCCCGGACTTCCGCGCGAGTCCCCGGTGGAGTCAGCGCTTCGTTGCCCACCAGCCGGGCGTGGAAACGGGGACCCAGTTCCAGATCTTCCAGCTTCATGGCTTTCGGCCTCCTTGCGAATGGTCGCCCTGATCCGGGCTAAGGCATGAACCGGGAACGCAGTCGCAACCGCAGGGCCCGGAACGCGCCAGTGCATCGGTAGAGGCAGGTCGGTCCATGCATAGTACCCAGGCCCGCTGGACCGCGGCCCAGAGCAGCGCCAGCCCGACCAGGACCAGGGGTGCGAGCCACAGCGCATTCATGTCTCACCCCCGATGCCGGCAAACCCCATGAAGGCGAGCGACAGAATCCCTGCCAGGACCAGCGTGATCGCCGTCCCCTGGGCCATGTCGGGGACAGCGCCAAGGCGCAGTTTTTCGCGAATGCCGGCCATCAGCACCATCGCCAGGGTGAATCCGGCGCCCGCGCCGAGTGCGAAGACCACCGACTCGACAAAACCGTAGCTGCGCTGGGTCTGAAACAGTGCCACGGCGAGAATGGCGCAGTTGGTCGTGATCAGCGGCAGGTACAGGCCCAGCGCCTGGAACAGGGCGGGGCTGGTCTTGCGTATGAACATCTCCACCAGCTGCACGGTGGAGGCGATGACGACGATGAAGGCGATCAGCTCCAGATAGCGTGCGTCCATGATCGTCAGCACCTGATGGATACCGTAGGCGCACAGCGACGCGATCAGCATCACGAAGGTCACGGCGGCGCCCATGCGCGAGGCGCTGTCCAGGCGACCGGATACCCCGAGGTAGGGGCAGATGCCAAGAAAGTAGGCGAGCACGAAATTGTTCACCAGCGCCGCGTTGACGAACAGGCTCCAGAGTTCGGCATCGATCATGGACCCACTCCCTGCCGCGCCGGCGTCCGGCTGAGCCAGCGTCCGGCCAGGACGAGACCCGCCAGGGCAAAGAAGCCTCCGCCCGGCAGCAGCATCACCACCCAGGGTTCGAACCCTGCCGGCATCACGGCGATGCCGAACAGAGAGCCATTGCCAAGCAGTTCACGAACCGAGCCCAGGGTGAGCAGGCACAGCACGAAGCCGCCGCCCATGCCCAGCGCATCCAGCGCCGCCGCGGTCGGTGGGCGGCGGGAGGCATGGGCCTCCATGCGGCCGAGGATCAGACAGTTCGCCACGATCAGCGGAATGAAGGCACCGAGCGCGCGATGGACATCGATGGCGATGGCTTCGATCAGCATGTCGGTCACGGTGACGAAGGTGGCGATCACCAGTACGAACGACGCCAGCCGTACCTGAGCCGGGATGATCCGCCGCAGCGACGAAATCACCAGCGCCGATGCCAGCAGCACCGATGCGGTGGCGAGCCCCATGGTCAGGGCGTTGACGGCTGTGTTGCTGACGGCGAGAACAGGGCACATGCCCAGTGCCTGCACCAGGATCGGGTTCTGGCGCCACAGTCCGGCTTGGAACTGTTCTGCGCCGGTTGCGGGCACGACCGCCTGCAGGCTCTCAGCCATCCGTGTCTTCCCTCAGTGCCGGGTAGGCCCCATCGAATGCCGGCAGCCACCGCTTAAGGCTCGAACTGACGATGCGGGCGACGGCCCGGACCGAGACGGTCGCACCGGTGATGCCGTCGATTTCCCCCGCTCCGGGTCGGGCGTTCGCAGCGATCTGCAGGGTACGGACACGGCCGCGGTCGTCGAACTTAAGCTCGAGTGCTTCGAATGCGGCGAGGAAGCGCGGATCGTCCACGATGCGTGCGCCGAGGCCAGGCGTCTCCCGGGATTCGAGCACACGCAACCCGAGCAGGTGCCGGCGCTCGGGGTTGAGGCCATAGATCAGGGCGATGCGGTCCTGGTAGCCCATGCCAGTGGCCGTGATCGCGATCCCCACAGGATCTCCGGCCGCATCGACGCCGAGAAAAAGCCCGGTGTCGGTGGACTCAAGCAGCACCTCGAAGCTTCCGTCAGGCCGCTCACGGAGCGCGTGGTAGTCCACCGCGGCGGGCAGCACATCGAACACGGCACGGGAGAGCAGGATCAGCCGCTGTTCGGCGACACGCGGGCGCGTCAGTTCATGGACCGCCGCGATCCCGAGGCCGGCGACGAGGGCGATGCCGACGAGCACGGTGTAGACCCTGAGTTCCGAGGGCGCCTGAGACCGCGTCAGGTCCGTCACGGGCCGCCTCCCGTAACCCCGTAAGCACGTGGCTGAGTCCAACGATCGATGTGGGGGGAGAGCGCATTGCCGAGCAGGATGGCGTACATGACGCCCTCAGGCTGGCCGCTCCACAACCGTATCAGCACCACGAGCAGCCCGATCACGAGCCCATAGACCCAGCAACCTGGGGCCGACAGCGGCGACGCCACCGGATCCGTCGCCATGAACCATGCACCGAGCATCAGGCCGCCTGAGAGCAGCATGAACGAGGCACTCGGATAGCGCTGCGGGTCGATGCCGTGCAGCAGTGAAGCGCAGATCGCGACCGTGAGGAGGATGGCCGTGGGGATCCGCCAGTTGGCGGCTTTGACCCAGACCAGGTAGAGCCCGCCCATCAGCAGCAGCAGAGCACTGGTCTCACCGAGGGAACCGCTGGTGAAGCCCAGCGCAAGATCGAAGGTCGACGTTTCACCGCCGGCGAATTTCCAGTCGCCCAGGGGAGTGGGTCCGGTCAAGGCGTCGTAGCTGCCACTGGCCGGGGCCAGGAATGGCCCAGACAGCGTCGCTTCCGGCAACGTGACGAAGCGCTCCGCCGTCAGCGGCGCCAGCCAGGCGCCCGTCATCGCTGCCGGGAAGGCCGCCTGCAGGAAGACGCGCCCGACCAGCGCGGGGTTGAAGGCATTGCTGCCGAGGCCGCCGAACAGCGTCTTGCCGATCGCCATGGCGACGAAGCCGCCCATGGCCACCATCCACAGCGGCAGCGCGGGCGGCAGGGTCAGGCCGTAGATGAGTCCGGTCACGAGGGCTGAACCGTCCGCAAGCGTGAAGGCACTGCCGCGCTGCAGCAGGCGCTCTGCTGCGAGGCAGGACAGCGTCGCCACGAGCAGCGTCAGCAGTGCGGCGAGCCCGAACAGGTAGACCGCAAACACGCAGGCCGGAATCAGCGCGATCACCACGTGCAGCATGATCCACGCCACCGAGGTGCCGGCATGGACGTGGGGTGCAGGCCCGATGGTGAGCGGGGCGCGTAGGGTCACGACTTCTCCTCCGTCACCGCGTGGGCGGCCAGCCGGCGCAGCTGTGCCTTGGCGGCCCGGAATTCCTGAACCAGGGGAATGTGGGAGGGGCAGACATAGGCGCAGCAACCGCACTCGAAACAGGCATCGAGATGAAAGTCCCGACGCATCGTCTCGACCTCGCCGTGCCGTGCCAGCAGTCCGAGCTGGCAGGGGTTGAGGGTCATCGGGCAGGCCTGGACGCAACGGCCGCAGTGGATGCAGGGCTGGACCCGCCCAGCATCCCTGTATTCGGCGCTGGTGAACGCCACGAACCCGGAGATGCCCTTGGTGATCGGCACGTCCAGGCTGGCCAGCGGCTGCCCCATCATGGGTCCACCCAAGAAGACCCGCGTGACATCCGCAGTCGTCCCCACCTGCTCGAGTGCGAAGCGCAGCGGGGTGCCGATGGGTATGCGGTAGTTGCCTGGATCGAGCACGCCGGGTCCGGTGATGGTGACGACCCGCTCCTGGATGCCGCGCCCTAAGGGCAGCAGGCGGCCGATCTCTGCAGCCGTCGCCACGTTGATGCACAGCGCTCCGACGTCGATGGGCAGCCCCCCGGCAGGTACCTCCACGCCAAGCAGCGCCCTGATCAGCAGTTTTTCTGCCCCCTGGGGATAACGGGTGGGCAGGAAGCTCGCCTTCAGGGACAGCCCCTCCGGGGCCGCCGCCAGCACGGCTTCGCCGGCCTCGCGGCCATCCTCCTCGACGGCCAGCACCACCGCCTCGGCGCCGGTGGCCTTCAGCAGGTAGCGGACACCGAGCACCACATCAGCGGGCTGCTCGAGCATCACCCGATAGTCGGTGGTGAGCCAGGGTTCGCACTCGGCGCCGTTGATGATCAGCAGTCTTACCCGGCGCTCCGGCGGCATGCGCAGCTTCGCATGGGTCGGGAATGCGGCCCCGCCGAGGCCGACGATGCCTGCGGCCTGCACCGCGTTGATGATGTCCTCCGCCGATGCCGTGGCCAGGTCGCAGGCTGGACCCGATGTCACCTCCTGGGTGGCGCCGGGGAAGGGTTCGAGGTAGATGCCGGGCACCATGGCACCGGTGACGCTCGGCATCAGGGCGATGCGCTGCACCCGACCGGCGGCAGGCGCATGCACCGGGACCGACCGCTCGCCATCAGCACGTCCGAGGACTGCGCCTCGTTCCACTGCCGCCCCTTCCCGGACCACGGGCAGTGCCGGGCGCCCCGCATGCTGCAGCAGCGGCACCTCGAGCAGCGGCGCAAACGGAAACTGCCGAATCCGCTGTGTCTGCGTCTGCGCCTTGTGGGTGGCCGGTGTGATCCCGCCACGAAATGCCGATCGTCCCCACATTCGAATTCTGCTCAGTTGTACTTGCGGCCGCGTTCGATCCAGCGCAGCACCTCCGGATCCGAACGGTCCCGGGGCAGTCCGGGATGAATGATGCGCTCGGTGCAGCGCTCCGCGGCCTTCACCAGATCCCGATAGGGACCGCCCAGGGGATTCTTGATGTAGGCCTTGCGGTCCGACCCATAGGCAAAAATCGCCGGATTCAGGCGGGTACATTCGTCGCAGGCCGTGCACTGCTCACTGTCGATCCAGGGCGCCAGGTAGCCGTCCGCATCTTCCTTCGCATCGCCTTGTGGCTGACGCTGCTCGGAGTCATCGGGTTGGCGGGCATCAGAGCCTTGTGCCGGCGCGGCTTCGCCGTTGCCGCCAGCAAGTTGGAACAGGGATGTCGTGAGCTTCTCGATCAGCTCTCGCCGGATGGATTCGGTCATCTCCTCCCGCTGCTCCTCCGGTCCGGGCCCGCGCGCCGCGAGGGAGCGGAGCATGCGCCAGAAATCCCGCCGGTCTTCGCAGGAGGCCACCAGCGCGTCGGCCACCAGCAGCCGGCCGAGCTTGCCGTCCGGCAGCAGGTGCCAGATGTAAGGGTACTTGCCCTCGCGATCGTCTCCGGAGAGCTCCAGGTACGCTGCCAGCGGCAGCATGTCGTCGTGCCAGGCCTCCTCGGGGACGGTGCGGAAGTGCTTGCGGAAGCGGCCCTCGCTGGCGGCGAAATCGGCAAAGGTCAGGGGCAGTTCCAGCTCGCGGTCGCGCTCGTGTTTGCGGTAGGTCAGCGCGTAGCTCGGCCAGTCGTCCTCCGGCGCCGGGTTGCCGCCGAGATCGAGGCACTCGGCCACCGTCGCGCCCCGTTCCGGGTGGTAGCGGAACAGGGGGTAGGCCCGGGACTCCACCGCGAGCTTGGCCTGGGCCGCACCTGCATCGTCGGCGATGCCGTGCTCCGGCTGGCAGGAGGTGTAGCAGTTGAACAGCGCCGGTCGGCGACAGGTCAGGCCCTCGATGAAGCCCTCGATCATGTGACTCGGGTGGGCGATGGTCGCCTGCATGACGTAAGTGGTCCGGTGGGCGATGCCGATCAGGCCGAGTTCCTTGCGCACTTCCTGCTTGCCCTGGATCGACACGCCGAATGCCGCCATGTCCGAGACCTGACCGAAGAAACCGGAGGTGCAGGCCTGGCCGCCGGTGTTCGAGTACACCTGGCTGTCGAGGACCAGGACCTTCAGCGGCTTGCCGGACATCATGGCGCGGGAAAGGTTCTGCAGGCCGATGTCGTACATGGCGCCGTCACCGCCGACCACCACCACCGGCGGGCACAGGGCGTACTCCTCGTCCGAGAAGCGGCGCCAGTCGAAGGTATCGAAGAAGGCCGAATCACGCGCCTCCACGTACTCGCCCGCCAGTTCCAGTTCCGCCTCGCGAATCGCCCTGAAGCCCTGTGCCATCTTCACCATGTGCCCTTCGAACACCCCGAGGGCCAGCGACGGACTGTCCTGGAACAGGTGATTGGCCCAGGGGTAGGGGTAGGGGTTGAAGGGGAAGGTGGAGCCCCAGACCGAGGAGCAACCGGTGGCATTGAGGATGCCCATCGCTGCGCGTCCCCTGCCGGTGGTCCCCTCGGTGTATCTGAAGCGCAGCTTCCTGAGCCGTTCGATGAGAGTCGTGACCCGCTTGATCCACTTCTGATCGACCTCGCCCGTCCCGCTCGCAGATGCGTCCCGCGCGCGGGTGACGAGTTTTTCGAGGCTCAGGGTGCCTGCTTCCTCCTCGGCCAGCGCGCCCATCCTGGACAGGTCCAGGTCTGCCGTCAGGGTGTCCCTCAGATGGCGCTCGAGACGCGTGAGGAGATCGTCGAGCTTTGCCACATGAGCCTTGATGCGCGGCTGCATCAAGGCTTCCACGGTGGCGATGAACAGCCGCAGGACGGTCTTCTCCGAACAGCCGAGGCAGGCGCCATCGCCGCTGGTGAAGGGCAGGTACACTTCCTTCTTCAGCAGGATGTGGTCGAGCACGCCGATGGCCTCGTCGAGGTTCTCGATCCGAAGGAACTCGTCGGCGGTGCTCGGCAGGTCATGCCACACGTCCCAGCGTCCGCGCAGCAGGTCCACTGACGCGTCGGTCTGGGGGACCTCCTCGAGGGCGGCGTCCTCGCAGACGGCGATGCACTCACCGCAGCCCTTGCAGGTGTCCGGATTGATGGTGATGCTGAGCAGACCGCCGCTGCCCTTTTCGTCCCGTTCCCGCAGTTCGTAAAAGGGCCGGGTGAGCGAGAACTGAAACGCCCCCAGGGCCTCTTCCAGCCAGCGAAACTCGGTGGCGAGTTCCGCGCGCTCCACCTTATCCGCGGTCGCGGCGAGCTGTGCCTCGATGGCCTCGGAGATCAGACCTCGTGCCGAATGTCCTGCTCCCGCCGCGTCGAACAGCTCCCGTGCTCTCGGTTCCAGCGCCCGCACTGCACGGGGCAGCAGCTGCGGCGCATGGCCGGCCCTGCGGACCCGGGCGACCGCGGTATCGAGAATTTCGGTGAGGCTGTTGACCAGTCCGGGAATCGCCGTGTCCGGGCAGACTGTCCAGCACTTGCCGCAGGCAGTGCAGTTCTCGGGCAACCACTTCGGGTGCTGGGTTCGAATCCCGGTCATGTCCCGGAACAGGGCGGTGGATGCCGGCATCAGGCTCAGTGCCATGAACGGGTCGGCCAGATTGGCATTGCCCTGGCCGCGGGCGTAGAGGCTTCCTGTCTCGGCCCAGAAACGCTGGATGTCCGTCAGCGGCGCCCGGCTCTGGGGCAACTCCCGTACCCGGATCGGCACGGCCGGCACGCCGGGCCCGGTGCCTTCGGTCGCGGGCAACGGTTTCTCCAGCACCTCAGCAAGCTCGTCGAAGCCGCGGCGGATCACGCTCAGGTTGTCTTCCACCACGCGGGCGCCGCGGCCGCCGAATTTCCGTTCGAGGCTATCACGCATAGAGTCGAGCAGGCGCTCCTCGTCAAGCCCATGCTTCTCGAGCAGGTCGGTGGCGGCGAAGAACGCACCCTGGAACGCGATACCCTGCATGCGCAGCTGCAGATCCGGGTCCGTTGCCTCTTCACGGGCGATACGGAACGCATCCACGTAGCACAGTCGGATGTTCTGCTTCACGATCCGCCTTCGATACCGCTCAGGTATGCGCTCCCAGACTGCTGCCGGCGTGCCGGCATCGGCCTGGATGATCAGCAGTCCGCCGTCCCGCAGTCCTGCCAGGGCGTCACTGTGGTTGAAGACATTGGGGTCCGGAGACAGCACCACGTCCACGTAGGCGTACTCACCGTTGATGCGGATGGGCTCGGGTGCCGCGGCCAGATAGAACGTGGTGGGCTGGCCCTTTTTCTCGGAGCCGTACTTGGGGTTGGCCTTGATGTGGTAGCCCAGCAGATCGAACAGAGTCGTGGCCAGATGCTTGCCGGTCGTGATCGCTCCCCAGCCGCCGATGGAGTGCATGCGCAGGGTCAGACAGTCTGCGGGCATCAGGTTCGGATTTTCGCTGCCCTTTACCGTCAGGGAGGCCAGCTCCGGGTAGTCGCGCGCAAGCCGCTCCTGCTCGATCTGCTCCTTCGGATGCAGCGGCGTCTCACGCAGGAAGTCGATGCCCAGGTAGAACATTTTCCGCCCGGCCCCGTCCGGGAGCATGTTTTCCACCGCCCCGATCAGATCCCCCGGTGCCAGATCGCGGCTGCCCAGCCCGAATGACGCGGAGTAGACCTCGGGCAGGTCCGCAAGGCGGGTATAGGCGGGCAGGCCGGCGTGGGGCGGATCCCGCTCACGGCGGCCGTTCTCGATGCACTTCCCGAGTACGGCACGAATCTCCCTCGCCAGCGGCAGGTCGGCTGCCAGCGGCTGATCGAGGCGCTCGAGCACCGTGACACCCCGCCTGCCTTGCAGTACAGCGGCAAGCAGATCGGCCGGAAATGGCCGGAACATCACCAGATCGATCACGCCCACCTTGATGTGCCGGTGCTGCCGCAGGTAGTCCGCCACCGCTTCGGCAGTGGGGATGAGGCTGCCCTGGCCGAGCAGCAGGTAATCGGCATCCTCGACGCGGTAACCGAGCAGGCGGTCGTAGCGGCGCCCGGTCAGCGCAGCGAACTCGGCAAAGGCCTGGTCCGTCAGCGCTGCAATGTGATCGAAGAAGAACGGCCGCTGGGCGGCGACGCTCTGCATGTAGGCATCCTGGTTCTGGACCACCCCGGCCATCACCGGGTTGTCCACGTCCCAGAGTTCCGGCACCCGCCGCCGGGTCTTGCCGAAGAGCATGCGCTGGGCCGGTGTCGGGCATTCGATCACGTCCTCGGGAAGCCCGAGATATTCGGCAATGAGTTCCCGTTCCGGGACCAGCAGGGTTTCCACCAGGTGGGTGGTCAGGAATCCGTCCTGGGCGACGATGCCGGGTGTGAGGGCCAGCTCGGCAATGCGGTGGGCGATCAGGTTGAGGTCCGCGGCGTGCTGGGCATTCTTGGCGAACAGCTGAAAGAAGCCGGTGTCATCGACGCAGTGGTAGTCGTCGTGGCCGGCATGAACATTCAGCGTCGCCTTGGTCATGGCCCGGCAGCCGATGTTCAGGACATAGGTCAGTCGCTTGCCCACCGCCGCATAGAGCGACTCGTGCATGTAGGCGATGCCCTGGCCCGAAGAGAAATTGGCCGAACGCAGTCCGGTCATGGACAGGCCTGCGGTCACAGCAGCGGCGGCGTGCTCGCCCTCCGGTTCGATGAAGATCAACGGCCGACCGGCAACGTTCAGATGGCCTGCTGCTGCCGCCGCCGCCCATTCCTCGCCCATCTGCGTGGAAGGCGTGATGGGATAGGCTCCCGCGGCATCACTGGCCTCCTGCTCGCAGGCGATCACCGCACTGTTGCCATCGAGCGCAGCCCGTATGCCGGGGTACTTCGCTGCCGGCGCCTTGCGGGTCATTTTGGCTCTACTCATGACAGCTCCCTGTTGCCCTCGCTCCGACACTCAGTCGGCGATCACTGACCGATCCGCGCGCCGGCGCGGTCGCAGCGCCTCCATCCCCAGGTGCGCGCGTCCTGACTCGACCCAGACGATCGCACCGGTCGGGCAGCGGTCGATGGCCGTCCGCGGTGGCTCCGCTGCCGTGTTTTCGATCCGCTGGGGCAGACCATCCTGCATCTGCAGCCAGTCAGGCGCGTCCTGCACGCACTTGCCGCAGGCGGTACAGGCGACCCGGCAGACTGCCAGCAGTTCGTTACCCGTCCCCGGATGGCTGCAGGCCACCCACAGGGAGTCGGACTCGGATACCAGCCGGAACAGATCCTTGGGGCAGGCCCGGACACAGTCGCCGCAGGCGGTGCACAGCGTCTCGTCGACCACGGGCAGGCCATGGCGGTTCATCCGGATGGCGTCGAAGTCACAGACGCGTTCACAGTCGCCATGACCGAGGCAGCCCCAGGCACACGCCTTGCCGCCTCCAGCCACTTCGGCGGCAGCGGCACAGGTCGGCTCGCTCAGGTAACGGACCAGAGATGGCGCGACATGGCGTCCTCCGGCACAGGCCAGCCGCGCGACACGGCGGTCGGCGATGCCAACGTCAACACCGAGGAAGACTGCAATGCGCTCGCGCATCTCCGGGGGGCTGACTGAACAGGACGCCGGAGATGCAGCACCCTCGAGGAGCGCTTCGGCGAACGCCCGACAGCTGGGATAGCCGCAGCTGCCGCAGTTGATGCCGGGCAGGGCCTCGGTCACGGCGGCGAGGCGCGGGTCCCCGGCCACCCGGAGTCGGCGGTCGGCGAGCAGCAGCAGGCTCGCCAGCGCGGCTGCCAGCACGGCAAGCATCGCTGCCGCGCCAAGGATGGTCATGATGGACGCTCCTCGATCGAACCCGCGGTGGTGACGGGGCGGACGGGTTGGGCGCCGGCCTTGTCGCGGTCATCCGACGCGCACCACGAAGGATGGTCAGTCTCGTGAGTTGACCCGGTCGGTTCGGTCAGCTGTACGCATTGCGTGCCGGACACGTTGCATCATGGGCCCGTCCATGCCCGGAATCTTCCCTGACTCTAACGGGGTTGCTCCGCACCCGAATTGACCCTGGTCAAGGATGACCCATGCAACTTCAGGGATGGACGGCCGGCAGGTCGCTGTCGACTTGGCTCCGAATGCGGTCTGCCCTCCTGCCGAGCCCCCCCCCCCCCCGCGGCGCGCCGGGGCCGCCCCCCCGCCGGG
>JAFIFL010000315.1 GCA_020832055.1 Gammaproteobacteria bacterium
GCGGATAGGCAAAATAATCGGGCTTTCCCATGTCGACTCCAGCTATGCATGGTGGCTCAGTGGTGGTCAGTGATGCGGCCCTGCGGTCAAAGGTAGCCCAAGAGTAGCAAAATCTCACGAAGCAATGGGACGCAGGCCTACGTGCTTGCGAGCCGATCAGGAAGGTGGGCATTGACGCGCCATGGGGATGCCTTCACGGAGGCAAGGGTCAACCGCGGGCTGATGAGATCGCGCACGTCTCCGGGGTGGAGCGCTGTTCTGGCGGGGCGCGTTGATGGATATGGTCGAGGATTTTGCGAATGACGACGGGGTCCGTCACATCCGCGATGACCCGTAGCCGACCACCGCAGTATGGGCAGAGCGTGAGGTCAAACTCGAAGACCCGCTTCAGTGGTACGTCACACGGCGCTGGGCCCATGTGAGCGGTGCGGTCGGCGGGTCGCTGTCATCCACCGGGCCGCTCTGCGGGGGCTTGGGGCGATCATCCCGACACGATGCTGCCTTTCCCTGGCCTCTGCGGTGCTTGCCGGAAGCAGGCACAACAGCACGGCGAAACGCTGAGTTCGGCGCGAAGACGCCGTGGTAGCGCGTCAGGTTGCATCCCGGCCTGGGAACCAAGGCGGCCAAACGGGCGATGAAGTCGTCCGGGCTGAACAGGACGTGGGTCGTGCCGTCCCGGAAGGGGGATCGTCACTCACGATGACGCCATCGACGCGCTGGAAGAAGAGGCCACGGAAGACTTCCTGCGTCTCGGCGCGCACGGGGATATCGATGAAAGCGTGCGTACGGCGGGCATATTCACGCTCTATCGCGCGCGCATCGTCTGGCTGGTCCTGCTGGTGTTCGGCAATCTATTGTCGGGCTTCGGCATTGCCTATTTCGAGGACACGATCGCTGCCCATATCGCGCTGATCTTCTTCCTGCCGCTGCTCATTGCCTCTGGTGGCAATGCCGGGTCTCAGGCCGCCACGCTGATGGTGCGTGCGCTGGCCACCGGCGATGTCAGATCACGAGACTGGAGCCGGATGCTGGGACGCGAATTCCTCGTCGCTGGCTTGCTCGGCATCAGCATGGCGCTGGCGGTGTCCGGCATTGGCATATTCCGGGGCGGGCCGGAAATCGCCATGGTCGTTGCCAGCTCGATGATCATCATCGTGCTGGTGGGCAGCCTGATCGGCATGAGCCTGCCCTTCGTCCTGTCGCGCTTCAACATGGACCCGGCAGTGCCCAGCGCACCGCTGGTGACCTCCATCGCGGACGCCACCGGCGTGGTCATCTACTTCTCCATCGCCAGCTTCGTGCTGTTTACCTGATCCCTCGTCCTTCGAGACGCTCACTGCGTTCGCCCTCAGGATGAGGGATCAAGTATGGAAACGCCCCTCATGCTGAGGAGCAGCGGTAGCTGCGTCTCGAAGCACGAGGGAGGAAAGCCCTACTCCACCAGCCTCATCGCCGGCACATCGGTGAAGGGGCGGATGCCGAACTCGGGATAGATTTCGCTCGGGAAATAGACCCTGCCATCGGCCACCACCAGCGCTATGGTCTTGATGTCCCGCAGGTCCTGCGTGGGGTCCCCCGGCACCAGGAAAAAGTCGGCCAGATAGCCCGGCTCGATGCGGCCAAGCTCGTTTTCAACGCCGAGAAATTCCGCCATGCCATGGCTCGCCCAGCCGATAATTTCGGCCGGTTCCATGCCGATAAGCTGATAAAGCTCCAGCTCGCGGTGATAGGTGAAGGAGCCACCAAGGTCGGTACCCGGCACCATCGCGATACCGCGCTCGCGCATCATCGCCAGCATCTGGCGTATCTGCTCGAACGCGCCGCGATAGGCTTCGTCCTCTTCGGGCGAACCGATGGCCGACATCGCACTGCGTGCGCCACGCTGGGCGTTGACGGGCAGATGATCGACATAGTCCACCGCGCCGGCAAACACCTCGCCATTGCGCGACAGCAACAGCTGCTCGTGGATGGCGAAAGTGGGATCGATGGCGACCCCGCGCTCAACCATGGCATCAATGGTGGCCTGAACGTTTGCACTGTCGAGGTCCAGAACGGGAAGGCGCTGCAGCGCGGTCAGGCGCAATAGCGTGCGGGTGTCCTCATCCGCGTCCAGTACCCAGCCCAGCATGAGCTGGTTGATATGGACGATCTCGTCATAGCCCGCCTCGATCATCGCATCGGCATTGGTAAAGGCCGGGATATGGCCGGTCACGCGCAAGCCCCGCTCGCGGGCAGCCGCTATCACCGCCGGTATCCATTCCGGGCGCATGGAGTTGTAGATCTTGATCTGGTGGAACCCGCCACGGTCGGCATAGTCATGGACGGCCTGAACGGCCTCTTCCTCGCTTTCCACCACCACGCCGCTGTTGGAATTGAACGGGCTGCGCCCTTCGATAAAGGCGCTGCGATAGAGGCGCGGGCCTGCCACGCGGCCTGCCTCGATATTGGCGATGAGACCTTCAAGCACCTCGTTGTTATTTCCCATGTCCCGCGCGCTCGTCACGCCTGCGGCGATGTTCAGGAAGGCGCTCGCCTCGCCCATATGCGCGTGCATTTCAAACAGGCCGGGCAGCAGCGATCCACCCGCCCCGTCAATCTCCACCTCACCGGCACGTGAGGGCATGTCCAGCGGATCGATTGCAGCGATGCGATTGCCTTCCACAACCACCGAGACCGGCTCCCCCAGTGCTTCGGTGAGGGGATCAAAGACGCGCACATTGCGTACACGCACAGGCCCGTCAAATTCATGCGCGACCCGCGCCTGGATGGCCTCAAAACGGCTGGCACCGTACTCAGCGGCCAGCTCGCGCAGGCGTTCGTCCTCGCCTTCAAAACCTTCTGCCAATATGGCGAAAGAGGGCGAGATGACCCCGAAAAACGCCTCGCCATCCATCAGGAAATAGGTGGGGTTCAAACCGAGACCGGAAAGCGCCCAGCTTGTGATTTCGCGTGTCTCGTCGCCATTGGATACCGTCAGGCGGTCCATCTCCTCCGTCCGCACCTCGCCGCCGGGAATGGCCGCCAGACGATTGCCGTCAGCTGCCATCAGCGCACGGGCCGTAATGGCGAGGCTGTAGGGGCTGGAGTTCTGCGGCGCGTAAAGGGCAGGCCCGGCCACTTCCATCTCGTTCTCGCCGGTCGTGTCGCGCCAGAAGGCCGCGCCGTCTTCGAGGCGGAAAACCTCGTCCACCGCATTGCCGAAGGTTGTCGTGCCTTCGATGACCCAATGGGTCGGCAGGCCATCGCCGTCCAGCACCACCGTTTCGTTGAAGGTCGGACCCCGCCCGTTATTGCGGAATTCGTAGAAGATGGCGTAGCCGTTTTCCTGCGGCGTTACCTGTACCGCGCCGATGGCCGTACCGCTGGCCAGAACGGTGAAGCTGGCCGCTTCATGCTCGACGGGGCCTGCCCAGTACGCTGCCTGCGCTGGCGGCTCGGCCGGGCGCTCCGCCACCGGTTCACAGGCCGCAAGGCCCCCTGCGAAAACAGCAATACCTGCCAGCCGCACAAGCTTCGCCATGGCGCACCTCCCCTGATTTTTCTACATTCCGTCAAACGCTAGCACGCCCGGCACGATCTGAAAGTCTGCATGCCAT
>JAFIFL010000316.1 GCA_020832055.1 Gammaproteobacteria bacterium
ATCCAGATCGCTGCTGCGCTGCGCTGCGCAGCTTCCCACAAGGTGGCGCTGCCTCGTCAAAGCTCATGCAGATCGGCGCATTTCGCTGCGCGTAATCGCGCTCTCCCACAGCGGACGTCACTGCCTTGACTGCAAATCGCTTCGCCGCAGCTGATTCCAGTCCGGCATCTGGGGTACGCTGCCGGGCTTTCCCATACGCCGAGATCCTGGCACCCGTGACAGAACCATCGACATTGGCGGCAGACCCGAATCGCCGCCAGAGCTGGCGTGAAGCATTTGCGGTCTACGGGCACCCGCGGGTGGTCGGCATGGCCTTCCTGGGCTTCGCGGCGGGTTTGCCGCTGCTGCTGGTCGGTGGCACATTCGGTGCACTGCTGCGGGATCTCGGCATCACCCTCGCCGCCATCGGCTTCCTGAGTTGGGTGGGCATGGCCCACAGCATCAAGGTGCTGTGGGCGCCCATCGTCGATCGCCTGCCGCTGCCCTTCCTCACCCCACTGCTGGGACGACGACGCAGCTGGATCCTGCTGGCCCAGGTGGTGATCACCATCGGCCTGCTCGGCATGGCCTTCACGGATCCGCGGACCTCTCTGGGACTCGTGGCGGTATGGGCCGTCCTGACGGCCTTCGGGTCGGCCACCCAGGACGTGGCGGTGGATGCGTATCGCATCGAGGCCGTGTCCCGGGATCGTCAAGGCGCCATGGCAGCCACCTACGTCTTCGGCTATCGGGTCGCAATCCTCGCCGCCGGTGCAGGTGCGCTGCATATTGCCGCTGCGGTGGACTGGAGTACGGCCTACGCCGTGATGGGTCTCCTGATGGGTATCGGCATGGCGACCACCCTGATCATCCGGGAGCCCGAAGTGGCCATGGACCGCAGCACCGAGGCTCTCGAGGAACGGGTCGTCGCGTACCTCGACCGCACCGACCACCAGGGCTTCCGCAGAAAGGCCACGGCCTGGTTCATTGGTGCGGTGGTCTGTCCCTTCGCGGACTTCTTCACCCGCTTCGGCCCCGCGGCATTGCTGATCCTGCTCTTCATCAGCGTGTTCCGCTTGAGCGACATCTTCATGGGGGTGATGGCGAATCCGTTCTACCTGGACCTCGGCTTCAGCAAGGCCGAGATCGCCAACATCGCCGCCGCCTTCGGCCTGGCCATGACCCTCACCGGTGCGGCCATAGGCGGCGTTCTGGTCGCCCGCTTCGGCATCGCCACCATGCTCATTACCGCGGCATTCCTGGCGCCCCTGACCAACCTGACGTTTTCCTGGCTGGCCCTGATCGGCCCGGAAACCTACGGTCTCATCATCGCCATCATCGCCGACAACATATCCGGCGGCATTGCCATCGCGGTGTTCATCGCCTATCTCTCTTCGCTGACGAACAGCGCCTACACCGCCACCCAGTACGCCCTGTTCAGTTCCATCATGACCCTGCCCGGCCAGTTCACCGCCGGCTTCACCGGTGTGCTGGCGGAGAGCATCGGTTTCTTCTGGTTCTTCATCTCGGCAGCGGCGGTGGGCCTGCCGGCCATCGTCCTGGCGATCTATCTCGCCCGCCACGTGAACCCGGACCACATCACCCGCCCGGGGCGCCAGCCGCAGCCGGACGTCCAGCGATGACGCTCGTCGGCGCGTTCAGCTCTTCCATCGGGTCACCGCAACTCCGAGCGCCGGACGTGACCCGGTTCCTTGACTCACCACCGGCGCTCTTCTACACAGAGCTTCTGTGGCGCGATTTCCGCGCCCAGTAGGGAGCCGAAGGATGGATTCCTCTCTGCCTGTGCTGGTGGTCGACGACGCCCGCTTCAGCCGGGCCATCATCACCCGCAGTCTCAATGAAGCGGGTTTCGTGGACGTGCGCATCGCAGAGTCTGGGAGCCAGGCTCTCAGCCAGCTTGAAGAGCGCAGCGCTGACATCGTCGTGTCCGACTGGAACATGCCCGGCATGGACGGGCTCGAACTCACGCGCCGGATCCGCGACATGGACGAGATCCTCGATCATTTCACCTACATCATGCTCCTCTCCAGCCAGGAGGAAATGGCCGCCGTCAGCCAGGCCTTCGAACACGGTGTCGACGACTTCGTCAGCAAGTCCGCTCTGCGCACGTATCTGCTGCCACGGGTCTGGGCCGCCTGCCGGATCGCCGGCTACAACAACGGCCTGCTGGCCCGGAACCGGCAACTCAGGGAGCGGATCGGCACGCTCGAACGCCGCAACATGGTCGACACCCTCACCGGCCTCGGCAATGAACGGTTCACCGACCGCGCGCTGTCGGATCTGCTGCGACAGGTGGCCTCCAGGGGCGGTGCCGCCTGCGTCATTCTGCTGGCCCTGGACAACTACGGCGAACTGGCAGCGGGCCTCGAACCGCCAGACGTCGACCGGGTGGTGAGAGCGGCCGCAACGCGCCTGGAGTATCTCGTTCGCCCCATGGACGTGGTGACCCGCATCCGGCCTGACACCTTCGCTGTACTGGTTCACCAGCCCGACATCGAGCATTGCACCAAGGAGAGCTTTCATCGCATCCACGCGGAACTGCACGGCCACCGCCTGGATACCGCAGACGGCGTCCAGAGCCTGCAGATCGCCATGGCGGTCTGCGCCGCCCATGGTGCTGACGGCATTCCCACGACCGACGCCCTGCTGGCTTTTGCCCAGGATCGCCTGAGCAGTGCCGTCCAGACTGGCGAAGTCACCGATGGCATCTGGAGAGAAAAGAGAGAGGAGTCCGAATCCGCATGACCGTACGTCTGAACCGGATCACCACCCGCAGCGGCGACGACGGCAGCACCGGCTTGGCCGACGGCAGCCGCCTGCCCAAACATGCGCCACGCATGGAGGCCATCGGCAGCGTCGATGAACTCAACGCCCACGTCGGCATGCTGCGTGCCGTGATCGACATCGAGGCACTCGACGCTCTGCTCAGCGACATCCAGCACCGACTGTTCGATTTAGGCGGCGCCCTGAGCCTGCCCGGCAATCAGCGGTTTCCGGAAGCAGCCGTCAGCGACCTCGAGTCCGCCCTGGCCAGCTACAACGCCGAACTTCCCCCGCTGACCAGCTTCGTGCTTCCCGCCGGCTCCGAGGCCGTGGCGCGCTGCCACGTGGCAAGAACGGTATGCCGAAGGGCCGAGCGCGGCCTCACAGCATTGGCCGAAAGCGACGCCAGCGACGCGGCGGTGCTGCGCGTCTACCTCAATCGCCTCTCGGATCTCCTGTTCGTGCTGGCCCGCTGGCTCGGCCGCAAGGACGGTTCCGAAGTGCTGTGGACGCCGCGGCCTGCTGCTGAGGATTGAATCTGGCATCAGCGGATGAGTCGATCTCGAGGCGCTCTGCCGGAGTCGATGTCGTTGCCTTCGCTGAATGTCACGCAGATCGGCGCATTTCGCTGCGCGAAATAGCGCTCTGTTGCGCGCCATCCCTGGCGCGCCCCGCTTCGCGGCGCACTGCGTGCGACGCATTTCGTTCCGGACGAAATGCGCCCACAAGCTGGCAGCGCCCCCATTGTGGGAAGGCCCTAATCGCACAGCGATTGGGCCGATCTCGAAGCGCTCTGCCGAAGCTGAGGACGCTGCCTTCGCTGGATGTC
>JAFIFL010000317.1 GCA_020832055.1 Gammaproteobacteria bacterium
TATTTCGCACAGCGAAATGCGCCGATCTCGACGACGTCCAGCGAAGGCAACGGCTTCAGCTTCGGCACAGCGCCTTCAGATCGGCCCAATCCCTTCGGGATTAGGGCCTTCCCACAAGGCGCAAAGCCAGCGTCGAGCGACACGTCCTTGTGGGAGAGCGCTATTTCGCACAGCGAAATGCGCCGATCTCGACGACGTCCAGCGAAGGCAACGGCTCCAGCTTCGGCACAGCTCCTTCAGATCGGCCCAATCGCTGCGCGATCAGGGCTCTCCCACAATCGCCGCGCGATCAGGGTCTTCTCACAAAAGGGAGGCTCAGCGCAGCCGCGAACTGCATGCCGTGTCGGCAGCTGACGCCACAGTCTCTGCGTACCCCCTAAGGCGCCTCGATACTGGCCAGGCGATCTCCTGACGCCGTCCCGAGCCAGACCCGCCCGGCGTGGGGCAGCGCCACTGTCGCAAATCCCATGGGTTCGCCTTCGTGCCGGAATACGACTTCCGCTTCCATGGTGTCCGGATCTGCCCGCACCACCTGGAAAGGCAGCAGACAGGGGCCCGCGTGGTCCTGTTCGCAGGACTCCTCGATGGGATCGTTCAGGTGCGAGGCCACCCACAGTTGCCCATCCGCGCCGAACACGATGTTGTCTGGGCTCGGGACGCTGAACTCGCCCTGGAGCGCACCGCTTTGGATATCGCGGCGCACAGTGCGGCCGCCCATGTAGATGTTCACGAAGATCGTCTTGCCGTCCGGGCTGGCGGCGATGCCGTTCGGCATCAGATCATCGGAGCCCGGTACCTTGCGGAAACCGGCACCTGGTTGCCAATGCCAGACCCAGCCAGTGGGCTCGCCGGCGGTCAGGCGCGTCACCAGATCCTCGAACGGCGTGCCCTTGTCCCACATGTGGGTGGCGACGAAGCCGCCGTCGGGCAGTCCGGCGACATCGTTGATGAACGGGTCATCAGGCGGCGTGGCGCAGCCGCGCCAGTGCAGCCGCCAGTCCGTATCCGCGCCGGTCAGTTCGAAAAACTCGATGCGCTCGTCGCCATGGTTCACCACCAGCAGCTGATGCCGTCCGTCGCCGCGGGTCATGAGGTGCATGCCGTGGGGACTGAAGCGGCTGATCTGCGGCGCCGGACAGTCTGCCTCGCCCCAGCGCTCCTGCGCGGCGGGTGCATCCCATTGAATGTCGATGCTGCGTCGCTGCTGCCCGGCAATGTCGAGCAGGGAAAGGGTGCCCGGTTCGTCCGTGAGAAAGGTGCCCATCTCACTCACCAGCAGCATCTCCCCGCCGGGTACGACCGCCAGATCTTCGGGATTGCGGAACCCGCAGACGGGCGTGATGCCATGCTTGGCTTCGCAACTGATCTCTGCTGTGGCCGACTCGGCAGCATCCGGGGATGCGTCCGCAACCGTGCTCGCCCCCTCGTCGCTGCAGGCGGTGGCCAGCAGCAGGAGCAGGCCCACAATGCCTGCGCCGGCGCTGCGCTGTCCGATCCGACCAGAACTGCATGACCGCTGGGTCGCTGTTGCTGTGTGCATGGCATCCTCCTGCCCGGGAAGACGCTAAGCTAACAATCCTGGCGGGCTGCGGATAGCGGAAGCTGGGCCGCGGCAGGAGCTTCCTGAAGTCTCATCCCCAGATCAGGTCGCAGTCTGGCGGCCTGGACAGATCGTTTTAATATCGACATTGTATGCATATTAAATTGGATCTGTGGAAATCCTATGGTGACCGCTTCGCCGCACTCTGAACCGGGACCGGGCGCGCCGCCGGGACACCCTCGGCTGCTCTTGGCCGTCCCCTTTCGCCCGTTCTTCCTGCTGGCCGCGGCCTGGTCGGCGCTGGCCATGCTGCTGTGGCTCGCCAGCCTGACGGGATGGCTCACGCTGCCGCAACTGACCCCGGCGTGGCATGCCCATGAATTGCTGTTCGGCGTCGTGGGGGCCGCGGCGGCCGGGTTCGCGTTGACCGCCGTGGCGACCTGGACCGGGAAGCCGCCCCTGGCAGGTGCGGGATTGGCCGCGCTTCTGCTGCTGTGGGTGGCAGGGCGCGTGACGATGCTGGCCGAGAGTCCGGTTGGCGTCGCCGCTGCCGTGACCAACCTGCTGTTCCTGCCTGCGCTGGCGTTGTACCTGCTGTCCCGTCTGGTGCCTGTCGGTCAGCGGCGCAACTATCCGCTGGTGGTGATCCTGCTGCTGCTGGCGGTCGCCCACGGCGCCTGGCACTTCATGGAATTCGATCGGCTGCTGGCCTACGAAGCCGGTCTGCTGGCCGTTGCTGCCATGATCAGCCTGATTGCGGGACGTATCACGCCGGCCTTCACCCGCAACTGGCTGCGTAAACGCCAGCAGCCCGAAAGTGTGAGGGAGTTTGCGCCGCTGGAATGGATCAACGTCGGTGGATTGTTGCTCGCCAGTGCCGCGGTGCTGGCGCAGCAGCCGCATGTGGCCGCCGCCTTGGCGCTGCTGGCAGCGATCGCCGCCAGCCTGCGGCTGGCGGGATGGAACAGCCACCGCGTCCTCACCGAGCCACTGCTGTGGATCCTGCATCTCGCCTGGTTGTGGCTGATTGCGGCGTTGCTGCTCATGGCCGCGTCCTGGTTCACCAGCCTGGTGCCGCCGACCCTGTGGTGGCACGCCCTCGGGGCCGGGGCCATCGGTACGATTCTGATCGGCGTGATGACGCGGGTCGCGCTCGGCCATACAGGACGGCCACTCGAACTGCCACGGGGCAGCTCGCTGCTCTATGTGCTGATCACGGTGGCCGCGGTGGCGAGGATCGCGGCTGCACTGTTCCCGCAAGGGTATATCGCGCTGCTCACAGTGGCCGCCACGGCCTGGGTGCTGGCATGGATCGGCTATCTGATCCGCTTCGGTCCGATCCTGCTGGCACCGCGGCCGGACGGGCGACCCGGCTGAAGAGAGATTTGCTGCATGCGCCTCACCCAGTTCACGGATTACGGCCTGCGGGTGCTCATGCACCTTGCGCTCGTCGAGGGCGACCGGGTCACCATCGCCGAGATTGCCCACCGCTATGACATTTCCCGCGCGCACCTCATGAAGGTCGTCCCTGAGCTGGTCCGGCAGGGCTGGGTGACGTCGGAGCGCGGGCGAAGCGGGGGCCTTGCGCTGGCGCAGCCGCCCACGGACATCGCTGTTGGCGCTGTCGTGCGCAGCCTGGAGGGCGAACCTGAGCTGGTGGCCTGCCAGCAGCCGGGCGGACACTGCGTGATCAGTCCAGCCTGCGGTCTGCCCGGGATCCTGGCGGATGCCGTGACGGCGTTTTACGAAGTTCTCGACGGTCACACCCTTGCGGACATCGTCGGCGCACGAGTGCCCTTGCGCCAGCTGCTGCGAATCCAGGCTTTATGAGCGCAACCAGGCAGCAATCAGCCCTCGATATCGGCAGAGCGGCCTTGTCGTCCGCCTGCCTGGAACCTGACTGCGCAGGCTGATCTGTGGTGCCCCGCAAGACCTGCGGGCGGGCGTAAACGAAGAGGCCCGGATCAATGTCGAGCTGCGGCCCGACAAGTTCGCGAACCTCAGTGCTCAGATGCGCCCCGCGC
>JAFIFL010000318.1 GCA_020832055.1 Gammaproteobacteria bacterium
GAGAACACTGCCTGCGCTCAACGCCCTCCAGATCGGCGCATTTCGCTGTGCGAAACAGCGCTCTCCCACAAGTTGGCAGCCCCCCCTCTCTGTGGGAAGGCCCTAATCGCACAGCGATTGGGCCGATCTCGAAGCGCCCTGCCCTGAAGACGTGCCTCTTTGTGTCAAAAGCCCAGGAACACCCTATCCAACGCTGCGGAAATTTCACCTTGCCTCTGAGCAAGGCTACCCACGCCAGTACGCAAATCGCCTTCGGGCGCAGCGGCCATGTATTGCGTGGCCATTACCAGTTCCTGACCCTCAAGGCTAAACACGGGATTCAGCCGCTGACAGCCTTGCGCTTGGCTGCGCTTCCCGTCCGCCGCTTGCCATCGTAAAGGAACTCCGGCCCGTCGAGGTCGATGGCTGGAATCTCCTCTCGTTCGGACCAGTAATCCTGGTTGTGCCGCCACTCGGGCTTGTCCCCGCGGCGGGGCAGACGGTCGAGATCGCGCATCAGGTAGTTCGGGTTGAAGTTGTCCTCCTCGATCCACGGCAGGATCGCCATGTCCTGATCCTCGTCCCGCAGCGCCACCTCGATGCGCTTGGCGCCGATTGCGTCCATGTGGTTGAGCAGCTTGCAGACGAAATCGCCGAGCATGTCCACGCGCAGGGTCCAGCTGGCGCGGAAGTAGCCGAAGACCCAGAGCATGTTCGGCACGCCGGTGAACATCATGCCGCGATAGGTGACCGTGTCGTTCCACTGCACGGCCTCACCATCCACCTCGAAGGGAATCTCCCCCATCACCGACAGACGGAAGCCGGTGGCGGCGACGATGATGTCGGCTTCGAGTTCCTCGCCGGAGCTGGTCCGCACACCCTTGGGCGTGAAGGTGTCGATGGTGTCCGTGACCACGCTGAGTTTGCCGGCCGCTGCGGCCTGAAACACGTCGCCGTCGGGACAGAAGGCGAGGCGCTGCTGCCAGGGCCGGTAGCTGGGCGTGAAGTGGGGCTCGAACTCGAAGTCCTCACCGGCGTACTGCCGGATCAGCGCTTTGAGCTCCTCGAAGACGGCGTCCGGCTCCTCGAAGCAGCGCTCCTGCATCTGCTTCTGGTCATGGATGATCTGGGCGCGGACGACGCGATGAATGGTGGGCTCGTCGATGCCGATCTCGCGCAGGCGGTCGGCAAGGTCGTTTCTGTTCGGGTGGCAGAAGAAGTAGGTGGGCGAGCGCTGCAGCATGGTCACGTGCGCTGCCTTCTCGGCGAAAGCCGGGATCAGGGTCGCCGCCGTGGCGCCGGAGCCGATGACGAGGATGCGCTTGCCGGTGTAGTCCGTCTCCGGATCCCAGAGCTGGGCGTGAACGAACTGCCCCTGAAAGTCCTTAAGCCCCTTCCAGTCGGGCAGGTAGGGACGCTCATGATCGTAATAGCCCTGACACATCCACAGGAAATTGCAGGTGAAGGCGAGTTCGGCGCCGTCGGCCAGCCGGATCACGTCCACGGTCCAGAGGTTGCGGTCGCCCGACCAGCTGCAGCGCGTAATGCGGTGGCCATAGCGGATGTGCCGGTCGATGCCGTTCTCTTCAATGACCTCATTCATGTAGGTCAGGATTTCTTCGGCCGTCGCAATCGGTGGCCCGATCCAGGGTTTGAAGCGATAGCCGAAGGTGTAGAGGTCGGAATCGGAACGAATCCCGGGGTACTTGTGGGTGTCCCAGGTGCCTCCGAACGTTTCCTTCATCTCCAGGATGAGATAGCGCTTGTCGGGGCACTGCCGCTGCAGGTGATAGGCTGAGCCGACGCCGGATATGCCGGCCCCGACGATCAGCACGTCCACATGGGTGGCGATATCGGTGCTTGCTGCTTGTGTCGAGGTCACGTTTGCCCTCCCCGGGATGCAGGTGTCCGTGAAGTATCCAGCTGCGATCCGCGCGCAGGCATTGACCTCGATCAAGCGCAGCCGGCCGCAGGGCACTTCCTCCCAACCCCGTCGAGCATGCTCCGCAGCCTCGGAGGCGTCAACGCAGCGCCCTTCCCGAATTCCCCAAGAACACGCATCATGGTCCCCCCATGACATACAAGGGGCACGCACAGGCGTGAGGCCGGATACGAGGGGGAGCAACCGCCCATGAGATACGCAGCACCGACGACTACCAGCGAGGCGGCCACTTTGCTGGCCGGCGAGAGCGGCGAGGCTTTCGTCCTCGCTGGTGGGACGGACCTGTTGGTCCGCATGAAGAGCATGATGGTCGAGCCTGAGCTGGTGGTCGACGTCAAGCGCATCCCCACCATGCGCACCATCGAAACCACTGCCGATGGCGGCTTCCGCATCGGCGCGGCGGTGCCCGGCATCGAGATCGGCGAGCACGAGGCCCTCGGTCGCGCCTGGCCCGGTATCGTCGAGGCCGCAGGGCTGATCGGTTCGGACCAGATCCAGGGCCGCTGCACCATAGTCGGCAACGTCTGCAATGCCTCGCCGGCGGCGGACACGACACCGGCGCTGATTGCCGCCGACGCCCAGGTCGAGATCGTCGGCCCCAAGGGGCGGCGCACCCTGCCCGTTGCCAAGGTGGCCACCGGGCCCGGACAGACCTCCCTGACGAAGGGCGAACTGGTCGAGGCCATCGTGCTGCCCCCGCGGCCGGCGAACTCAGGCGACGCCTATCTTCGTTTCACGCCACGCACGGAGATGGACATTGCCGTGGTGGGTGCCGGAGTCAGCCTGACCCTGAAGGACGGCGTGGTGAGCGCGGCCCGGGTGGCCCTCGGCGCGGTCGCGCCGACCGCCATCGAGGTGCCGTCCGCAGCCGCAGCCATCGTCGGCAGCAAGCTCGACGACGGCGCGCTCGACGCGCTGGTGAAGGCCTGCCGTGCAGCCTGCAAACCCATCGACGACAGACGCGGGACGATCGAGTATCGAACCGAAGTGGCCGGCGTGCTGGCCAAACGCGCTGCCTTGATCGCTTTTGAACGTGCAGGAGGTATTCGATGAGCGGAGTGCTCGTAACGACGACGATCAACGGGGATGCGGTTCAGTTCGCCTGCCCCGAGGAAGAGACGCTGCTGGACGCCCTGCGCGACCGCGTCGGACTGCTGGGGGTCAAGGAAGGCTGCGGAACCGGGGATTGCGGCGCCTGCAGCATTACCCTGGACGGCCGCCTGGTCTGCTCCTGCCTGGTGCTCGCCGCCGAGGCTGAAGGGCGCGAGGTCACGACCGTCGAGGGCCTTGTCGAAGGCGGCAAGCTGCACCCGCTGCAGGAGAACTTCATCAGCCATGCGGCCCTGCAGTGCGGGATCTGCACCCCGGGCTTCCTGGTGGCAGCCAAATCCCTGCTCGACCGCAACCCGGATCCCAGCGAGACCGAGATCCGCTACGCGCTGGCCGGCAACCTCTGCCGCTGCACGGGCTACGACAAGATCGTCCGCGCGGTGCAGAGCGCAGCCAAAGAGATGCGTGCCGCCAAGCCAGCGTGACCAGACAGGACCACCCAAACGAGAACGGGGTCGAGACATGAAACACGATAATTCCTACACCGGGCAGGACTTCAAGGTCATCGGCACGCGCGT
>JAFIFL010000319.1 GCA_020832055.1 Gammaproteobacteria bacterium
CACCTGCATCGGCTCGCGCAGATCGATTGCGCGCTGTACCTCCTGGAACAGAATCACCGCAATCTCGAGCCGGTGTTCACGGCCTTCTTCGCTGACCTGCCCGGCTGCCCTCCGGAGGCTTGAAGCCGGAAGGGTCGCCGAGTCTCTGCGACCGCTCACGGTGCAACCTCCGGGTGCAATGGATCAGAGCACCCCTTCAGGTTTCGGAGCCTTCTTTGATCGGCGCACTATGGGTCGGTCCGACGAAAGGCTGAATGAGCATCCGGTCGAGGCGTTCCCAGTCCGGTTCGCGGAACAGATTGAGGCCGATGGTCATCTGCTCGTGGCCGTCCCGCGGTTGCGGTCGGTAGGTCCGGAACAGCCGATCCCACAGGGACAGATTGAAGCCATAGTTGGAGTTGGTCTCGTCTGGATACCAGGAATGGTGCACCCGGTGGAAATCCGGGGTGACGATGAACCACCGCAGCACGCGGTCGATGCCTGCCGGGAGGCGTGCATTCAAATGGTTGAACAGCGCCAGCGAGCTCAGAATGATCTCGAAGACCAGCACCGCGATGGCCGGCGCACCGATGAGCACGATCGCCCCCGCCTTGATGGCGAAGGACAGCAGGATCTCGATCGGATGGAATCGCAGGCCCGTGGTCACGTCGAAATCCAGGTCGGCGTGGTGCATGCGGTGCAGGCGCCAGAACAGCGGGACGGCGTGAAAGAGCACGTGCTGCGCCCACACCGTGAAGTCCAGGATGACCAGGGCAATGAAGACGCCGAGCCAGAACGGCAGATTGAGGAACTGCAGCAGGCCCCAGCCTTCGCTTTCGACCAGGAGGGCCAATCCGATGAGGCCGGCCGGGAACAGCAGGCGTGCGATCGCGGTGTTGAGCATCACGATGCCCCAGTTGTTCGACCAGCGGTACGCCTTGCTCAGGCTGAGCGCGCGCCGGGGTGCGAGCATCTCCCAGACGCTCATGATGCCGAGTACGCCGAACAGGATGCTCAGGCGCAGGATCGGTTCCTGTGAGAGAGACCATTGCACCATCGAGCCTGTCCTCCTGTGTAGATGTCAGCGCAGCAGGGGCTGACCCCGGATGTCCCTGGTTTGTGCCCCCCTGGCGCCGGCCCCCTTGGCGGGGCCGCAGGGAGGCAGGCTCCTGCGGCAGATCTGACCTGCGCCGGGACTGGTTTCGGGGGTCGTCCTCGGGGTGGACATACTCGATACCCCAAGGGCCGGTAGCGTGCAGTTGAATGATGGTCTCCGCATCCTCGGTGAAGCCGTACGGTGTCGCCGGCATCCTGCCGGTCCTTTATTGGTTTGCATGGGTGCACCGGGTGCTGTCATGGCCGCAGAGAGGCTTGGGTCGCCGCTGCCGGCTGCGCCGACACAGGGAGTCCGGCCGCCTTCCATTCCGGATAACCTTCCTCAAATCGCCGGACGCGGTAACCGAGTTGGCGCAGGCGCTGCACGGCCTCATGGGACAGGACGCAATAAGGACCGCGGCAGTAGGCGACGATCTCCCTGTCCCGGGGCAGCCTGTCGAGCATGTCTTCCAGCTGCTCGAGCGGAATGTTGATCGCCTGGGGCAGGTGTCCGGCCTCGAACTCCTCCTCGGGGCGCACGTCCAGCAGGGCCAACTTGCCGGTGGATAGCCCGGCCAGCAGCTCTTCCCGCGTGACGGCTTCCAGGGCGCCGCCGGCGTCATCCTCCGCGAACAGCCGACCGACCAGGCGCTCCATCTCGGCCAGATTCGTCTCCGCCACCTGCCTGAGCAGGGCCATCAGGGTGACGATGCGCTCATCGGTCAGGCGGTAGATCATGTGTTTGCCGTCGCGCTGGGCGGTGACGAGGCCCGCCCGCCGCAGGTGCTGGAGGTGCTGCGAGGCATTGCCTACGGTCAGATCGGCGGTGTGGGCCAGGGTCTCCACCGCAGCAGCGCCCTGAGCCAGACGCTCCAGCAACGCCAGCCGATGACCGTTGCCCAGGGCCCGGGCAACCCCGGCCAGCGTATCGAGCAGCTCCTGTTGCGAGGTCAATGGCTCTCTCCGATGCGCGTGGTGCAGCCGTCGCAGTACGTGACAAGCCGCAAAGCTTGCAGACATTCCATAGAACAATAGAATGATAGCAAGGAAGGGCCATGCCGAGGGCGCCGACAAGGTCCTGGTGTTCTGAGGCGTCCATGACTCATGGCGCCGGTCCGGCGGCTGCGTGCGTCCGATGGCTTCGCCGCCAAACTGTCAGGGTCCGAGCAGCGCCGCCGGGATCACGGCGACACCGTCCCGGCGCCGGTAGGCCTCGGGTCCCGTATTGATGACGACGGCGTCGAGCAGGTCCTCGCCAATCCTCTCGCGCAGCCAAAGCAGATGCCGAACGTCGTCGTCATCGACGGTCCGACCCAGCTTGACCTCGACGGCGATCACGCGCCGGTCGCTGCGCTCGATGATCAGATCCACCTCGCGACTGCCGCCATGCAGTCGCAGGTGGCGAAGCTCGGTTTCGGCGGCCTGGGCGTACACGCGCAGACTGAGCGTCACCAGCGACTCGAACAAACGCCCCAGCAGATGGCCGGCACGAGGGATGCGGGGACCGGCCTCGACACCCTTCAGCAGCGCGTCGGCGCCGATCCCGAGCATGGCCGCAGCCAGTGCTGGATCGGCCAGGTGATGTTTGGGCACTTGGGCCAGGCGGCTGAGATCGTTCTGCGTCGGCAGCCAGGCCTTTACAGGATCGAGAATCCACAATCGCTGCAGTACGTCGCGCCAGGGTTGCGTTGCGCTGCGCGAAGGCTTGTCACTTTGGCCGCCGGTGGCGGCATCGCGGATCGTCTCGAAGGAAGCGGTCGTAGCCGTCGCTGCGGCATAGGCGGCGATCCACCGCCGAAGGGTCTCGGGTCTGCGCACCTGCAGGCCCTGCTCCTCAAAATCGGTATCGATGATGCGGGTGAGGTAGCCATCGAGTTGCGCGCGCAAAGCACGGCCCCGATAGGAGCGCAGTCCGGGGAGCCCGGAGCGGACAACTTCCTCGACGTAGTCTTCGAGTTGGACATGGGTCCTTCCAGAAACGTCGGGGTGATCGCCGGTCAGCAGCTCCTCGAGGCTGACGCTTGCCGACTCGAGTCCACGCTCAAAGAGCGACAGCGGCCTCATTCTCACCGTTACGATCCTTCCCGCACCGGAGTGCGTCGGTGCGGTTGTCGGGCTCGCCGAGCCTGTGAGCAGAAAGTGCGAGGGTGGACAGCCCTGATCCACCGCCCGGCGGACCGCATCCCAAACGGAAGGCACCCGCTGCCACTCATCGATCAGGAGCGGCGGAACGCCGCTCAGCGCACGCGCCGGATCCGCTTCCACAATTGCCCGCTGAGCAAGGTCATCGAGCTGGTGGATCGTTCTCGCTCGCCGCCTCGCCGTCTCCGTTTTCCCGACAGCCTTCGGGCCTTCCAATGCAATGGCGGGCAACTGGGGCAGCAGCTCGTCAAGTTCGAGGTCGACCACTCGCGGCAAGTATTCGCGGTTCATGGGTGGCAGTCGCCTCCATCGACCTGACAGCGTGATGCAG
>JAFIFL010000320.1 GCA_020832055.1 Gammaproteobacteria bacterium
ACTCGAACGCATTCCGGTGGCCAGCAATGCGGAAGCAGCGGCGATGGTGAGAAAGGAGACCAATGCCGCCGCCATTGCCGGCGAAATGGCTGCTGAGCGCTACGGTCTCGTCCGGCTTGCCGACAACATCGAGGACCAGCCGGACAACACCACCCGTTTTCTGGTCCTGGGCCGTCAGCGTGTGCTGCCGAGCGGGCGCGACAAGACCACGCTGCTGGTGTCCACGCGCAACGAGCCCGGTGCGCTGTACCAGTTGCTCGAACCCTTCCATCGCCACGGCATCAGCCTCACCCGGCTGGAAACCCGGCCGTCGCGGGCAGGCAACTGGTCCTATGTGTTCTTCATCGACTGCGAGGGCCATCAGGACGACCCCGGCGTCACCCAGGTCATCGACGAGCTGCGCGCCATTACCATCGAAGTGAAGTCCTTGGGCTCCTATCCGCGGGCGGTGCTGTGATCAGCTTCGATACCGAGGTGTCCTCGATGCCATCAGCAGGCAGGCGTGGGGCGGGGCGTTCTGTGGGCCCGGCCGTGCACGGTCGGCGGGCTTGCGGCGCGTCCACGCGCTCGCCCACACTGCGCTCGGCCACAGGGAGCGTCCAGCGTCCATCACGAGAGTCCTACACACCATGACAGACCGCATCCTCGCACGCGCCCGTCCGGCCATCCGCGCCCTGCAGCCCTACCAGCCCGGCAAGCCGGTGGAGGAACTCGAGCGCGAACTCGGCATCTCTGATGCCGTGAAGCTGGCCAGCAACGAGAATCCCCGCGGCCCGGGGCCGGCGGTGCACGAGGCGCTGGCGCGGGCGGGCAGGGCGCTGAACCGCTATCCGGACGGCAACGGCTTCGAGCTCAAGCGCGCCCTGGCAGAGCGGTTGAGCGTCGATCCCGCCATGATCACTTTGGGCAACGGCAGCAACGACGTTCTCGAACTGCTCGGCCGGGTATTCGTGGGTCCCGGCGACCGCGGCGTGGTGGATGCCCATTCCTTCGTGGTGTATCCGCTGGCCATCACCTCGTCCGGCGGTGAGATCGTACGGGTCCCGTCCAAGGATTACGGTCACGACCTCGAAGCCATGGCAGCGGCGGTGGACGAGCGCACCCAGATCATGTTCGTGGCCAACCCCAACAATCCCACGGGCACCCGGGTCACCGATGGCGAAGTGAAGAAGCTGCTCGCCAGCGTTCCCGACGACGTGGTGGTGGTGCTGGACGAAGCCTACTTCGAATATGTGGACGCGCCGGAACATCCGGATGGCATCCGCCTGCTGGCGGAGCATCCGAATCTGGTGGTGACCCGGACCTTCTCCAAGATTCACGGCCTCGCCGCCCTGCGCATGGGTTACGCGGTGTCCTCCACGGCCATCGCCGATCTGCTCAATCGGCTGCGCCAGCCCTTCAATGCCAACGCGCTGGCCCAGGCGGCAGCGGTGGCGGCACTGGGCGACGAGGGCTACATGCGCGAAAGCCGCCGGCTCAATGATGCGGGCCTGGCGGAACTCACTGCCGCCTTCCATGCGCGGCAACTGCCCTGGATTCCCTCCGCCGGCAATTTCGTCACCGTTCGCGTGGGCGACGGCAACCGTGTCTATGAGGCGCTGCTGAGGGAGGGGGTCATTGTGCGGCCCATTGGCGGCTACGGACTGCCTGAGCATCTGCGGGTGACGGTGGGGTTGCCGGCCGAAAACGCCCGCTTCGTCGCAGCCCTGGACCGCGTCCTCGCGGCTGCCGGAGCGGTCTCTGGGGCCAGCTCCTGATGGTGTTGCCCGCATCCGGCTCGGGCCGGCTGGTGATCTGCGGTTTCGGCCTCATCGGCGGCTCCATTGCCGCCGGCGTGCGCGCGAGCAACATGACGGCGACCATCGTCGGTGTCGATGCCGATCCGGCGGTCCTCGACGAAGCGCGTCAGTGCGGCCTGCTCGATGCCTCCGGCTGGCCCGACGACCTCGGCCCCGACGATCTGGTGCTGATCGCAGTGCCGACGCTTTCGGTGGCGAAAGTGATCGAGGCGCTCTGGGATGTGGAGCAAGGCATCCTCGCCTGCGGCGCCGTGGTCAGCGACGTCGCCAGCGTCAAGCAGCCGGTGCTGGAGTCGGCGCGGGCCATCTGCGGGCGGCTGCCCGCGAATCTGGTTCCCGGCCATCCCATAGCGGGATCCGAGCGCAGCGGGGTGGGAGCCGCCCGCGGCGACCTGTTCCGTGATCACCGGGTGATTCTCACTCCCGTTGCCGAAACGGCGCCGGCGGCCAGGCAGCGGGTGGCGGACCTCTGGCAGGGGCTTGGCGCCGAAGTGGTGGACATGGCCGTGGACGAGCACGATCGGGTGCTGGCCATGACCAGCCATCTGCCCCATCTGCTGGCCTTCGCCCTGGTGGATACCCTGGGCAGGGTACCGGAGCATGAAGCCGTGTTCCGTTTTGCCGCGGGCGGCTTTCGCGACTTCACCCGCATTGCCTCCTCCGACCCGGTGATGTGGAGTGACATCTTCACGGCGAACGCACCGGCAGTGGGCGCAGTGCTCGATCGTCTCGAGGCCGAGCTGGCCGAGCTGCGGAGCCTGCTGGAAGCCGGCGACCGGGATGGGCTGCGCACCATTTTCGCCCGCGCAAAAGCGCTGCGGGATGCGCATGTCTCGAACCAAGGCGGAGGCGGCCATGATTGACCATCGAAGCCCCTGGCAGACTCCGCTGTGGGAGCGGCTTCAGCCCCGAACGGCATGCTGTCATGGGAGGGACTTGTCGTGACCCAAGCTCCCGTCATCACCATCGACGGTCCGGGTGGGGCCGGCAAGGGCACGCTGTGCGTCAGCCTCGCCCGGCGCCTGGGCTGGCATCTGCTGGATTCCGGTGCCCTCTATCGGTTGGTGGCCCTGGCGGCGTGGCAGCGGGACGTGGCGCTGGACGATGTGGATGCCCTGGCTGAAGTCGCCCGACATCTCGATGTCGCCTTCATGCTGGCCCCGGATTCCGATCAGCCCCAGGTGATGCTCGATGGCCGGCCCGTGGACGATGCCTTGCGCAGTGACGCGACCGGGCAGGGGGCCTCGGAAGTGGCTGCATTGCCTGCCGTCCGTGATGCCCTGGTGGACCGGCAGCGGGCCTTTCGGGTGGCGCCGGGGCTGATCGCCGACGGCCGTGACATGGGCACGGTGATCTTTCCGGATGCGGACCTGAAGATCTTTCTCACCGCCAGCCCCGAAGAGCGTGCCCGGCGGCGATATAAGCAGTTGAAAGATAAGGGTTTGGATGCTAATCTCCGCGACCTTTTCGCAAGCATAGCGGCCCGGGACGCCCGGGACGCCCAGCGCGCCGTGGCGCCGCTGAGGCCTGCCGAAGACGCCGTCACCCTCGACAGCACCCGTGTCGACGCCGACGGTGTTCTCGCAGACGTGCTGGCGGCGGCGCGCGCCCGCGGGCTCGTGCAGGACTGAACGACAGCCCCTTCGTGATTGCTGGAGCCAGCAGCGCGATGACGAAGGGTCATTTAATCAACCCGTGTCGGCTGGGACGCGAGGCAACACCGGAAATCAATCCACATGAGCG
>JAFIFL010000321.1 GCA_020832055.1 Gammaproteobacteria bacterium
GGCCTTCCCACAATGGGGCATCGCGAGCTCCTGTGGGAAGCTGCGCAGCGCAGCGAAGCAGCGATCTCGAAGACTTTCAGCGAAGGCAGTGACATCAGCTCCGGCAAAGCGCCCCGCAATCGGCCCAATCGCCTTGCGATTAGGGTCTTCCCACAGTCGGGCTCCAGCCTCCTGCGACTTCAGGCCGCGAAGCCCTCGATGTAGGACATGGCGATCTGCTGCCGTGATTCGGGACGGCTGAAGAAGTAGCCCTGGCCCTGGTCGCAGCCCATGGTGCGCAGGACGTCCACATCCTGCTGGGTCTCGATGCCTTCCGCGGTGACGATCAGTCCGAGTTCGTGGCCGATCTCGATGGACTTCCTGACGATGACTTCGCAGTGACGGTCCTGATGCATTTCGCTGACGAAGCTGCGATCGATCTTCAACTCGACGCAGGGGAGGCGCTTGAGCTGCATCAGGCTCGAAAAGCCGGTGCCGAAGTCGTCCACAGACAGCGAGAAACGCTTCATGCCCAGTCGGGCCAGGGTGTCCATGGCCGTGGGGTGGTGGTCGAGCAGTTCGCTCTCGGTGATCTCCAGGATCAGCTGGCGGCGGTCGATGCCCCAGAGGTCCGCAAGTTCCTCGAGTCGGTCCGGGAACTGCACATCGGCCAGCCGTGACACGGAAATATTGACGGACAGGGACCAGTCGGCCCCTCGCGCCCCCCAGTCCCGCCACGCGTCGAGGCTCAGGATCAGCATGCGGTCGGCCAGCGCATCACCCAGGCCGCATTCGTTGGCGGTGGGAATGAACTGGCTGGGCAATAGGATGCGACCATCATCCATGCGGATCCGAGCGAGCGCTTCGAAGCCGCAGACTTCGAGCCGCTCGAGATCGATCTTGGGCTGGAAGAACGGCTCGATACGATTGTTGTCCAGCGCCTCCTGCAGCGCCTCGGGACTGAGCAGGGGCGTGAGCAGCGAGTTCTCGGCGTGACCTTCGAGCAGGTCGATCAAGGCATCGAACTCGGCAATGGAGAACGGCTTCTGCAGTGCGCCGATCAGGTTGAGACCCGCTTCGCGTCCGGCGCTGAGGGCGGCCGAGAGAATGCAGCTCGAGTGCCCGCTGATGAGAATGATGGGCGTCCGGCAGCGCAGCCCTCCGAGCTGGCGCATGAACTGCACGCCGTCAATGTCCGGCAGGCTCAGATCGAGGAAGATGACGTCGGCTTCCATGAGGGTCCTCGGATCGAGGTCGCTGGCGCGCTCGTACAGCGTGGCGCCATAGCTCGAGGCCGCGCAGAGATCCCGCAGGAACTCGGCCATCTCGACAAAGTCGTCGATGATCACCGCCTGCTTGGCGTTCTCGGTCAAACCGCAGGTCTCCAGCATGGTACCGCCCTCCCTTGGGGCTTTCTCATGACTGCATAGTGACCCGATGGCCCGCCATAACAAGGCCCGTATGTACGGTGCGTTACGCAACCACCCGAAAAGCTGGTTCTGTTGCATATGTAACGAATACCGTATGCTCTGGATCACCCTGCCGACGCACGGCTTCCTCACTGCGAGGCATGACCATGACTCGAGCCCCGACTGTCCTCGTGGTGGAAGACGATCTCAAGCTGCGGGCGTTGCTCAATCGCCGCTTCGAAGCCGAGGGAATTGATGTTCTCACCGCCGCCGGCATGGTGGATGCCCGCGGCATTCTGCGCGCCGTGACCCCGGTGGCCGCAGTGGTCGACGTGGGCCTCGAGGACTCCAACGGCCTGGAACTGGTCGCGGATCTGGCGGCGGACATGCTGGTGGTCGTCATCACCGGTACCCGGGATCTCGAGTTGCTGCGGCAGGCCATGGCGCTGGGGGCCGCGGACGTGGTGTTCAAGCCCTTCGATGACCGCGAACTGGCGATCCGGGTCCTCGCCCGGCTCGGGCGCAACGCGCCGCGGGCCGGCGTGCGCGGCGCGGCGGTCTGCCTCGAACGCGCGGAAGGTCGCAATCTGGTCTGTACGCGAGAAGGCCGGGAGGAGCGCCTGTCCATGCGCGAGGATCAGACCCTGAGCATGCTGCTCGAGCGCCAGGGCAGGGTGGTGAGCCGGGACGAACTCTCGCGCGCCATCTACGACGAGCCCTGGGATCCTGCCAGTCGGCGCGTCGACGCCCTCATCGCCCGCCTGCGGGGCAAACTGCACTGTGATAGCTGCGGTGTACAGCGCAATCTGACCACGGTGCACAACGCCGGTTACCGCTTCGACGGCAGCATCCCCGACCGCCATTGAATGGCCCGTGAGCGTTCCCCCCCGCCGGCGGGCGCACAACCCCGAGGATTCAGAAGACTTCGAGCGCGGGTTCGTCCAGGGCGGCCATCTGCTCGCGCAGGCTGAGGATGTGCTCCGAGAAGAAACGCTGGTCGGCAAAGAAGGGAAACGCCCGGGGAAAGGCCGGGTCGCTCCAGCGCCGGCCGATCCAGGCGGCGTGATGCATGATCCGCAGCGTCCGCAGCGGTTCGATCAAGACCAGCTCCCGATTGTCGAAATCCGCGAACTGGGCGTAGCCATCCAGCACTTCGGAGAGCTGGGCGGTGCGCTCGTGCCGTTCGCCGGACAGCAGCATCCACAGATCCTGGATGGCCGGTCCGCTGCGGGAATCGTCGAAGTCGACGAAGTGCGGTATCTCGTCCCGCCACAGCACGTTGCCCATGTGGCAATCCCCGTGCAGGCGCAGGCTGTGGAAGCTCGACAGCGGTGGGAAGTCACGCTCGATGCGCCCGAGCAGATCAGCGGTCAGGGTCTCGTAGGCCGGCCGCAGATCCACGGGCACGAAGTCGCCACGGAGCAGGAACTCGCGGCTGTCGTGGCCGAATTCCTGGACGCTGAAGGCCGGACGTACCTGAAACGGTTCCAGATTGCCGACCCGATGGATGCGGGCGAGGTAGCGCCCGAGCACCGCCAGCGCGTCCATGTCCTCGGTATCCGGGGCGCGTCCGCCGTGGCGGGGGTAGATGGCATAGCGGAAGTCGCCATCATTGTGCAGCGTGGTCCCGTCCTCGGCCGCCAGCGGCGGTACCGCGGGGATTTCCAGCTCCGCCAGCTGGAGATTGAAGAGGTGTTCCTCGAGGATCTGGGCGTCGGTCCAGCGGCCCGGACGATAGAATTTCACCACCACCGGCTCGGCATCCTCTATGCCGACCTGATAGACCCGGTTCTCGTAGCTGTTCAGCGCCAGGACGCGGGCATCGCTGCGGCACCCGGTGGCTTCGACCGCGCGGATGACCCGGTCCGGGTCGAGTCCCGCGAAGGGAATGCTGTCTTCGTCGAGTTCCGCCATGACTGCGGCTCGCATGTCGCTCTTGGAGCGCGATCATCAGTGAGGCGCCCGGTCGGGTCAATGGATCATTTCTCTGCGCGAAATAGCCCCCTCCGACAACGGCGTGCCGCACCCTTGTGGGAAGGCCCTAATCGCAAAGCGATTGGGCCGATCTCGAAGCGCTTGGCCGGAGCTGAGGTCGTGGCCTTCGATGAACGCTATGCAGATCGGCGCATTTCGCTGCGCGAAATAGCGCTC
>JAFIFL010000023.1 GCA_020832055.1 Gammaproteobacteria bacterium
GCAGATCGGCGCATTTCGCTTTGCGAAATAGCGCTCTCCCACAAGTTGGCAGCGCGCCCGCCCCATTGTGGGAAGGCCCTAATCGCCCAGCGATTGGGCCGATCTCGATACGCTCCGCGTAAGCTGACGTCGTGGCCGGTGGCATCACTGCACGCCTGAGCGGATCTGGGTTTTAATGGCGCAAGGGACGTTCCGGGGAAGTCCGGGACAGAGCAAACTCCGAGGACGACGAACCATGCAGGTCGCCAGCGTCAATATTGGCAGTAAGCGTTCACTATCGGGCCGCAGCTTCAAAGGGACCACCGGCATTTTCAAGGAGCCGGTGGCTGGACCCGTGACCGTGGGCAGTCTTGGTCTCGAATCGGATGCGGTCTGCGATGTCCGTCACCATGGCGGTCCCGATCAGGCCGTGTACCTCTATCGCGAGGAGGACTACGACTGGTGGTCCGGGCAGCTCGGGCGCGCAGTCCTGCCGGGGACCTTCGGTGACAATCTGACGCTGCGGGGGCTCCCCGAGGCGAACCTCATGATCGGCAGTCGCCTGCGGCTGCCCGAGCTGCTGCTGGAAGTCAGCGCCCCGCGGATCCCCTGCAACATCCTCGCCCAGCGCATGGACGATCCGGGTTTCGTGAAGGCCTTCGTGGCCGCGGAGAAGCCCGGCATCTACTGCCGGGTCATCGAGACCGGCCGCGTGCGGGCGGGAGACAGCGTCAGCCTCGAACCTTATGCAGGAGATCAGGTCTCCACCCTCGATCTGTTCCGGGACAGCTACCGCAAGCTCGGCGCCGAGGATCTGCGTCGCTATCTCGCCGTGCCCATCGACATCCGCACCCGGACCAAGTTCGAAGCGAAGCTACGGTAGCGTCCGCGCACGCCTTGCGGCGTTCCCGTTCCGGCCGCAGGCAGTGCAGAGCCTGTCGCTGGGCCGGAACCGGGCGCGCCGTCGAAGCCCTTTTTGCCAGTGTTTACGCCAGCGTGTCAGCCACTTGGGGCGGGTTCGACGACCGCGTTCGCGGGCGCCCGTGCGGTGTCTTCCTGGCGGCGATGCTGATAGGCGCCGATGCGGTGAATCGCGAACATGTTGATGAAATGCACGACGCCCACGGCCATCAGGACGAAGCCGAGGGACGCGGCGAGATAGACGATCATGCCTTCGAAGTCCGCGATCTGCCGATCCGTGCGCATCATGAACAGAACGTAGCCGAGGTTGATCAGGTAGAAGCCGACGACGAGCAGGTGGTTGACGGAATCGGCCAGGGCTTCGTCGCCGAACGCGTCGACGAGGAACAGCCGGCCGTTGCGGCTCAGCGTGCGAGCGACGAACACCGTGATGCAGATGCTGGTGAAGACATAGAGCAGATAGGTCAGTGCAGTCAGGGTCATGATGGGTACCTCCGGGTAGCCTCGATGGTGGACGGGTCTGTCCGTCCAGTGGGGAGCTTCCTCGGGGGTGGGTACGGCGGCTTCCGGTTCTATCCCTTCGCAGTATCTTTTCGATCAACGTCAATGAAATCAGTGTCTTGGAATCTATCCGGGGTTATATCCCTGGACTGATTCCGGCTCCGGTAGGCCGCCGGCGTCATGCCCTCGACCTCCCGGAACGCCGCGTAGAACGCGGACTGGGAGCGGAACCCGGCCTCCATGCTGATGGACAGCACCGAGGCCTCGGGCTCGTCGAGGAGCAGGCGGCAGGCGTCGCTGATCCGTTTCTCGCGGATGTAGCGCGAGAAGCCGACCCCGAAGCGGGTGTTGATCAGCTCCGAGAGCTGGTGGCTGCTGAGGTCGAGCTGCTCGGCGAGGGTCTCGAGCCGCAGTTCCTCGTCGCGATGCACGCGCTCCTCGTTCATCAGCGATTCGAGCCTGGCGACCGCGGCCTCCACGTCGACGCTGCCGAGCTTCGAACTCGCGTAGGCCCGTTCGGCGGCCTCGGCGATGTCCCGCAGCAGGTCGGGGAAGGAGACGAGTGCGGTGAGCGCGAGGAACCCGCTCAGGCCGATCAGGTTGGCGTAGGTGAACACGAAGACCCCGGTGTCGAGCACCGGCAGCGCCAGCACGACGAACAGCGCCACGATGGCTCCTGCCGCGAACAGGCCGAAGAAGAAACGTTCGAAGTGCAGGCGATGGTCGTGGCGGGCGACGCGGAAAGCCACGCTGGCGACCCACAGGGAGTAGCCGGCGCCGATGAGGAACGCGATGGGCGGCACGTAGGCGACCGGGACGAGCGTGGCGACCAGGGGCGCCGGCAGGATGTGCAGCAGATCGAGGAGCCGCGGCGACTGGTCCGGTCGCAGCACCGACCGGCTCGCGAAGTAGAAGGCCGGCGGCACGATCAGGATGAGCAGGGCGTAGTAGCGGCTGGCCAGGGGATCAGCCAGGTCGATGAGATACCGGTAGTGCTCGATCTGCAGGGCGATCAGGCCACCGAGCAGAGCCAGGCAGGCGAGTCGGGAGACCAGATTCTTGCGCATCTCGGCGAGGAAGCACTGATAGGCCACGAGCAGCGCGAGGAAACAGAGCACGCTGAAGCCCGCAGTCATGATCGTGATGTGATGCAGCAGCGTTTCCATGGGCTGAGTGGATCACGCGTGGCCGGTGGTGACAAAGGCCGCGCGCAGGGGCCGGGCGGCGATGCCGCGCTGCAGCAGATGGTCGACGAGAGTCTCCGTGTCGCCATGGGTGGCCAGAACCTGTCTGGCGCCGCACTCGTCGATGGTGCGGATCAGGGAGTCCCAGTCCGCATGGTCGGAGATCACGAAACCGCGGTCGTAGCCGCGCCGTCGGCGCTGATCGCGCAAGAGCATCCAGCCGGAGGCGAAACCGGTTTCGGCGTTCTTGAAGCGCCGCAGCCACTTGCTGCCGGCGGCGGATGGCGGCGCCAGAATCAGGCGCCCCGCGAAGTCGGTCTTGCGGCCGAGGTCGGCCACCGGCGTCGTGGGCAGCATGTCCACGCCGGCCTCCCGGTAGATGCGCACCAGATCCACCATGGCGCCATGCAGCAGCACCGGCTCGTCGGTGTGGTGAGTGAGTTCTGCGAGAATGCGCTGGGCCTTGCCCAGGGCATAGCTGAACAGCACCGCTGGCCGCCCGGCTGCAGCGCATTCCTGCCACCAGGCGTGGATTTCGCCGGCCACGTCGCGGGTCGGCGGCCAGCGATAGCCCGGCTCGGCGAAGGTGGCCTCGGTGATGAAGGTGTCGCAGGGGACCACCTCGAAGGCGGCGCAGGTGGGGTCCTCATCGCGCTTGAAATCACCGGAGATCACCCACACTTCGCCGTCGTGCTCGACGCGGACCTGGGCAGAGCCGAGAATGTGACCGGCGGGATGCAGGCTCACCTCGACCTGCCCGAAGTGGACCTGCTGACCGTAGGCCACACCCTCCAGCGGCGCATAGCGACCGAGGCGTTTGCGCAGGATGGGCAGACTCGATTGCTCGGCCCAGTAGTGCCCCATGCCCGGACGCGCATGGTCGCCATGACCATGGGTGATGACCGCACGGGGAACGCGCCGCCAGGGGTCGACGTGGAAGTCGCCGGCGGGGCAGTAAAGGCCGTGGTCGTCGAGAATGATCAGGTCGGCTGCGGTCACCCTGCAACTCCGGTGCTGTTTACCCGTATGCTGGGCGTGGCAGGGTAGCGGATGACGCTGTCGACGGGAATGCGTCAGCGGGGGCAGGGGGAATCAGGGATCAGGGAACGAACATGCCAGCAGTGCGACCGGCGGCCGACATCAGGGCAGACCCCGTGGTAGACGCAGCGGCAGGTTCAGTGAGGGATGCTTCCGTAGTATCGCCAGCCGTCCGCCATCGACGTCGGGCGGTCGCATGGCGTGCCATCGGCGTTTTCTTTGCCCTGATCCTGGCAGCCACGGTGCTCACGATCGGCATCTATGATGATCGGCAGCAGCAGCTCGAGGCGACCACCGAAGTGGTATCGCGGCAGGCCGCGTCCCATCTGGCGGCCTGGTTCGACGCGCGGTTCGCGCTGGCAGCCGCCCTCGCAGCCCGCACCGCCCGGGACGGCGTCGTCGACCGGGATGTCTTTCTGGCGGAGGCAGCCACACTGCTGGCGCGCACGCCGGGTCTGCTGGCGATCAATTGGGTCGATGTGGACGGTGTGATCCGCATGGTCTATCCGCCTGCCGCCAATGAGTCCGCACTCGGGGTTGATCTCTTCGAGCATCCCGAAGCGGACGTGGCCAGGGCTTTGGCCGAGGCCCGCTCCTCCCTCGTCGTCACCCGCACCCGCAACATCGAATTGCTCCAGGGCGGCCGCGGGTTTGCACTCTACTGGCCGGTGCAGACGGCGGACGGCAGCGTGCTGGGATTCGTCAATGGGGTGGTCCGGGCAGCCGAACTGCTACAGGCCTCCGAGCTGGCGCTCAACCTGGGGCCTGGGTACTGGCTGGAACTGCGTGACGTGGACGGTGCCGTGGCCTTCAGCAATGCTCACCAGCCCGGTCCCTGGGCCCTGGCCCGCGAGCAGCGGGTGGCCGTTCCCGGACTGGACTGGATGCTTACGCTGGCCCCGACGCCGGCTTACAGGTCCACCGTCGTGGCCCTGCCCCAGCTGATCCTTTGGCTGGGCGTCAGCTACCTGCTGGCGGCGTGGGTCGGCTGGTCGGTGTGGCGTTGGGGACTGCGGCAGGAAAGCCTTCGGGACAGTGAGCGCGTCCTGCGTGGCCTGCTCGATCTGCTGCCCCACCCGGTGTATGTACGGGATGCCGGCAGCCGCTTCACGTTTGCCAACCGCGCCCTGGCCAGGGCCAGCGGCAAACCTGCGACGGCCCTGGTCGGCCAGGATTCCGAGGCCCTGCCGGGATCACGAGCGGAACATCGGCGTCTGGACGAAGGCGACCGCAGCGCGCTGCGCGGAGAGCCGACGGAAATCGACGAACTGCCCTTCACGGATGCGCGCGGTCACCAGCGCCTGCTGCAGGTGGCCCGGGTGGCGTTTCACGATCCGGTCACGGATGCGCCAGCCGTGCTCGGGATCGGGGTCGATGTCACCGCCCGCCACGAAGCCGAGGCCCTGCGGGCCCGAATCGCCACCGCCCTCGACCAGGCTGGCGAGGCCATTGCGGTGCTGGACATCAAGGGGCGGGTGGAGTTCGCCAACGCGGCGTTCACCGAGATGATGGGCTTGCGCGACGCGGATGCCGAGGGCCTTGGCATGGATGCCTTCGTCGTCCCTGGCAGCAACGACGTGGACCTGCTGGAGGAGATTCGCGCCACCCTGCGCCGGGATGGCATCTGGAAGCGCCGCTATACCTCGGCCTGGGCCGACGGAGTTCGGGTCCGGGATGCCAGCGTTTCGCTGTTCCGGGGCCACGACGGCCAGCCGGCCGGCTTCATTGGCGTGCTGCGGGATGTCACCCGGGAGTCCGAGCTCGAAGACGAACTGCGGCAGTCCCAGAAGCTCGAAGCGGTCGGCCGGCTGTCCGGAGGCATCGCCCACGATTTCAACAACCTGCTGACGGTGATTCTCGGCTATGCCGAGTCGATCGAAATGAGTCCGGCGGCGCAGTCTGCAGGCGGGGCGGCCAGGGAGATCCGCCGGGCGGCGGAACGGGCGGCGGAGCTGACCCGGCAGTTGCTGACCTTCAGTCGTCGCGGCACCGCCCGGGCCGCTGCCGCCGAGCTCAACGTCGTGGTCCGCGACCTGATGCCCATGCTGGAGCGGCTGATCGGCGAGAATATCGTCATCGATCAGCATCTCGAATCGACGGTGGGCATCGTCGCTGTGGACAAGGCCGAGATCGAGCAGATCATCGTCAACCTCGTCGTCAATGCCCGCGATGCCATGCCCGAAGGCGGTCGCATCCTGGTGACCACGACCCTGGCCAGTGGCGACCGGGCGCCACCGGGGCTGCAGCCCAAACTGAGCCATGGTGCCTTCGCCGTGCTGGCGGTCACCGATACCGGTACCGGCATGACGCCGGAGGTGCAGAAACGCATCTTCGAGCCGTTCTTCACGACCAAGCAGGTGGGGTCGGGCACGGGCCTCGGCCTGTCTACGGTCTATGGCATCGCGGAACAGCGTGGTGGGGCCGTGCAGCTGGACAGCGCGCCGGGGGAGGGCAGTATGTTGGCGGTCTGGTTGCCCGTGGGGCCGAGCAGCCGCATGAAGATCCAGACCGATCCCACCGTGCTGCCGGTGCGTGCGGCCGCCGCCGGTGCGACGATTCTCGTGGCCGAGGACGAGGCGGGCATCCGCAAGTTCATGGTGGCCTGGCTCGAAAAGGCCGGCTACAAGGTGGTGAGCGCGGCGGACGGCAGCGAAGCGCTGCAGGCGGCCCAGGCCATGCCGGTGATCGATCTGCTGATCACCGACATCGTCATGCCGCGCATGGGAGGGTTGGCGTTGCGGGAGCGGCTGCTGGCAGAACGGGGTCACGTCGAAGTGCTGTTCATCTCCGGCTATGCACCCCAAGAGCTTCGCAGCGGAGGTCTTGGTCGCGACGACGAGTTGATCGACAAGCCGTTCCGGGCCCAGACCCTGCTCGATGCGGTGGCCAGGCGGCTCGATCAGCGCACGGGTTTGGATTAGGCTTCGTCGCCGTTCCCGGTTCACGCGCGGATTGTCCTCGATGAGCCGTCCCTGATGCCCTGCCACCGAAGGTCTGCCCTTGATCAACTTGCCTTGTACCCGACTCGCCGTACTGGGGTGCCTGCCATGGCTGGCAGTGCCTGCAGCCGCAACGCCTGAGCTGCACGACACCCTGGTGGTCACCGCCAGCCCCATCGCGGGTTCCCTGTCCGATCTCGGCCAATCCATGAGCGTGATCAGCCGGGCCGAGATCCAGTCCGCCCCTGTGGACAACCTCGCGGATCTGCTGCAGGTGGTGGGCGGGGTGGATGTGCGTCAGCGCGGGGGACGTGGCGTGCAGGCCGACGTGGGGATTCGCGGCACGGCCTTCGAACAGACCCTGGTGATGATCGACGGCATTCGCATGAGCGATCCTCAGACCGGGCACCACGCCATGAACCTGCCCCTGCCGCTTGAGCACATCGAGCGCATCGAAGTGCTCAAGGGTCCGGGTTCAGCCGCCTTCGGGCCCGGTGCCACCGGCGGGGCGATCAACCTGATCACCCGGCGCCCGGCGGCCACGGAGGCAGGTCTGTCGGTGGGCGCCGGCGAGCATGGCTACCGGGCTGTGGCCGGCCACCTCGGACTGAGCGGTGAGCGCTCCGGTCACATGGTCTCCGCTTCCCGGCGTCAGGCGGACGGCCACCTGTCGGCGGAACCCACGGACTTCCAGTTGCAGAACGCCTACTACAGCGGCCACTTCGACCTCGGTCCCCATGAACTGCGGCTCGGGATCGGTATCGATGATCGCGAATTCGGCGCCTACAAGTTCTACGTGGACCGGTTCCCCGATCAGCGCGAGGAGACCCGCACCCTCACGGCCCAGGTTTCCGGTGATGTGACGGCCGGTGACTGGGTGCTGACCCCGGCCGTGTTCTGGCGTCAGCATGAAGACTGGTTCCGTACCCGGATACCGGAATTCGGCGGCGACTTCATCAATGAGCATGAGACCCGGGTCATCGGGGGCCGCGTCGGCGCGCGGCGGGACTGGGGCGTTGGTGTCACCGCACTGGGGTTGAGCCTCATCGACGAGCGCATCGAGAGCACGGCCCTGGGCGATCACGACCGCCGTGAGCGCAGTGTCTGGATGGAGCATCAGCTCCCTGTTGGTGAACGCACCCGCCTGTCCCTGAGTGCTGCCGGGGTCGATTTCAGCGATCACGATACGGTGTTCCTGCCCGGTGCCTCGGTGAGCTTCGCTCTGCGCCCTGACACCACGCTGTTCGCGGCAGCAGCCCGCTCGGCGCGGCCGCCGAGCTACATCGAACGCTTCCTGCGGGGGGGCGCCGGCAACCGGGGCAATCCGGACCTGGAACCGGAACGGTCGGTACAGATGGAGGCTGGCGCGCGCTGGCAGGATGAGCGGCAGTCCCTGAGCGCCGCCGTGTTCCAGCGGCGGACGGACAACCTGATCGACTGGTCGCGTCCGGCGCCGGACGTGGATTTCGTCAGCGCCAACTTCGGCGGCCATCGCAGTCGCGGAGCCGAACTCGAGTACCGTCTGCGGTCGGACTGGAACTGGCTCGGGGACGTCCGCATGGGTTACACCCTCCTGCGCACGCGGCTCGATGCCGGCGACGACGAGGTGGCCTATGCCCTCGACCATCCGCGTCACCACGTCACCCTGACGGCCCGCTTCACGTGGCTGCCGGCCCTGGAACAGTCGCTGCAGATGCGCTACGTGGATCGGCGCGGCGGCGGCTCGGCCATGCTGCTGGCCTCGAAGCTGTCCTGGCACTGGCAGGATCTCACCTTCTCGCTGGAAGGCAGCAATCTGCTCGACCGCGACTACATCGAGGCGGGCTTCGCGCCCCTGCCGGGCCGTTGGCTCACCGCCGGCGTTGCCTGGAGCATGTAGCGCCCTGAGTCAGCGGCGGATGGAGCGCGGGTCGATGGCGTCGCGCAGGCCGTCGCCGACGTAGTTGAAGCTGATCACGGTGAACAGGATCAGCAGGCCCGGCAGGATGGCCAGGGTCGGGGCGTGCTGCACCATCTCCTGGGCGTTGTTGAGCATGTTGCCCCAGCTCGGGGTGGGCGGCTGAATGCCTAGACCTAAGAAGCTCAGGGCCGCCTCGAACAGGATGGCGTTGCCGATGCCCAGCGTCACCGCCACCAGCAGCGGGGCGATGACATTGGGAATGATGTGGGCGCCGATGATGGTCCGGTCCTTCGCACCGAGCACCCTGGCCGCGAGGACGAACTCCTGCTCCTTGATGGACAGGATGCTGCCCCGGACCAGTCGCGCCGCCTGCATCCACGAGAACAGGCACAGAATCAGGATCATCTTGATCACGCTCTCGTGGCGCGATTCCACGATGAAGGCCAGCGGTGTGCCCCCGAACACCTTGCCGAGGTCGATGGCTGACACCACGATCAGCACCACCAGAATGGGCAGCGACAGCAGCGCGTCGGTGAAACGCATCAGGATGGCGTCGGTCCGGCCGCCGTAGTAGCCGGCGAGACTGCCCACCAGCAGGCCGATCAATCCGGACACGAAAGCCACCAGCAGCCCCACCGTCACCGACACCCGGGTGCCGTAGATCAGCCGGATGAGTACGTCGCGCCCGAGTTCGTCGGTACCGAGCAGATGGAAGCTGCGGAAGTCGGCCACGAGGCGCCGCAGGGCATCGAGATCGCCGCGGGCAGGGTCGGGCGCCAGCGCCTGCAGGCCGAGGAGCGTCTCTGCCAGATCGACCGGCGCGTGTTGGGTCACCAGTTCGTAGAGCAGGTCCTCATCGTCGACCGCAAACTCCAGCAGATCCCGTCCGGCGAGAAACCGGATCAGATCGCTGCGGTCGGCCTCGCGCAGGAAGCTCTGCACCCGCAGTTCCCGCTCGTGGGTGGAGAGATCGAGATGGGAGCCCGGTGGCTGATAGCGGTTGAAGACGTTCTGGCGGTCCGGATCGAGGCCGGTCACCGTCGAGATCACCGGAGCGAGCAGGGCCACGGCGAGAAACAGGACGATGACGCTGAGACCCGCCACGGCCATGCGATGCTCGAGAAACTGCTCGAGCAGGATGCGGGTCATGGACTGGGCTTCGTGATCGACCTGCACCCCTGTCGCCTGCGTGCTCATGCCCTGGTTGCTCATGAGTAGCTGATCCTCGGATCGGCGACACCGTAGAGCAGATCGGCAATCAGGTTCATCAGCAGCACCATGGACACCGAAATCATGAACGCGACCATGGCGACGTTGAAGTCATTGCTCTGGATCGACTCGAACACCAGCTGCCCGACCCCCTGATACGCGAACACGGTCTCGGTGATGATGGCGCCGGAAAACAGGGTGGAGAAGCTGAGCGCGGTGATGGTGATCAAGGGAATCAGCGCATTGCGGAAGCCGTGCATGATGTAGATCCGCGGCCACGACAGACCCTTGGCGCGGGCGGTGCGGATGTAGTCGTTGCCCATGGCCTCCAGCATGGCCGCGCGGGTATAGCGCACGTAGGTGCCGATGCTCAGGAAGGACAGCGACAGCACCGGCAGCACCAGATACTTCAGGCGGTCGACGAAGGCCTCCCAGGGCGTCATGTCGAAGGCGATGCTGCTGGTCCCGCCGGCGGGGAAAATCGGGATGTACACCGCGAACAGCAGAATCAGGACGATGGCGATCCAGAAGCTCGGCACGCTGATGCCGGCGAACGCGAAAAGGTTGATGACGTAGTCGGCGGTGGAGTTCTTGCGCAGCGCCGCCCAGACCCCGAGCGGTATGGCCACGATCAGGGCCACCAGCAGGGCTGCACCCGCCAGAATGAAGGTGTTCAGCAGCCGCGGGCCGAGAATGTCCGTCACCGGCACCCGATAGGTCCGCGAGTAGCCGAGATCGCCGCTGGCGATGCTGCTCGCCCAGTTCCAGTAGCGCACCCACACGGGCTGATCGAGGCCGTGCAGCGCCCGCAGCCGGTCGATGTCGGCGGAGGTGATCTCGGGGTTGGCCATGATCATCTCGTCCACCGGATCCCCCGGCATCAGCGTCATCAGCAGGTAGCAGAAGTAGGACAGCAGCAGGATGACCACCACGGTCTGCAGCAGGCGGCGCAGGATGTAGGCGGTCACGGCGCGTCGCTCCCATTGCGGACGGCTGCCAGCTCGGCCTCATCCAGCAGCCGCCAGCGCTCCACATGGTTCGCCGCCGAGATCTGATGGCCGGGAATGCGATAGCCGGTGAGATTGATCGGTGTGACCGAGGTTTCCGAGCGGTAGTACAGGGGGATCACCGGCACCTCGCTGGTGTAGTGCCAGAGGATTTCGTGGATCAGGTCGAGCCGCTGCTGTTCGTCGAAGGCGCGGTCGAGCTCATCCACCAGTTCGTCGACCCGGGCATTGGACCAGCCCGGGTAATTCTGTCCCGACCAGCCGTTGTCCGCACTCGGGATGGCGTCGCTGCTGACCATGGAGCGTGGATTGTTTTCCGGCGATGAGGACCAGGCGTACATGGCGACGCCGCCGTACTCCCGCCGGCGCATGGTCTGCCCGAAGAAGACCCGCCCGGGATCGTTCTGGATGCGCACATCGACCCCGATGCCGCGCCACTGGTCCTGCAGATAGATCTGCACCAGTTCCCGCACCTTGTTGCCTGCGGTGGTCATGAGCCGCAGCCGCAGCCGTTCCCCGTCGGCGTTGTAGCGGTAGCCGTCGTCCCGCCAGACCCAGCCGGCCTCGTCGAGCAGGCGGTTGGCCTGCCGGCGCGAATGCCGGTAGATGACGATGCGCTCCGGATCCTCCGTGTACCAGGGGTCCGTCGGCGCGAGGTTGTGGAACGCGGCCGGCTGCAGGCCGTCGAACAGGGCGTCGACGAGCCCCTGGCGGTCGATGGCATAGACCAGCGCCCGGCGCACCCGGATGTCCTGCAGGAAGGGATTGTCGAGATTGAGGTCGAGGTGCTCGTAGGTGAGCCCGGGCTGGAAGTTCACCTTGAATGGCAGCTCCTGGGCCTCAACCCGGTTGGCGAAGGCCAGCGACTGATCGAAGGTCATACCGAGCTGGGAGACCATGTCGATGCTGCCGGCGCGCAGGTTGGCCTCCAGCGTGCCGGTGTTGGGAATGAGCATGATGACGATGCGATCGATGTTGGCGCGGTCACCGTGAAAGTGCGGATTGCGTTCGAGAATGATGTGGGAGCCGAGACCGAGGTTCACGATCCGGTAAGGTCCGCTGTAGAGCCCGGGGTTGGTGGGATCACGGGTGTAGTTCGAGTGTTGCTCGTAGCCCTCGGGCTGGTCCGCGTAACGCTCGAACACCTCACGCTCGAGATGCTCGGGCAAGGGATAGAACAGGTGATGGCGATTGAAGTTCCAGCGCGCTTCCCGGTACTCGAACGTGCAGCGTTTCGGGTCGTCCGGGTCGATGCGGATGTCGGCGATCTGCCGGTAGATCTCGATGTTCGGAACCCCCACGTTGGGGCTCAGTCCCACTTCCCAGGAGAAGCGGAAATCGCGGCAGGTCAACGGTTCGCCGTCGCCCCAGCTCGCCTGCGGATGGATCTTCCATTGTGCCTCGATCCACTCCCGCTCGCCGTCGCTGACCCGGCGGGCGAGCCCGTTCTCCAGGGTCGGAATCTCCGTGGCCAGCTGCGGCAGCCAGCGGCTGTGCTCGTCGAGCTGGATCAGGGAGCGTCCCACCATGCGGTAGACGTAGGTGGTGGCGACCATGGACATGACGATGGGATTGAGATTTTCGAACTCCTGGGTAATGCCGATCTTCAGCTCGGCATTGGTGGGCAGTTCGCCCGGTCGCATGAGCTGCGGGCGCACGTAGGCCAGCGCGCCGATCACCAGAACGATCAGGGCGACGAACAGCAGCGCCCGGGTGCTCATGTGCCCGTGCTCCTGAAGATCACGTCGTCGTCCACGGCGTCGCTGTAGAGCTTGCAGGCGACGAAGTGGTCCCGTCGCTCCTCGCGCAGGGCGGGAAAGCCGCGGTCACAGCCGTCGAAGCGTTGCGGACAGCGGGGATGAAAATGACAGCCCGAGGGCGGATTGATGGGGCTCGGCACCTCGCCGGTCAGCGCCTGCTTCATGCGCCGCTTGCCCTGGCCGACTTTCGGAATGGCGTCGATCAGGGCCTGGGTATACGGGTGCTTGGGATTGCCGAACAGTTCTTCCCGCGGGGCCATCTCGATGATCTTGCCGAGGTACATCACCGCAATCCGGTCGCAGAAGTGATCGATCACCGACAGGTCGTGGGAGATGAAGATGTAGGTGAGCGCGAATTCCTGCTGCAGGTCCTTCATCAGGTTGAGGATCTGGGCCTGAATGGAGACGTCCAGCGCGCTCACCGGCTCATCGGCGATCACCAGGTCCGGGTTCAGGGCGATGGCCCGGGCGATGGAAATCCGCTGGCGCTGTCCGCCCGAAAATTCATGGGGATAACGATTCAGGTGAGCGGCTTTCAGTCCCACGGTCTCGAGCAGGGCGGCCGCCCGTTCCTGGCATTCCCTCGGCGAGCAGATGTCGTGGACCTTGAACGGCTCGGCCAGGATGCGGGCAATGGTCATGCGCGGATCGAGGGAGGCGAAGGGGTCCTGAAAGATCATCTGCAGGCTGCGACGCATGGTGCGCAGTCGTTCCCCGGACACTGCCAGGAAGTCCTCGCCGCGGTAGCGGATGCTGCCGGCAGTGGGCTCGTAGAGCCGTACCAGGGTGCGACCGAGGGTGGACTTGCCGCAGCCGGACTCGCCCACCAGGCCGAGGGTCTCCCCCGGTTGCACGGCAAAGCTGACGCCGTCCACGGCCTTCACCTGACCCACTTCCCGCAGCAGCAGCCCCTTGCGGATGGGGAAGTGCTTGCGCAGACCGTCGACTTCGAGAATGGGTGCAGTCATGGGCCCACCGGATAGAAACAGGCGACCTGATGGCCGCGGGCCACTTCGGTCAGCGGTGGATGGACTTCGCGGCAGCGTCGGCCCACGTTCGGGCAGCGATTCTGGAAGGGGCAGCCTGCGGGCAGTTCGTAGAGTGACGGTACGGTGCCCTCGATGGCGGGCAGGCGTGCCACGCGCTGGCCGAACTTGGGAATCGACTGGATCAGCGCCGAGGTGTAGGGATGCTGCGGTGTGCTCATCAGGACGTCCGTGGGCGCCACCTCACAGGTGCGCCCCCCGTACATGACCAGCACCCGGTCGGAGATCTCGGAGATGACGCCGAGATCGTGGGTGATGAACTGCACCGCCATGGACAGCCGTTCCTGAAGGCTCTGAATCAACTCCAGGATCTGGCCCTGAATGGTCACGTCCAGCGCCGTCGTGGGCTCGTCGGCAATCAGGAACTCAGGGTCGCAGGACAGGGCCATGGCGATCATGGCGCGCTGGCGCATGCCGCCGGAGAGCTGGTGGGGATAGCTGCCGTAGCGCTCCGTGGGTGCCGGAATGCCCACCAGGGACAGCATCTCGATGGCCCGTTCCCGGGATTCCTGGCGCGAGACGCCGAGATGGCGGGTGATCTGCTCGTCCATCTGGTAGCCGATGGTCAGCACCGGATTGAACGCCGTCATGGGCTCCTGGAAGATGATGGCCATGCGCGAGCCGCGCAGTTCCCGCATGCGCTCCTCGGATACTTCGAGGATGTTTTCGTCGCCGAGCCAGACGGCACCGCCGGAGACCTCGCCCGGCGGTTCGATCAGGCGCATCAGGGAAAAGGCCGTGACCGACTTGCCGCAGCCGGATTCACCGACGACGCCGAGGGTCTCGCCCTTGCCGATGCTGTAGCTGACGCCGTTCACCGCACGCACTGGACCGATCCGGGTATGAAAGGTCGTCTGCAGATCTTCGACTTTCAGGACGGTATCGCGAGGGGCGCTTTCAGGCATCGAGGCTCCATTCCCAGGCTGTCACGCTCTTACCGCCAGGTTATCAGCGCGGCCCGTCCATCGAGGCCCGTGGCCTGCGGTGGGTCCGGTTCCGCGCAAGCGCATGAAGAGCCTGCTCCGGCATACTTCGGAGATTGCTTCAGGAGTTGGACATCATGCAAGCCTATCAAGCCATCGAGGACCTTGCCCGTCGCATCTCAAGCAGCGCTATCCAGCCTTATCCAGGCGTTGCACCACCGTGGCGGGATCGACGGAGTCGGTGCCCAGCCACAGGTTCAGGTGGGCGCTCCAGTTCGGTCGCTCATGGTGCACGCCAATGATCAGGCGCTGGATGGTCTTTCTCGGGCGCACCTGTTTCTCCTGGGTCCAGACATTGTTGCGGCGCAGGGCGGCATCGTACTGCAGGCCCTTGCCCACCGGTTTGGCCACGGTTTGGCCACATAGGCAAAGCCAGCGGGAGCCCTGCCGAAGCGCATTTCGAGGCCCGCCTGACCGTGGCTGAAATAGTTGCCGAGGGCCAGATCCCGGCGTCTCATTTCGTCCGGCGTGTGGATGTGATGGGTGATGGCCCAGCCTTCCCGATAGGTCAGGCCGGGGTCTGTCGGCAGCCTTGCTTCACTGTGGTGCGTATTGGGCGGAAGTTCGTGTTCCAGGTCTGGTGCGCTAATTGCAAAGCAGCGGCATTCGGATGGCTGCGGAGTGGCGGGCGATGGGAAGGGGTACGAGGAACCGGTTGGCAGGGTGGGGGGGGTGGTTGCTGCTGTTGACCCTCCTTGCAGGGTGCGACGAGCCGGCGGCACCGGCCGCGACCTCCGACACCGAACAAGCTGCCGGGGCTCGGCCCGTGGCGGAGAAAGTGCCGGGGAAAGTCCCGCTCATGGCGCCGGATGCGCCCTTCGAGTTCGATGAGGAAACCCGCGCCCGGCAGAACCTGACCCTGGTGGCCCTGGGCAAGGCGCCGGCGGATCTGGTCATCAGCGGCGCCACCGTACTCAACGTCTTCACCCTGAGCTGGATGGAGGACTACGACATCGTCATCGCCGGCGAGCGCATCGCCTGGGTGGGGCCGCGGGGCGAGTGGAGCGGCGAAGTGGCCGAAACCGTGGACGCCTCGGGGCGGTTTGCGGTGCCGGGCTTCGGCGAAGCCCACAAGCACATCGAAAGTTCTCATCTGACTCCGGAATTCGAGGCCGAGATGGTGCTGCCCCAGGGCACCACCTGGATCGCCGAGGGCTCCCACGAGTTCGCCAACGTCAACAGCGAGCACAATGCCGAGTTCTGGCTCAAGGCCTGGAATGCCGGCAGTCCGCTGAAGATCTATCCGGCGCTGGGTTCCGCGACGCCGCCCACGGCTTATGAGTCCGGCGGCGGCTACTACGGTTACGAGGAGGTGCGGCGGATCATCGAGAGTGATCGCCGCGTCATCGGTCTCGACGAAGTCATGGACTGGCCTGCGGTTTGGAATCCGGAGAGTCCCGGCTACCAGCGCCTGTGGGAAACCATGCAGGCCACCCGGGATGCACGGGCGGTGATCGAGGGTCATGGCTCGGGGTTGCGGGAGCTGCCCGAGATCAACGCCATGGCCGCAGCCGGACTGTCCAGCGATCACGAGACGGCCACCGGCAAGGAAGCCTGGGACAAGATGCAGCGCGGCATCTTCCTGCAGCTGCGCCCGGCCACCATCGTTGCGGCCATTCCCTATTTCATCGAACAGGGCCTGAAGGACTGGTCGAACATCTCGGTCACCACGGACGACCGGGACGCCTCGGCGTCACTGTCCCAGGGCACCATGGACTACAACATCCGGGTGGCGCTGCGCGCCGGCGCGCCGCTGGAAGCCGCCTACGCCATGGGCAGCTACTACCCGGCCCGCCACTGGCACATCGAGGATCAGGTGGGCTCCATTGCGCCGGGGCGCTATGCCGACGTGGTGCTGCTGGAAGATCCCGCCACGGTGACCATCGATCGGGTGTATTCCAGCGGGCAGCTCGTCGGTGTCGGTGGCCAGTACGTGGGGCCGCGGGTCCGGATTCGTTATCCCGTCTGGGCCACCAATACCATCAACGTCGGTCGCCTGCTGACCGCCGACGACTTTGCCATCCGCGTCGAAACGGACGCGGACACGGCCACGGTCGCCTTGCTGGAGCCGTTCTACTTCGAGGACGACTTCATGACCACCACCATGCCGGTGCGCAACGGTCTGGTGCAGCGCGACCCCGAAGCGGAGATCACTAAGGTGGCGCTGGTGGATCGTTATCACGGCACGGGTGCGGTGAGCCGCATGTTCTGGCGCGACGTGGGACCGAAGACGCCGAACTCCGCCGCCGGCTGCTCGGTGGCCCATGACCTGCACAACATCTGGGTCATCGGCAGCAGCGATGAGGCCATGGCCATGGTGGTCAACGAGGTGGCGGCCATGCAGGGTGGCTGCGTGCTGGTGCACGACCATGAAGTGGTGGCCACGGTGCGCTACGAGATCGGCGGTCTCATGAGTCAGCGTCCGGCACGGGAAGTGGCCGACGAGATCGACCGGCTTTATGCCGCCGCCGATGCCCTTCAGTGGTTCGGTGAGGATCAGGGCTGGCCTCGGCGCATGATCTTCGCCTTCCTCACCTGCTCACCCTGGCAGTGGGTGATGGTGGCGCCGTACGAGGGCAACCCGGCCGGCTTCGTCAATGTGGTGACCGGAGCAACGCATCCTGTGGCGTGGTGACCGTCAGCGCGATGCTTGCTGCGGTCCGTTCATGAGGCGCCTGCTGGCAGGCCTGCTCGCGCTGCTGTGGGTCTCGGCGGTTTCGGCCCATCCGCTGGACTACACCCGGCTCACGGTGGAACTCGCCCCGGACGGCAGTTGGCGGGCGGAACTGCGTACGGACCTCACCTCGCTGCTGGGATCGGCGGAGGCCTACTACCGCATGGCGCAGGCCGCGGGCGAGCTGGATCCGGCACGGGAGGCCCTGATCGAGGCGCTGGCGGCGGGTTTCCGCTTTGAGTTCGATGGCGAAGCGGCGGCGGTCGAATTCGAATCGCTGACCTTTCCCGATCTGGACCTTGAAGGTTTCGCCGACTACTGGACCCGCAAGCTGACCCTGTTCCGTTTCCATGGCCTGATTCCAGGTGATCCCGAGCACTTCCAGCTCCGGGTCGTGGAAGAACTGCCGGTCCGCTATCCGGTGGTGCTCACGGCCAGGCGGTTGGCCGACGGCTTTGGCCGTACCCGCTGGCAGGACCATGGCGAGAGCAGCCAGCCGCTGGCGCTGGCGCCGCCTGTGGCCGACCCGGTCTCCGGAATCCCCAGTGCGGCCGTCGCTGACCCCTTCTTCGCCGTCATCGGCCACTACATCTTGCAGGGCTTCCTGCACATCCTCCCCTTTGGCCCCGACCACCTGGTCTTCGTCCTGGCGCTGTTTCTCTACGGTTCGAAGTGGCGGCCACTGCTGATTCAGGTCACCGGTTTCACGCTGGCGCATTCCCTGACTCTGGGACTGGCGCTCTACGGCTGGGTCGACCTCCCGGCGCGCTGGGTGGAGAGCCTCATCGGTCTGTCCATCGCCTGGGTCGGCGTCGAGAACGTGCTGGCGGCGCGCAGGATGCGTGCCGGGGTCGTGACGCTGGATACCTCGCGGCGGTTCTGGATCGTGTTCGGCTTCGGCCTGCTGCATGGCATGGGCTTCGCCGGCGCACTGCTCGATCTGGAACTCGATCGCGGGGAGTTTTTGCCGGCGCTGCTGGGCTTCAACGTGGGGGTCGAACTCGGGCAGCTGGCGGTGCTGCTGCTGGCGGCCGGGGCGCTGGGCTGGGCCCGATCGCGACCGAGCTATCCTGTCAGGGTCGTGATACCCGGATCCCTGCTGATCGCCACCATGGGCGCCTACTGGACCCTGGACCGGCTGCTGTTCTGGTGATCGCGATACCGTCGCCACAGCCAACCTTCCGGATGATCCTCGCCGGTGCGCACGTAGCGCAGGGCCCGATCCATGAACAGCAGTTTGTCGAGCTGCGGTCCCGCCGAAGGTGGTCCGGCGAACAGGATCCGGTCACCGGATTCCAGCGCCGTGTCGGGTTCGGGGCAGAGCCAGCTCTCGTCCCCTCGCTGCAGCAGCAGGGGCACCACCGGCAGCAGTGCCTGACGGTGACGGGGGTCCCGGCACAGCGCTTCGAGCAGCACGGTCTCGCCATGGTCGAGCGCGCGGGAGACCGCAGGTGAGCGCCGGTGGCTGATGCGGACGGTGCGGACCTGAGGCGGTCCCTCATCGGTCGTATGACCGAGGCGCTGCAGCAGGCGGGCGCTGACCTCGTTTTCCTCCGCCTCGATCAGATCGATGAAGGTCTGGAACAGCGGTGAGCTGATCTGCGACAGGATGGAGCCCGCCACCACCAGACTCGGCCGTCCGATGAAATCCAGTTCAGCGGCCTCGTAGAGCAGGTGATTGGCGCCGGTGTTCTCGCGGGCGGCCAGAAACAGCTTGGGGTTCAGCTCGCGGGCCGTCACCAGAATGGAAAGGTTGTCGGCGTCGTCGCGGGTCAGGGCCAGGATGGCCGCGGCGCTGCGGATACCAGCCTCCTCCAGGGTGGGCGCCTCGGTCCCGCGGCCGAGGACGCTGCCGGGCGGCAGCAGGTTGTTCTCCTTCTCGGTACCGCTGTCGATGACCGTGACGTCGACGCCGAGGCTCTCCAGAGTCTGATGCAGGGCCTGACCGAGGGGGTTGTAGCCGCAGAGGATCCAGCGTCCCCGGGGCGGCATCTGCGTTCCGGGCAGCGAGGCGTGAGGCCCGGAGGACAGCCAGTGGTGGAGCCTGAAGGCGTCCGCTGCCGTCAGCGCCAACCGCAGGCGGCGGCAGAACTCGACGCCGGGTTCGAGGACGTGATCGGTGCCGAAGGAGCGCATGTTGTCGGCGGTGGCGCGCCTGTCGGCGCGGGCGTAGACCGCGGCTTTGTGATTCAGCAGCTTGCTGGTGATGGCGATCTTGAGATTGGTCTGATCGCTGCCGGTGACGGCCAGGACCCCGGCGCACCAGCGGCTGCGCAGACCGGCTTCGATGAGATGGGCGGGCTCCCTGGCGTCCATGCAGAACGCCGGCACGCTGGCGCCGAGGTCTTCGACCGTCAGACGATCGATGCGCTGGCGGTCCGAATCGATGACCACCACCCGCTGGTGACGACTGCTCAGGGTGCCGGTCAGCAGCGCACCGGCATCGCCATAACCGCAGACGATGTAGAACGGCTCGTTGATGCGCCGGACGCCGCGCTGCAGGCGGGCGCGCTCGATGACCTGCCGGCAGGTGGGGTCCTGCAGCAGCGCGATGATCGAACCGATCCCGAACAGCCACGCGAAGACGGTGAGATAGATGCTGGCGATGGTCCAGAGGCGCTGTGCCTGTGAGAACTCATAGGGCACCTCGCCAAAACCGATGGTACTGCCGGTGTAACTCACCACGTAGAAGGCTTCGAACACCGACATGCGCCAGGGCTCGCCCTGGTCGTCGACGCCGGGAATGAGCGTGAAGCCGACGGTCGCGACGGCGTAGGCCGTGATCAGGGTGATCAGTGGCAGCCGCATGCGCTGGAAGAACAGGAACAGCACGGCGTTCATGGCAGTGACCTATGGCTGTGGTCCGGCGCGGCTACCGGTTGATGCTCGAAGTCTCCATGGTCAGCAGCACGACGGAGAGCAGATTGGCCAGCAGGGCGCCGCCCGACAGTGAGACGATGCTGGCCATGACGGCCGGCGTCAGGCCCACCTCCGTCACGTGCACCGCCACCACCCAGATGACGGCCGCGGCGATCAGGTGCAGGTCCACCACCAGACTCGAAGCCAGCAGCACGGCACCGATCTGCGATCGCTCCCCGAGTTTCATGACGGTGGCGATCAAGCCGACGACCAGCGCGGCGAACAACTCGTAGACGTTGTGATGGTCAGGGTTGTCGATGTCGCCGATGAAAAAGCCGAAGTTCAGCGTCAGTGCCAGCAGCACGAAAAAGCCGAAAACCACCTTGCCCAGATTCATTCCATGCTCCCGAAGCTGTCAGCGCGACGGTCCGCGCCTGTTGTGATGCGAGCCATGATGACCCCTGAAGCGATGGGGAAGCCACCGTGAATCGCAGGCCGGCGCCAGCCAGGGACAAAGTCAGGAACAGCGAGGCATGGCTCAGGACGCTCCCCCCACCCTGAATTCTGGACATCCAGACATGGTCGTGGATGTCGACGATTTTGGAGGGTCCGGCCGGGGAGGTTTTGTGGGTAGCAGCGAGCGGGCGTCAGGATCGGCCCAGGCCGCCGGGCGGGGCGCCCATCAGCTCCCGCAGCGGTGGCGGAATGTGGGTCTCGTGGCGGCCGAAGCGGTCGAGGTCGGCTAAGGAGGTGCGTTCGAGGACACGCATGACGATGGCGTTCACGCCGGGCCAGCGGCTGGCCAGGTCGCAGCGGTCGTGGATCTCGCAGGTTCCGGCCGCATCGCAGCACTCGGTCAGGGCCAGGGTGCCTTCCACGGCGGCGATGGCCTCGGCCAGATTGACCTTCTCCGGTGGCCGGGCGAGCTGATAGCCGCCGTTGGGGCCGCGCTTGGAGACCACGAGTTCCGCGTCCACCAGGAATTTCATCACCTTGCGTACCGTCGGCAGGGGCAGATGGGTGACTTCGGAAAGGGACTCCATGGACAAGCGTACGGGACGCATCCGGCCAAGGTGGTGGAGGATGAGTACGCCGTAGTCGGCCAGACGTCCGACCTTGAGCATGGTGTCGACCCTTCTGCCAGTCCTGTTCCGGATAATAGTATACCGCATGAGTATTGAATGCGAGCCGCGTTTCCGTTACCCTTCGCATCTGCTGGAAATACGCCACTGGAGCAGCTGCATGAGTGAAACGGCGAGCCGCACAAGCCCGAAGGGCGACGAAGCCATCGATCGTCACCTCGCACGTGAGTACGAGGCGGGCTGGGTCACGGACATCGAATCCGACACCCTGCCGCCTGGCCTCGACGAGGATGTGGTGCGCTTCATTTCGGCCAAGAAGAACGAGCCCGAGTGGATGACTGAGTGGCGCCTTGAAGCCTATCGGCACTGGCTGACCATGGATCACCCGAACTGGGCCCACGTTCACTACCCGAAGATCGACTTCAACAGCATCTCTTACTTTTCGGCCCCCCGCAGTCAGGCGGATGGCCCGAAGAGTCTCGACGAGGTGGACCCGGAATTGCTGCGCACCTACGAGAAACTCGGCATTCCCCTGCACGAGCAGCAGATGCTGGCCGGGGTGGCGGTGGACGCGGTCTTCGACAGCGTCTCGGTGGCCACCACGTTCAAGTCCAAGCTGGCCGAGGCGGGCGTCATCTTCTGTTCCATCTCCGAGGCGCTGCAGGAGCACCCGGAGCTGGTCCGTCAGTACATCGGCAGCGTGGTGCCCTACCGGGACAACTACTTCGCGGCCCTGAATTCGGCGGTGTTCAGCGACGGCTCCTTCGTCTACATCCCCAAGGGCGTGCGCTGCCCCATGGAGCTGTCCACCTATTTCCGCATCAACGCCCAGAACACCGGCCAGTTCGAGCGCACCATCATCATCGCCGAGGAGGGCAGCCACGTGTCCTACCTCGAAGGCTGCACCGCGCCCCAGCGGGACGAGAACCAGCTCCACGCCGCCGTGGTGGAACTCGTCGCCCACAAGGATGCCAAGATCAAGTACTCCACCGTGCAGAACTGGTATCCCGGCGACAGCGAAGGCAAGGGTGGCATCTACAACTTCGTCACCAAGCGCGGGCTGTGTGCCGGTGAGCGCTCGCACATTTCCTGGACCCAGGTGGAGACCGGCTCCGCCATCACCTGGAAGTATCCCAGCGTGATCCTGCGCGGCGACGATTCGGTGGGTGAGTTCTACTCGGTGGCCTTGGCCCGCGGTCGCCAGCAGGCGGACACTGGCACCAAGATGATCCACTTGGGCAAGAACACCAAGTCCACCATCATCTCCAAGGGCATTTCTGCGGTGAAGGCCGAGAACAGCTACCGGGGTCTGGTGCGCATCGCGCCCACCGCCGACGGCGCGCGCAACTTCACCCAGTGCGACTCGCTGCTCATCGGCGATCAGTGCGGGGCTCACACCTTCCCCTACATCGAGAGCCGCAACCCCAACGCCACGGTGGAGCACGAAGCCACCACGTCGAAGGTCAGCGACGATCAGCTCTTCCTCTGTCGCCAGCGGGGCCTCGATCCGGAGAAGGCGGTGTCCATGATCGTCAACGGCTTCTGCAAGGAAGTCTTCCGCGAGCTGCCCATGGAGTTCGCGGTGGAGGCCGGCAAGCTGCTCGAGATCAGTCTCGAAGGCGCGGTGGGCTGACGCCCTGAAGCATTCAATGACGACGCCCAGGCGTGCGTTCAGAAGCAGGACCAGGAGCAAGACGTGATGCTGAAGATTCGTAATCTCCACGTGGCCGCCGAAGGCGAGGCCATCCTCAAAGGGCTCGATCTCGAAGTGGCCGCCGGTGAGGTGCACGCCATCATGGGCCCCAACGGCTCCGGCAAGAGCACCCTGGCCGCCGTGATGGCCGGCCGCGAAGGCTATGAAATCACCGAGGGCAGCATCGAGTTTCTCGGCGAGGATCTCGCTGGCCTCGAGCCGGAGGAGCGCGCGTGGCGGGGCCTGTTCCTGGCGTTTCAGTACCCGGTGGAGATTCCCGGCGTCACGAATCTCGAGTTCCTGCGCGCCTCGGTTGATGCCCATCGCGCCTACCGCGGCGAGGAAGCCACTTCGGCGGTGGATTTCATGAAGCTGGCCCGGGCCACCTCCAAGCAGCTGCGCTTCGATACGGATTTCTTGAAGCGCGGCGTCAACGAGGGCTTCTCCGGCGGCGAGAAAAAGCGCAACGAACTGCTGCAGATGCTGCTGCTGCAGCCGAAGCTCGCATTGCTCGACGAGACCGACTCCGGCCTCGACATCGATGCCCTGCAGATAGTGGCCGATGGCGTCAACACGCTGCGTTCGCCGGAGCGCGCCATCGTCATGATCACCCACTATCAGCGCCTGCTCGACCACATCGTCCCGGACAAGGTGCACGTGCTGTCAGGTGGCCGCATCGTCCGCTCCGGCGGCAAGGAGCTGGCGCTGGAACTGGAGAGGAAAGGTTACGGCTGGCTCGAGGAGGCTGCTGCCTGACGGCGGCAGAGATGGCATGGCTGTGAAACTCGAAGATCGCATCGAGGACTTCGCCCGCCGGGCGCGTGAGCAGACCGCGGCGCTGACGGCACCGAGCGCGCCGGCGCTGGCGACCCTGCGTCAGCGCGGAACGGAAGCCTTTGCGACGACGCCGCTGCCCGGAGCGAAGACCGAATCCTGGAAATACAGCCGGATCGGACCGCTGCTGGAGCAAGGTCTGCTCGACCGGCCCCGGGAAGACGCCCCATTGCCCGAAGTGCCGGCCTTTGCGGGTTTCGAGGCGCCGCGCATTCTCGTGGTGGACGGCTGGCCACGGCAGCTGCCGGAGATGCCGGCAGGCATCACCATCACCCGTTTCAGCGCGGCCGAAGGTGCTGGCGCCGAAGTGCTGTCCCGTGAACTCGGCAGTCTGGCCTACCTGGACGGGCGCCCCTTCGTGGCCTTGAACGGCGCCCTGGCCGAGGACGGCGTGCTGATCCACGTTGCCAAGAACGTCCAGGGTGGCGAACTCGAACTGCTGCTGGCCCAGAGCCTAAATGCCGCGCCCCACGGCGCCCACCCGCGGGTCCTGGTGGTCCTGGAGGCAGGCAGCAGTCTGTCCCTGGTGGAGCGTCACCTCGGGCAGGCGCAGGTCTTCACCAATGCGGTGATCGAAGTGCGCATCGGCGCGGCGGCCCATTTGGCCCACATGCGCCTGCAGCTCGAAGCAGGTGCCGCCCGCTCCCTCACGGCCCTGGACGTGGCCGTGGCCCGGGATGGCCGTTACGACCTGCAGCAGGCGCTGCTCGGGTCGATCTTCCGGCGCAACGAGATCCGCATTCACTGCACGGAGCCCGGCGCGGAAGTGACGGTGGGCGGAGCGACGCTCACCCGCGACCGCAACCATCTCGACACCCAGATGTGCCTGGAACACGAGGCACCCCACTGCACTTCGAACCAGGTGTTCCGGGCCCTGGCTGGTGAGCGCTCCAAGACTGTGCTCAACGGCCGCATTCACATTCATCCGAATGCCCAGAAGACTTCCGCGGAATTGTCCAGCCGCAACCTGCTGTTGTCCCATGACGCCGAGATCGACGCCAAGCCGGAACTCGAAATCTACGCCGACGACGTCAAGTGCGCCCACGGCGCCACCATTGGCCGGCTCGACGAGAAGAGCCTGTTCTACCTGCGCAGTCGCGGTGTGACAGAGGACGCAGCAAGACTGATGCTGAGCTTCGCGTTCCTGGCCGGGGTCGTCGATGCCTTCCCCCTGGAGACGGTGCGGGATGCGGTGCGCCCGGCCCTGGAGGCGGCCTTCATGGCACATGGCATGGCGCCGGGAGCGGCAGCATGAGTGCGCGCGCCGTCAGCAATATTGCGGCCTTCGATGCGCTGGCCATCCGTCGCGAGTTCCCGATCCTCGATCAGGCCGTGGCGGGCAAGCCCCTGGTCTATCTGGACAATGCCGCCTCCACCCAGAAGCCCGAGGCCGTGGTCGAAGCCATTGCCCACTACTACCGCAACGATCACTCCAACGTGCACCGGGGCGCCCACGCGCTGGCGGATCGCGCCACCGAGGCCTTCGAGCAGGCCCGCATGGACGTGGCGAACTTCCTGGTTGGCGGGAAGGGTGGAGTGAAGGGCGGCGTGAAGCGGGAAGAAGTCATCTTCACCCGCGGCACCACCGAGGGCATCAATCTGGTGGCCAACGCCTGGGGCCGGAGCAACCTCGGTGCGGGCGACGAAATCCTCCTCACGGAGATGGAGCACCACGCCAACATTGTGCCCTGGCAGATGGTGGCGGCGGCCACCGGAGCCGTGATCCGCGTGGCGCCGGTGCTAGACAGCGGTGAGCTGGACCTTACGGCCTGGACCGCGCTGCTGAGCGAGCGCACGCGGCTGGTGGCCATGACCCAGGTGTCGAATACCTTAGGTACGGTCAATCCGGTGGCGGAGGTGGTGAAGCGGGCCCATGCGGCCGGCGCCGTGGTGCTCATCGACGGTGCCCAGGCGGTGAACCATTTCCCGGTGGACGTCCGCGAACTCGATGCGGACTTCTACGTCTTCTCTGGCCACAAACTGTTCGGACCCACTGGCGTGGGCGTGCTCTATGGCCGCGAAGCCCTGCTTGATGCCATGCCGCCCTGGCAGGGTGGTGGTGAGATGATCGAGCGGGTCAGCTTCAGCAAGGGCACCACCTACACCGGTCTGCCTTGGAAATTCGAGGCCGGCACCCCCCATATAGCGGGTGTCATCGGTCTCGGTGCCGCCATCAACTGGCTCGGCGGCATCGACAGAGAAGCGGCTGCACGTCACGAGCAGGCCCTGCTCGAACGCGTCGATACCGCCCTGGCCGCCATGAATGACATCACCCGCATCGGCGTGGCGCCGGGCCGGGTGGCGGTGGCCTCATTCCTGCTTGCTGGCAGTCACCCCACCGATGTGGGCATGCTGCTCGATCAGCAGGGCATTGCCGTCCGAACGGGCCATCACTGCACCATGCCGCTGATGGAGCGCTTCGGTATCCCCGGTACGGTGCGGGCATCATTTTCGCTCTACAACACCTTCGATGAGGTGGACCGTTTCATCGAAGGCCTGGACAAGGTTCGCAGCTTTCTCTGACGCACCCGCTACTCCGGGTGCATGTCGGATGAGGAGAACGCAGCATGAGTGTCGAAACTTTCAACCCTGGCAATGCCACCGAAACCGGTGTCCGCATGTCGTCGGCCGCCGTGGCGCACGCCCAGCGGCAGCTGGCCAAGGCCGGCGCGCAGGCGGTACGCCTGGGCGTCAAGAACAGCGGCTGCTCCGGCTTCATGTATCAGGTGGACTACGTCATCGAGCCTGAGGCGGATGATCAGGAGTTCGCCGTCGCCGACGACCTCAGCGTATTCGTCAGCCAGGAGGCCCTGCCTCTGGTCCGCGGTACGGAGATAGATCTGGTAAAGGAGGGCCTGAACTCGGTGCTGAAGTTCCGCAACCCCAACGCGGCCGTGGAATGCGGCTGCGGCGAGAGCTTCGCCGTCTGAAGGAGTGCCCATGGAACGCAGAATGCTGGTGATGCAGCGCGACTGCCCGGCGCGGCTGGTGCCTGCCGGCACCCGCATCACCATCACCAAGGACACCTTCGTCACCCTCACCCAGGACCTCGGCGGCACCTATACGGTCAACGTCAACGGCAACTTAGCGCGGATCGACGGTACCGACGCCGATGCCTTAGGCCTCGAACCCCTGACCTTCGACTTCGGTGAGGCGGACGGCGACGGGGTGGACGAAGCCAACGTCTGGGAAGCCCTGCGGACGGTCTACGACCCGGAGATCCCGGTGAACGTGGTGGATCTCGGCCTCATCTATGACTGCCGCATCGAGGGTCACACCGTGGCCATCGACATGACGCTGACGTCTCCAGGCTGCGGCATGGGCCCGGTGCTGCTCGATGACGTCAAGTACCGGGTCGCCAAGGTCCCCAACGTCGAAGAGGTGCAGGTGGAACTGGTCTTCGATCCGCCCTGGGGGCGGGAAATGATGTCTGAGGAAGCGCAGCTCGAACTCGGGGTCTACGGATGACCGTCGCCGAGGTCGAGTTCGGCGCCGTGCCCTTCGGGCGCAGCATCGATGCGGACGAGATCGAGGAAAGCCTGGGCTTCTTCGACGACTGGGAAGACCGCTACCGCTACATCATCGATCTCGGCAAGGAACTGCCGGGTTTGCCCGACGAACTGAAGACCGAAGACCGCTTCATCCACGGTTGCCAGAGCCAGGTCTGGATAGACCACCGCTTGGATCCCGACACGGGCCGCCTGCAGTTCGTGGTGGACTCCGATGCGCTGATCGTCCGCGGGCTGGCCGGCATCGTGCTCTCCGCGCTGAACAATCAGACCCCGGAGGCCATTCGCGCCTTCGACATGGAGGCCTACTTCGAGCGCCTCGACCTGCTCAAGCACATCTCCCCCACCCGCGGTAACGGCCTGCGCTCCATGGTGCAGAAGATCCGCTCCCTGGCCGCCTGAATCGCCGCAGCCCTGTGGGAAGGCCCTAATCGCACAGCGATTGGGCCGATCTGAAGACGCTGTGCCG
>JAFIFL010000322.1 GCA_020832055.1 Gammaproteobacteria bacterium
CGGCACAGCGCCTCGAGATCGGCCCAATCGCTGCGCGATTAGGGCCTTCCCACAAGTGGCGCAACGCCAGCTTCGGGCGATCCGCCCACTGTGGGAGAGCGCTATTTCGCGCAGCGAAATGCGCCGATCCGCATGACGTTCAGCGATGGCAGCGCCGATCGGCATGACGCTCAGCGCAGGCTGGCGCTCAGCTCACTTCCCAGGTCTCACCGCTGAACAGCAGTTCCTTCACCGACTTGATCTTCGCCTTCGACTGGCCTTCCGCCAGCTGAGCCGCGAGGCCCTCATCATAGGTCCGCGCCTTGACGGCGCGGATCACGCCCAGCGCCATGGGGAACTCAGGCGGACGCATGCGCACCAGCATCTGGTGCAGCGTGGGATCAGGTTCATAGGCATCGTGAACGAGGATGTCATCCTCAGTGATGCCGTTCTCGCCCAGCGTCACGATCTCCAGCTTCAAACCATTCAGACGCAGGCCCTTGCTGTTGCCGGCACCGAACAGCATGGGCTTGCCGTGCTCCAGATGGAGCTGGAAGTCGTCCCGGTTCTCCTTGCCCGTGATCAGTCCATGGGTCTTGTCGTTGTAGATGATGCAGTTCTGCAGCACTTCCACCAGCGAGGTGCCGCGGTGCTGCTCAGCTTCGATGAAGATCGAACTCATCAGCTTGGGATTGGTGTCGATGGTCCGAGCGAAAAACGTCGCCTGGGCACCGAGTGCCACTTCGCCAGCACTGAAGGGCCGCTCGATGGAACCCAGTGGCGTCGAGGTGGTGATCAGCCCCTGCTGGGACGTCGGCGAGTACTGACCCTTGGTGAGGCCATAGATCTCGTTGTTGAACAGCAGGATGTTGATGTCCACGTTCCTGCGCAGGGCATGGATGAAATGATTGCCACCAATGGCCAGCGCATCGCCGTCGCCCTGGATTTCCCACACCGACAGCGCCGGGTTGGCCAGCTTCACGCCAGTGGCAATGGCCGGTCCACGACCGTGAATGGTGTGGAAGCCATAAGTGGACAGGTAGTACGGGAAGCGCGCCGCACAGCCAATGCCGGAAATGAAGACCAGATCCTCCTTGGCGATGCCCATCTCGGGCAATGCCTTCTGCATGGCCGAGAGGATGGCGTAGTCGCCACATCCCGGGCACCAGCGCACCGTCTGATCGCTGGCGAAATCATCCTTGGTCAGTTTCACTTCACTGACTTTGACGGCCTGCTCACCCATGGCACAACTCCATGATCTTGTCCTTCACCTCGTTCACGCGGAACGGCAGACCCTGAACCTTGTTGAGCTGATGGTAGCGGTGCTCGGGGAACAGGCTCTTGAGATAGCGGGCGAACTGCCCGCTGTTGAGTTCGCACACCAGGACGTGCTCGAACCGACTGAGTACGTCCTCGGTGTTGGCCGGCAGCGGATTCAGATACTCGAAATGGGCCAATCCCACGCTCTCACCCGCCGCCTCGAGTTCGGTGACCGCAGTGAGCAGGGAACCATAGGTCCCACCCCAGCCTACCACCAGCACCTTGCCTGACTGTTCGCAGCGCACGCCCTGGGCCGGAATGTGGTCCGCCACACGGGCCACCTTCTCGGCTCGCAGATCCACCATCTTCTGATGGTTCATGGGGTCATAGGAAATATCGCCGCCGACGTCTGCCTTCTCCAGGCCGCCGATGCGGTGCTCGAGACCGGGTGTGCCGGGTACCGCCCAGTAGCGTGACAGGGTAGCAGGATCACGCAGATAAGGCTGAAACGGCGCCGCCACGTCAGCCGGGGGCGCCTGGCGCTTGATGTCCGGCATGGCATCGACGTTCGGGATGCGCCAGGGCTCCGTGCCGTTGGCCAGATAGCCATCGGACAACAGAATGACCGGTGTCATGTGCTCGATGGCGAGCTTGGCAGCCATGTAGGCCGCCTCGAAGCACTGGGCCGGGCTGCGGGCGGCCAGCACGATGGCCGGGCTTTCACCGTTGCGGCCATGCAGGGCGATGTTCAGATCCGCCTGCTCCGTCTTGGTGGGCAGCCCCGTGGAGGGGCCTGCGCGCTGCACGTCGACGATGACCAGCGGCAATTCCGCCATCACTGCCAGCCCCATGCCCTCGCCCTTCAAGGCAATCCCGGGGCCGGAAGATGCCGTGACCGCCAACTGGCCGGCAAAGGCGGCACCAATGGCTGAGCACACCGCAGCGATCTCGTCCTCGGCCTGGAACGCCAGCACGCCCATGCCCCGATGCCGGGTCAGCTCGTGCAGGATGTCGGACGCTGGCGTGATCGGGTAGGAGCCGAAAAACAGGTCACTGCCAAGACGCTCGGCCGCGGCCATCAGACCCCAGGCAATGGCTTGGTTGCCGGCGATGTGGCGATAGGTACCGGGAGCGATGAGCGCCGGTGCAATCTCGTAGGAAGACGGCAGCGCCTCGACCGTCTCGGCATAGAAATATCCCGCCTGCAGCGCCTTGGTGTTGGCCTCGATCAGGGCAGGATCCTTGCGGAATTTTTCCGCGATGAAGTTGAGCGTGCGCTCCGGATCCCGGTTGAACAGCCAGTAGACGATCCCTAAGGCAAACATGTTCTTGCAGCGCACGATGCCCTTCGTGCTCAGATCGACGCCTTTCAGGGCCTCCTTGGTGAGCGAGGTGATGGGCGCGCGCGTCAGGCTATACCCGTCGAGGCTGCCGTCGTCGAGAGGATCCTGATCGTATCCGGCACGCTTGAGGTTCTTGCCCTCGAAGTCGTCCATGTCGACGATCAGGTGCCCCCCCTGGCGCAGCCATTTGAGGTTGGCGCGCAGGGCTGCCGGGTTCATGGCCACCAGCACATCGGCCTCGTCACCCGGGGTGTGGATATCGACGGCACCGATCTGGACCTGGAATCCGGACACCCCCTCCATGGTTCCCTGAGGCGCCCGGATTTCCGCCGGAAAGTCCGGCAGCGTGGCAATGTCGTTGCCGAGCATCGCGGAGGTGTAGGTGAACTGGGAGCCGGTGAGCTGCATGCCGTCGCCGGAATCACCCACGAAACGGATCACGACCCGGTCGAGCTCAATCCTTTTCTTCGCCGTAGCTGTCATGGACGCCTTAAACCATAGGTTTCGAGGGTGCGACCGACTGCTGCCGGGCGCCTGGGCAGGCACTAAAAGTCACGCCTGCATGTAAACGCGGGCAGTCTATCAGGAGACTGACACGCCCGCAAAGCCTTGATCTGGCGCCGCATTATCCTCTGCTGGCGCCTGACATCAAAGACCGATGGGCGATAACCATAGGTTCAGGATGGCTGCATGCGCCAATCTGCATGACCTCCAACGAAGGCAACGCCTTCACCTTCGGCAAAAGCGCCTCGAGATCGGCCCAATCGCTTTGCGATTAGGGCCTTCCCACAATGGGGGTGACGCCTGATTCGAGCGATTCGCCTTGTGGGAGAGCGCTATCGCCCACAGGGCGATGCGCCGATCTGGAGGGCATCCAATGAAGGCAATACCGTCCGCTCCGGCAAAAGCGCCTCGAGATCGGCCCAATCGCT
>JAFIFL010000024.1 GCA_020832055.1 Gammaproteobacteria bacterium
CTGCGCCCCGTCGAAGCCCGGGTGGCGAAATTGGTAGACGCAGGGGACTTAAAATTCCCGGTCGAAAGGCGTGCGGGTTCGAGTCCCGCCCCGGGCACCACTTCTAAATCAATGGGTTACGTCGTTTCATCTGGCCAGCCATCCCTTCCAAAACTGCGCTGGGTACCATGTGGGGTACCAGCGGCCGAAAGGTCATCAGGCTTCCATTTCTGCTATTTGGGGAAGCCAAGATGAAAAACGACATCAACACCACCACGCCGGCAGACCGCCGGTCAGAAGTCGAAGCAATCGCCCGCCAGCTCGGCGTGGCACCTCACCAGCTCACAGTCGAAGTCGCATTTGCCTGCGGACAGCTTCAGTACGCCCAGCAGATCGCGGTGAGCGAGGGTGTCGGCAGCGGCGAGTTACCTGACCGCCTTCAGGCCCGGGTCGCCGAACGCGAGGCGGAACTGCGGCGGTTGCTCGATGAACAGCAGGGCACCCAGGACGACGACAGCGCCAGCACTCCCGAGAATCCGCAGGGATGGCGCAGGAAGGCCCTGGAGCGCTTGCAGGAGATCGAGCAGGAGACCGCCAGCATGAGCGTCCCGCAGATCGGCAAGGCCCTGCGGGACCGCCTGTACATGGCCCTGGAGGTTCAGAGCGAGGACGAGATCGGCTTCGTGTTCCAGACTGAGGAACTGAGCAGGAAGGGGCTCGACGCCATCACGGCCGTCATGCTGATGCTGGATGAGTTCGCCTATCCCGACGATCTCGCCTATCCCGACGTTGAACCGGACAGCGGTGAGTCGCAGCCGGCAGCCGCGGTGGTGCAGCTCGCCACCAGTGCGCCACCCGCGGCCGGCAATGCGCTGGTGGTGGATGATGCCGAAGGAACTCTGAACCGCTGCCGGGCCATGCTGGCGTTCGCATCGCAGTCGCTCACGGATCGCGAGCAGTCAGCGGATGCGTGGATCCAGGGGGCGGAACTTGGCCTTGCCTACTTGCTCGATCAGGTGGATGAGGGTCTGCGGGATGCCGTCGCCCAGGTGAATGAGCAGACCCGGCGGCGGGCAGGGGGTGCCGCATGAGCCTGTACGTCGTCATGGACACCTTCAACGATCAGGCCATCAGCCGGCACCGGACCCTCGAAGCCGCAGTCAGGGCAGACGACAGGTTCCGGCGGGCGGTCAGGCGCGCCAATGGCCCGACCAGCTACATCCCTACGGTGATCCTCGATCCTGCCGGTGAGCGCATCGGCGACGGGCATCCTGAGCATGACGCCATGCTTCAGATCGCCAACGGGCTGCCGTACTGGTCCTGACTCCCTCCCTGGCGCTGCTCCGTGTGAGAGGCGCCGGGCCTATCGTTACGTAACGGATTCCTTTAGGCTATCGTTACGTAACGCACTCCCATTCACTCCCGTTACGTAACGGAGACCATCATGGCATTGACTAACGCGGAACGGCAGAAGCGGCACCGGCAGCGGCTACGGGATAGAGCGTTACGTAACGATGCGATGCAGGACGTTGAGGAAGCGGTGCGCCCGCTCGCTGAGGCATGGTGGGCAGAGCATGGTTCCCCGATGGGGGCCGATGACGAAGCCCGCTCTGCCGAAGAAGAAGCCGACAGCATGCTGACTGAGCTGCGCGGCCGAATCTCGAACGCTGTAGAGGGCTGGCTGCGCGACAATGGATTCACCCATGGCGAGGATCGGCAGCCAATCGACGATGACGAGAGACGCGTTGCCGAAGCGGCCCGCCGTCTAGTTCCTAGCACGCAGGCGCCCTGATCGCATACCCAGCCTGTGGGTCGGTACAGGTTCAGCCAGAACGGCTCAGAAACGCTCTGAGACGGCTTTCCGGCGGTGTCCGGTTGCGCGGCCCGTGGATGCTCAGACCGCACCCATAGCCGTGCTCAAGAACGTGTCCTCGTCCGGCATCTGGATCGGCCCCAGCGGCACTATGCGGCCGTCCGGGAACATCGCCTCGAACGCATAGCCTCGGTTGAACGTCTTGGCGGCGGACGGCACCAGCGAGAAGACTGCGTGCCCCTGCTCGTCAGTCGTGAGAGTCGTAGGTATCGCCAGGAGCGTCACATCCTCAGTGTAATCAGCAGCGGGTCGGCCGCGCTCGTCCACTTGGCGAACCGTGACGGCCAAGCCGGGCAGCGGCTGACCAGATGAGTTGTGCAGTCGAACGGTCAGGGTGCGTGTGGGCGGCGGCATGGGTTCGGCCTCGGTCAGAAGTAGCCATCGGCCGGATCGGTGGGCTTCTGCGGCGCTTGACGACGGCGGTGATCGGACAGACCTAACTCCTGCTGGTAGGCGCGTAGCTGAGAGTGCTTCGAGGCGCTGAAGTTGTCCTGACTGCGCCGGAACTCGGCCCACAGAAAACAGAATGCAATGGCGGCCGGTTCGTGGAAGGTGTCGAGCCAGTAGGCGGGGGCAATCCAGAAATCCCAGGCTTTGCGCGCTTCACCCTTCAGCACGGTGGGTCGCTTCAGGCCGGTGGGTGCCGCGGCGGCATCGTCTGGTGATCCGTGTCGGCTCGTCCGGTGGGTGCCCTCGACCAGATGCAGGTTCGGGCTCTTGGGTCGGCGTCCTCTCGTTGCCATGCTTGCCTCCGGTGGAAAGGTGGGGCCGGCCCAGCCCAGCCATAAGCCAGGTCGGCCCCGGTGGCCCGCATCGCCGAGATCAACCGAGAGGCGGGCCGGGTGCCCAGCGCAAGCGCCAGGCAACAGGGCGGGTAGCTGAGGGGCTACCGCGCCATGCTCGATCAGAGATCCAGATCGCCGAAGCGAACCGCGGCCGGCGTGTGGATGATGAGCGAGGAGCGCATCTCGGCCCGGATGGTGATCTCGTTCTTCTTGAACTGATCGTTCACCCAGCCGATATCGACGGTCACGTCAGAGCGCAGGCCGTAGGTGGCAGCGGCCATGAAGTCGGCCACCAGCAGCTTGCCGGCCGGAAGGGTGTTGCTGACGATCACGTCGAGATCCCAGACGCGCCGGGTCATGCCCTCGTTCACGAAGTTCGCAGCGCCGAGCAGATACCGGCCATAGGTATCCTTCAGCAGCTCGATGGCAGTCCAGTCGGCCGAGTTGAGAACAACCGCGTTAGGCATGTAGTCGGCGCCCTCGATGGCACCCTTCGCTCGACGGATCGAGTCCAGAGCCTGATCGCCGGTTGCAGGCGTGAACGCCGTGTGGCCTTGGGCGTGACGGAAGCCACGCAGGTCCGCGCCAGTGCCTTCGCTCAGGATCTGGCGTTCTTCCTCGCGCAAGAGGAAATGGCTCATGCGCGCATCGAGGAACGACCGCAGGGCCGGCTGATCGGCGAGCACCTGATCGGATGCCGCGACCGTGTGCGCAATGGTCCGCACGGGCAGCGTATCGAGGCGGAAGTCGAACGACGTGCTGCCCTTCTCGGCGCCTTCGCTGGCCTGGCTCGCCGCGCCACTCGTCACCATGTCCTCGACCAGCGCCGCGAACTGATTGCTGTCGATCGGCACGGTCTGGAGCAGTTCGCGCAACCGGAGTTGCCGCTGTGCGCCAGGGATGATGCCAGGCATGCGGGTCGCCGGTGACATGGTGCCGCCGGGAGCGGGCGGGCTGCCCACGTCGCCGGAGACGCCCTTCAGGTTGATACCCTTCAGGGTCACCTTCGCGTTGCGGGTGTTGCCGGCAAGCAGATCCTGAATCTGATCCGCTTCAATGGCGGCCTCGCCCAGCGATTTCATCTGCGGCCTCGTCATCGAAGGCGAGAAGCCGCCAGCGCCACGCTGTTGAAGGTCGCGCAGCATTTCCTCGAGACCGGACATCTTCGCGTCGTACTTGTCGCCCAGGTGGGCCTTCAGTTTGGCCAGCTCGCGGTCGAGCGTGGCAATGAGTTGGTCCGTCATGTTCGTTTCTCCTGGCCACGCACAAGCGCAGGCCGCTGATTCGTGATCGGCCAGGGATCGAGATGGAAGGATCGCCGGGCCATGACATTCCCGCAGGCAGGGGCCTGGGGTTGGGTGTTGCATGTCATCGCTGCCGGCCGGAATCGCTCGGGCTGTACCCGCGGACCAGAATCACTCTGGCTCTGCGGTGGCGCCGCTCGCCGGTCTGATACCAGCATCACGCTGGCAGAGCAGAAACCGGGTTGCGGTTTCGATGCATGAACTGTACGCCCACTCACCACTGTCTGCAACATCAGTGCGTGACGTGCGAACGCTGGGCGCGGATCTGCGCAGCGGCCTCGGCAACCTGCCGGCGGGCTTCGCGGTAGTTCCCCTGCGCCAGCACGTTGTCGAGCAAGATGATCACGTCCTCATGGCCCTTCACCGCGATCTGGGCGCGCTGCTTCGTTTCCTCGGCCCATGCCTCGACCGTGTGCGCTCGCTCGATCAGCAGCTCTACCGTGTCGCGCCAGGTGTCGCTGATAGGTTCGGTCGGCAGGGTGATCGCCGGCAGTTCGGATCTGGTCTCAGTCATCGCGCAATGCCTCCAGCAGTCGGCGCCACAGCGGGCGGTGGGTCAGCTTGTGAATCTGGGCCGGGCTCAGGGCCGCTACCGCGACCTCGGCCTGGTGATTCGTCGCGCCCTGTTGGCGCAGTTGCTTCTCTAGTCGGCGCTTCGAGTGCGCCAGGCGTTGCTCGCTCGTCATCGCTATCGCTCCGCTTCATGGACATCAATTCGGCTTTGGCAAAGGAAAGGGTTAGCCGCCGGTTTTCGCGAGAGGCCTCCGCGACTTTTCCAGACGCCATGTACCCCCCGTGCCGCGCATCTCTACCGCGTCGTCATCGTCCTCATCGTCCTGAGCAGGCGGGTCGGGTTGCTCCAGTTCGGCACCCAGGCGCCAGGTGTCCGGCAACAGGCTGCGGATGCGTTCGAGGCGGTCGGCATGGTCGCTGCTCATGCGGGGAAGTCCTCCGCGACATCGCACCAGGAACAGCCCTCACCCTGGCACTTCGAGCATGCCGGGTGTGTGTGCGCACACCCCCTAATACCCCCTGCCGAATAGGGTGCATTCGTGCACTCGTGCACTGCACCGCTATCGCACGCATTCTCTGAACTCGAATAGTGAGCATTCGTGCAAGCCTCGCCATCCGTGGCTTCTAGCTCGATGGTTGCAGCGTAAGTGCGGTTCTTGCGTCGAATACTTCCTTCCTTGATGGCGCGAATGCGACGCAGATGTTCGAGATGGCGTCGAAATCGGCGCGATTCACGCTTGCCGCGCAGGCTTTCAGGGAAAGATGAACATGCCGACAAGACATGGTGCGCAGTCCTCGGACCCTGCATTGCGGCTGGGCAGTAGTCGCCCGCCTCGGTGACTTCGCGGAGGGCATCGAGAATGCCTTGGCGCTCGCCCTCGTCACGCTCTCTGCGCTCGAAGTGAGACGCGCCACCCTCGGGCGTTCCGGTGAAGGTCTGTGCGTCGTCGTCCCAGCGAATGCGGATGGCCTGCTCTGTGCGGCCTAGGTTCGATTTCTGGAGTTCGAGCAGCAGGTCGCCGGTGCGGTTGGCGTTGCCTTCGTCGTCCTTCGATGCTTCCGGGTACAGATACCAGCGAGCCCGAACGCTGTTGTGCCAGCCCGTTGAACCTGAGTAACCCTCGCCGACTCCAGCGGATGCGGTCGGCTTGGCGACGTGGCCCACCAGCAGGATCGCGCCCTTGTCCGGGTCGATCAGCGCCAGCAGTGCAGCGACGTAGGCTTTCACGTCGGCGCGGCTGTTCTCGTTTCCTGCGAAGGTGTCGGCGATGCCATCGACTATCACAACATCCGGTCGGTGATCCTCGAAGGCGCGGCGCAGGTGGCGATACCCTGCCGGTAACTCCTCACGCATCCAGAGCGCGGCGGGTTCGCCCACCAGATCGAGCAGCAGCAGATCCGGCAGTGAAGCCATGTCCAGATCGAGGTGGCGGCAGATGCGCTGTAGACGCCAGTGCAGGACGCTCTCGCGGTCCTCGAAGCTCAGGTAGAGCACTCGGGCCTGCTTCACGTCCAGGCCGCACCAGGGCCTGCCAGCGGCCATACAAGCGGCGAGTTGCAGCGCCAGGGCAGACTTGCCGCTGCCGCCATGCCCGGCCAACAGTGTCGCGTAACCGGCCGGCAGCCAGTCGTCGATCAGCATTGCCGGTGGTTCTGGTTCCCGCTGCGCCAGCTCCTGAAGGTCGAGAGGCGCCGGCCATCCCTGTGGCTGCTCGGGCACGGCCATCAATTTCTCGACGGTGGCCTTGTAGTCGTTCATCGCTCGACCTCCGTACGCAGGCGTTCGAGGCGGGCCACGGCTTCGCGCGCCCTGGCGTAGTCGTCTGCGCTGACTTCATGCCCATCGACTACTCGGCGACCGAACATCAGGACGGTCCACGCTTCTACGCTCGCCAGCTCGAAGGCTTCCCTCGGGCTGATCCGTGGGCGCCAGCGTTCGTGCCGGATCGGTGAAGATGCGGAAGGCTTCGGTGGGTACAGGTCGCGGATCTCGAGCCCTACCGCGGCCAGGATGGCGGACGTGTCGGCGCCGCCGAAGTCATGCAGCAATACGGCGCCGTCCTCGCGCTCGCTGATGGCAAGCGTTCGAGTACGCCGACGCTGCTGGAAAGGGGAAAAGGCGCGGTACTCGTCGCCGCGTTGGATGACGCCATCCAATCGGGCAAGCACTTCGTCTATGGGGCGTCCGGTGCTATGCTGTGTGAGTCCCTGCCCAGGACGACCAGCACCACCAGCGCCCGCCATCGTGCGGGCGCTTTCGTTCATGCAGCAGCCTCCCGCTTCGCCGCCACATACTCGTGAAGCTCGTCCTCGTCGATGACGACGTGACGCGGCGCCAGCTTGATCGGGCGCGGGAATTTGGGATCGTTACGGATCAGGCGCCACACGTGCTTGGGGTGGCAGTCGAGGAGCTGGGCGGCGCCTGCCACCCGTATATACCTCTTTGACATTGTGAGTCACCGACGTTGCTTGTGGTGACTTCACGGTAGGGACGTTTTGCGGGGTCTGAAATAGCCGGCACTGGCCTTAGGGAAGCCTAAGGTACCTTGGACTTCCCTAACGGGCTCTGGGCTTCCTTGCGGGGCGAAAAACGCCAATCTGCTTCAGGATTTCGCGAATCCTTTTTTCTGATAGGCCATGCTGTTTGGCCAGGGCGCGAACGGCACCTGGCGTCTTGCTTGGGTCGCCCTCGATCTGCTCCAGGTAGGTCGCGGAAATGTGATTGTCGCGCGCTGAGTTCACTTCGCCATCGTCGCGTCGCTGCCTGGCCTCAGTGCCGACGCGGCGTCGTTCACTTTGCGTGTACGTCATCACGTTCAGGGCATCGCGCTCGACGGACGCGACCAGCTCGCGCCAGCATCGCTCCAGCGCCCGCCAGCGGGATTCGACTACCGGCCCTTCATCGAGCTTGCTGGCAAGCCAGCGGGCTTCAAGGTCCAGCGAGAGCATTGCTTCGGTCGTGCTGCTGCTGTGACGATCATCCCATTCACTGATGGGTGCGATGATTAGCTCGCGGATCGTGGCGGCGACGCTAGTGTGGTGGCCGCTTTCCGCCGCCGCGCGTAGGTGCTCCAGGCGCGCTTCGAGTTCATGCCCATCGAGCAGGTCGGCGATGTCGTCGGGCACCTTCACCGCGCCGCTTCCATCGGCACCACTTCAGCCGGTCCTGATTTCTTCTCCACAATGGCTGCGACTTTCTTGGCCCACAGATCCAGGGCGGCGCGCTTCTCGTCCAGCCATCCATGACGCACATACACGCGGCCGGTGATGCCCGTCTCGGCGTGATTGAGCACTCTAGCGATCACATGGGGCTGTACACCCAGGCGGGCCATACCGCTCGCTGCTGTGCGTCTCAGGTCGTGCAGGGTCCACCCGGGCACCTCGGGAGCAATGCGGGCCTTCCAGGTCGATGAAACGCCGATAGGGGCCTTCACGCGCTTGGTGAACACGAACTCGCCCATCTTCGGGCAGCGATCGAGGATGGCCTTCGCCTGCTTGGGAAGGGGCACCTCATGCGCGCGGCCGGCCTTCGTCGTCGGCAGCGTCCAGACACCATTGCTCAGGTCGGCCCACTTCATCTGCTGGACCTCGCCGCGGCGCTGCCCGGTCAGCAGACAGAACTGCACGAACAGCCCGTAGGGGTATCCCTCGGCCTCGCACGATTGCCAGACCGTCAGAATCTCGGCATCGGTCAGCACCCGTTCCCGGGCAGCCTCCCTGGATGGCTTCGGGATGCGGCTGGCCGGGTTGTGCTCCAGCAAACCGCGATTGACTGCCCAGGAGAACAGCCGCCGCACCCATGCCAGCAGACGGTTGGCGCCCACTGGTGCGGTCTGCGCCTTTTCCTCGATCAGATCGAGCACGTCGCGTCGGGTGATGTCGCTGATGCGTCGCCGGCCCCATGCCGGAATCACATCGGCCTTTAGGATGCGCTTGGCCTTTCCGCCGTCCTTCAACGTGGAGAGGTGACGCTTCTCGAAGTCGTCAATGACGGATTCGACCAGATGCGGGTCTTTGCGTTGGCGGGCCTTGTCGGCAGCCGGGTCGCCACCTCCCGCCAGCTTGCCCAGGGCATCCTTGGCCCGCTCCCGGGCGCCCTCCTTGCCGGTCAGTGCGACGGCGGGGTAGACGCCCAGGGTCAGGCGTCGCTTCCGTGGGTCGCCGGGAAGGCGATACAGGAGACTCCAGCTCTTTCGGCCCTTGTCCGTGACTCGAAGGCTCAGACCGGACACGACGGTATCGTGATATTCGACTCGGCCAGACTTCGGCGGATTCAGCCGCTCGACGGCCTTCTCAGTCATCCTCAGATTCGGCACTTCGTCACCTCCAGAAATGTCCCCAGCGTCCCGGGGTACCACTGGGGTACCAAAACCTTGCGTTTTTCACTGGTACCCGCCGTTTCTGTAGGTTACTCTAAACCTGCCTGATGACAAAGGGTTAGGGGGAATCGGTTGGTGATCTGAAGTAACCTGAAGTAGCCTGAGCGGGGACTTAAAATCCCCAGTCGAAAGGCGTGCGGGTTCGAGTCCCGCCCCGGGCACCAGAACAGTCAGGACCGCTCACAGGGCGCACTCCTGCCGCTCACGGCGGATCCCCACCGCGTCCTGCGCTGCCAGTGAACCGGATCCAGGGGTTTCTGAATCCGAGCGGGGCAGAACTTCCGCTTCCGCGGGAGCGTGCACCGCAGTCAGGTAGCGAACGGCGGTATTGAGCCTGTCATGGCCGCTTGGCGATGCAGCGAGAAAGCGCTCCGCCAGCACTGCCATGGCATCGGCGCGGAGAGGCGATCCGCCTGCTGGGGCTCGCACCAGACGAGTCTCGTGTTCGATGGAGCCAATGGGCACAGCCCGGCACTTTCCTGCTCCACGACTTCAGAGCGTCGAGCTGGCGGATGAGGTCAATGAACCTGAACTCTGCATTCCGAGGGGCCAACTCGACCTACCAGCCGCCCGTACCCGGCTCACCCTTGAACGGTCCGATCACCTCGTCGGTGATCCAGCCGCCGTAGAAGCCGCCGGCCTGGGCGCGGACCCTTTCGCCAGCGACGAAGCACTCGACCTTGCCGGGGTAGAAGGCATAGCAGCCCCGTATGGCAGCGGACTCCGGGAACGGTTCGAAGTAGGCCCAGGCTGCGCCCGGCACACGTTCGTTGGCGGCGACCACGTCGAAGTAGGAGGCCGCACCTTTCCATTCGCAGAATGTGCTGCCCGCGATGCGCAACAGGTGCGACGTGTTGACGTCTTCGGGCGGCAGATAGAAGGTCGGCGGACTGGCGGTCTCCAGAATCCGAATCGCGTTGCGCGTGCGGGCGATCTCGACGCCATGAGCCCGCACCATCACTTCCCGGGCATCGGGCACGATGGCCGGCGGGCGCGGGTAGTCCCAGACCGACTCCTGCCCCGGTCCGGGTGCCTGAGCGAAGGGTGGCCGTTGCTGCCCGCGATGCTGCCAACCCTTGCGGGCGCTTTCGAGGTCATCGTTCATGTGGAGTCATCCTCACCTGCGATGTCGTTGAGCGTCCGTGCGTGAAGTTCAAGGTCTGACGGATCGAACAGGACGAAACGGATGTGCCTGACGGATTGCAGATTCTGCGCTCGCGCCAGCAGCGTGCTGAAGGCCACCCGTGCCGCATCGGCCATGGGGTAGCCGAAGATGCCGGTGGACAGCGCGGGAAAGGCCACTGAGCGCAGGCCATGGGCCTCGGCCAGATCGAGGGCGTTCCGGTAGCAGGCGGCCAGCAGTGCGGCCTCGGGCTTGTCGGTCCCGTAGACCGGTCCGAGACAGTGGATGACATGCCGATTGGGCAGTCCGTGCGCTCCGGAGATGACCGCCTCGCCGGGGCGGATCGGGGCCATGGCAGCACATTCCTCCGCCAGAGCGGGCCCGGCGGCCCGATGGATCGCACCCGCCACACCGCCGCCTGGCATCAACTGGGCATTGGCGGCATTCACCACCGCGTCCATGTCCGGTTGCCGGGCGATGTCACCGCGGACGCACTCGATACGAACACCGTGTCGTGTGATCGAAGCCGCGGCCGCATCTGTCATGATCGTGCCCTCCCGGGCTGGAACCGATGCCTGAAGTGATTCAGAGTGATGACACGACGGGACAGGGTCAAGGCGGGAGCGACTGCCCGCCGCAGCGGAGGAGCGGCAATGCGAGCCATGGTCGTGGGAACGGTACTGGGAACATGGCTCATGCTGGCGGCGGTCGTCAGCACAGCCGACGCGCGGCCGGTCTGCCAACTCATTGCCACCGGTGGAACCATTGCCATGCGGCCGGCAGAAGCCGGCGGTGCCCCGGTGCCTGCCGACTCGGGCGAGACCCTGGTGGCGGCGGTCCCCGAATTGGCCGCAGTGGCCGACATGGAGGTGCGCAGCCTCTACAACGTGCCGTCCCCGCACATGAATCCGACTCGCTGGGCCGGACTGCATGAGGCGGTGACGGATGCGCTCAGCCGGGACGACGTCGCCGGAGTCATCGTCACGCATGGCACGGATGTGCTGGAGGAAACCGCCTGGTTTCTGGATCTCACCGTGACTTCGGACAAGCCGGTGGTGCTGACAGGCGCCATGCGCGACGCCGCGAGCCGGGATTTCGATGGTCCGCGTAACCTGCTGGCAGCAGCGAGGATCTGTGTCGATCCCAGCTCACGCGGCAGGGGAGCCATGTTGGTGATGGACGATACGGTCCATGCCGCCCGGGAAGTGCGTAAAGGGCACACGGCCCAGGGCGCATTCGGTTCCGGCAGGGCCGGAGCGTTGGGCGAAGTTCGAAGTGATGCTGTTGCCTACTACCGTCGACCGGAATGGCGCCAGCACGTTCCGCTCGTGACTGGGGAACTGCCTCGGGTAGACATCGTTGCCATGTACCCGGGCGCGGATGGTGCCGCCATCGAGGCGGCGGTGCAGGCAGGCGCCCGAGGCATCGTGGTCGCGGCCCTCGGTCTGGGCAACGTCAATCCGGCCATGGCCGAAGCCATCGAGGAGGCGATCGAAGCGGGTGTGGGCGTGGTGATCAGCAGTCGGGTGGCCAGCGGTGCCGTGTCAGCGGTGTACGGCTATGCAGGAGGTGGCGCCACCCTGGAGGCGGCAGGGGCGATATTTGCGGATGATCTGTCACCGCAGAAGGCCAGAATTCTGCTGATGCTCGGCCTGCAGCACGCCGCGGGGGGCGACGGGCTGCAGGCCTACTTCAGCCGTTAGCCCTGGGTTTCCTCGGCATTCATGATCGAGTAGACGCGGGCCTTGAAATACCAGCGGCCGCCAGTCTTGACGTAGGTGTCCTGGTAGAGACCGGTGATATTGCGCTTCACGCCGTCCTTCTGGTGCAGGAATTCCTGCTGATACCAGGTGCCGGTGGCATTGTTGCCGTCGACGACTATGGGGCCGGCGGAGGCGAAAAAGCCGACGAAGGAGAAGTTGCTCATGGCTCCTTCCCAGGCTGCGCGGATATTCTTCCGGCCCTCGACGGCACTGCCGCCGGGGAGGGTCCAGCTGCCGTCCTCGGCCCAGTTTGCGCCCCAGGCATCGCCGTCGTGACGCATGACGGCATCGTTGTAGGACTCCACCAGTTCGCGGATGGCGAGGCGGTCTTCCAAGGGTCCACTGCTGATCATCTGTACGCTCCTGCAGGCATGAATGTCTGGAACGCTGAGGGTAACCTGAAGACGTCCGCCTTCCCAGTGCCCTCCTGCATTGCAGCGCCCCGGCCAAACTGCAATTCGTGGGCCTGCCCTGCTGTCCGACAGGGTCCCCCGGTCGCCGCCTGACTCGCCGAAAGAAGTGTTTGACTTTGCCCGCCCGGATCAGCTTCCATTGGTTGCATAAGAAAATGATCGCATCATAAAACCAAGAAGTCGTATCTAGGAGGGGTAGTATGGATTTTCAACAGTCCAGTCGTGCCAATCGTGCGCAATCCAATCCGTCACGGAGTCCGTACGTCACAGTTGTCTGTTCCGGGCTGATCGCGCTGGCGATACCCGGTGTATCGATGGCGCAGCCCGCTGGTGAGGCCAGGGCACGGGCCATCGACGAGATCGTGGTCACCGCGCGGAACGTCGAAGAAACCCTGCAGGAAGTGCCCGTCGCCGTGACGGTTCTCGATCGGGATACCCTCGATCTGTTTCGCATCGACGAGGCCACCGACCTGATCAGCCGCGTACCCGCGCTGACGGTGGCCATCGGCGGCTCAGGCGCCGGCGCGCAGATCAACCTGCGCGGCGTGGGATCATCGAGCATTTCCAATGCCTTTGATTCAGCCGTGGCTCTCAACTACGACGGCATCTCTGTCAGCACGCAGAGACTGCTGCAGAGCGCGTTCTTCGACGTCGATCAGGTGAGCGTCCTGAAAGGTCCCCAGTCGCTGTTCTTCGGCAAGGCGGCCTCCGCAGGCGTGCTCGCGCTGCGGTCCGCTGAGCCGACGCAGGATTGGCAATTCGGCGGCAAGTCCTCCTATGAGTTCGAAGAGGAAGGCCGGAGCATTGGCGGCTTCATTTCCGGTCCGCTCACGGAGAAGCTGGGCTTCAGGCTCGCTGCGGAATACCAGGATATCGACAAATTCGTGAGAGTCGATGACATCGTCCCCACGCAGAATCGCAATCGGGGGATGACGAATCTGATCTCACGGGTCACCTTCGACTGGGCTGCGGCGGAAAACTTCAATGCCAACCTGAAGCTCAACTACAACCGGCAGCGTTCAGATACGCTGAACGGGCGCCAAGACGTTTTCTGTGGCGCTGACGGTCCCGACCCATCGGTCCTTCTCGGAGGCGAATTGACGGGAGGCGGCATTCCCGGCATCGACCTCTTCCTGCCCACGCATGACTGCAACCTGGGCAACGGTCGTTTTGTCGGTGTGGATGGCCACCCGGTCATCAACACCGTGCCCGCCGGCTCGCCGGGCGAGGGGAAAAGAGATATCAGTCAGGCCTACAACAACACGGACATTTTCTTTGGCCGCTTGCAGCTCGACTACGGCCTCAGCGAGAACTACGACATCACTGTGCTCCTCGGGTACGTGGATGTGGATAACGAGTACAACGATTCTTTCAATTCCACCGGTCAGCTCCCGGATGGAACCCCCGCAGGTTTGGTGGCGCCGTTCGAAAACACGCTCAAGCAGTTCACCAGTGAAGTGAGGCTGGCGAGCAACTTCACCGGGCCGTTCAACTATCAGGTGGGCGGTTTCTACGAGAAACGCGAAATTGGACATCGGACGTCCCAGAACGCCTTCAATCCTTCGCTGCTGGGGGCCTTCGGCCCTCCGTTCGGGCCTGATGCAGTCACGGGTGCCACCTTCGACTGGCTCGCCGATCGGCCCATCGATGCCAAGGCCCTTTCGTTCTTCGTCAGCGGTGAATACAGGCTGTCTGAGCGCTGGGAGCTGTCAGGCGGCGTGCGTTACACAGATGAAGATAAGAGCACCATCGTCGCGTTCCCGTATGTGCACTCGGCCCTGCCGATTATCTTCGGTTCGGTGTCCAGCGGCTTCACGACGGATGACATCAAGTTCAGCGACAGCAACTGGTCACCTGAAGTGGTGCTGCGCTACATCCACAACGACAACATCTCCGTGTATGGCGCCTTCAAGACAGGCTTCAAGTCCGGTGGTGTCGACAACAACACGCTGCCGATAGGCACAGTGATTCCGGATCTCGTCAGCACGGACCCGGCCGTCAGAGCGGCTGCGGTGGATGTATTGACCTTCGAGTCTGAGACCTCTGAAGGCTTTGAATTGGGTTTCCGCTCGCTGCTGCTCGACCGCAGCCTGATGCTGAATGTGACGGCCTTTCGCATTGAGTACGAAGATCAGCAGGTGCAGCTGTTCAATCCCGCGGTGTTCGCTTTCGACACCTTCAATGCGGGCGAGGTCCGGACCCAGGGAGTGGACATTGACTGGGCATGGGTGACGCCGGTCGATGGCCTGAGCCTGTATGGGGCCTGGGGGTTTCTCGATGCGAAGATCACTGGCGACCTGATTGCGGAGTCAGGCGAGAATCTGCGTGGTCGTACTTCAGGCAGCGCGCCGAAGTTCTCCGGCAACGTTGCATTGAGCTGGGAAACCGGCATTGCCGATGCCTTGACGCTGCGGATCAGCCCGAACATCTTCTATTCGAGCGGCTACATCGCTGGCGGCTCCACGCGCAACACCTTTGATCCGGTGACCAATCGTTTGGGTGACCTGAAGCAGGGCAGCTACACGACGGTCGACCTGAATGTCTCGCTGCTGTCCATGGCGACTGACTGGAGGGTCTCCCTGATCGCCAGGAACCTGACCGACAAGCACACCATCACGGGCGGTGGTCCGGCACCCTTCCGGCCGCCGAGTGGGGATGATCAGCTGGTCAACTTCAACCGTGGTCGTCAGATCTACCTGGAGGCAGCCTACAACTTCTGAACCCATGCCCGAGGCGCAGGGTTCGGCGCCCGGGCAGCCAGATCTCACAGAGGAATCCAAGTGCCGACAACGCCCGCCTTCAGCCATCGCTGAAGGCGGGCCGCTGCCCGGAATCAAAGGACAAACGTTCAGGCTATGACCGGCACCGACTTCATGGCTTCAGCCAGGTCGGCGTCCGAAAACTCCAGATCCACCATCTCGCCGCTCAGGTACTTGTCGTAGGCCGCCAGATCGAGATGGCCGTGACCACACAGTGCGGTGAGGATGACCTTTTCTTCACCGCTGGCCTTGCAGGCCAGGGCTTCCCGTATGGCCGCCGCGATGGCGTGGGTGGGTTCCGGCGCGGGTACGATGCCTTCGGTGCGGGCGAACTGCAGCGCGCTGGCGAAACATTCCCTTTGGGGCACGGATATCGCCTCCACCAGACCGAGCTGGTAGACGTGGGACACCAGCGGGGCCATGCCGTGATAGCGCAGTCCGCCGGCATGGATGGGTTCGGGAATGAAGTCGTGACCGAGGGTGTGCATCTTCATCAGCGGCGTGAGTCCGGCGGTATCGCCGAAGTCGTAGCGGTACTGACCCTTGGTCAGCGTCGGGCAGGCCGCCGGCTCCACGCAGCGGATCACCGGATTCATCCTGCCGGCGAGCTTCTCCCGCAGAAAGGGGAAGGCGAGGCCGCCGAAGTTGGAGCCGCCGCCGGTGCATCCCACCAGGACATCAGGTGTTTCGCCCACTTTGGCGAGCTGCAGCAGCGCTTCCTCGCCGATGATGGTCTGGTGCAGCAGGACGTGATTGAGCACGCTGCCGAGGGCATAGCGGACGCCGGGGTCGGCCACGGCTTCGCTGACGGCTTCGGAAATCGCGATGCCCAGGGAGCCGGGGTGGTCGGGGTCCTTGGCCAGCAGGGAGCGACCAAACTCAGTGAGGTTCGACGGGCTCGGATGCACCACCCCGCCCCAGATCTCCATCATGGTGCGGCGGTGGGGCTTGGCGCGGTAGGACGCCGCCACCTGCCAGATCTCACACTCCAGACCGAACTGGGCGCAGGCAAAGGCCAGTGAGCTGCCCCACTGACCCGCACCGGTTTCGGTGGTGAGTTTGCGAATGCCCTCCAGGGCATTGTAGTACACCTGCGGCACGGCGGTGTTCGGCTTATGGGACCCTGCCGGACTCACACCTTCGTATTTGTAGAAGATCTTCGCTGGCGTATCGAGCAGCTTTTCGAGGCGCCGGGCCCGGAACAGCGGACTCGGCCGCCACAGGCGATACACGTCCAGCACCGGCTCCGGAATGTCGATGTAGCGCTCGGTGCTCATTTCCTGCTCGATCAGCGCCTTGGGGAACAGCGCCGCGAAGTCCTCGCCGGTGGCCGGCTGCAAAGTCCCTGGATGCAGCGGCGGTGGCAGCGGCTCGGGCAGATCCGGCGCGATGTTGTACCAGCGCGTCGGCATCTCGTGCTCTTCGAGGAGAATCTTGGTGTAGTCGCTCATCAGTTCGTATCCGTGCTGTTCTGCCAGGGGCCGCATTTTGGGGACGGGAGATGATAGGGATGCGCCGCCGGGAGCGAAAGCAGGATTTCCGGATTGCGCGATCAGCGGGCCCGGTGGGCTCAGGTACCGGGAAAGAGCAGTTCGCGCAGTTCCGGCCAGGTCGGCGCCCGCTGCACGATGGCCAGTTTCCGCGCGCGCCTCATCTTTCGCAGCCGATGCTCGGCCCGCTGCGCCCAGCCGCGGTCACCGATGTGGACGCGCCAGAGCAGCTCCACCTGACGCGACCCGCGGGTGAAGCGTGCGCCTCGGGCGCCGCCCGCCCGGTGCTCCTCGAGTCGACGGGCGGGGTCGGTGCTGATGCCGGTGTAGAGCCGACCATCGCAATCGAGCACGTAGAGTTGCCAGCCGGTGTCGGGGCCGGGCAAACCACTCAGCCCCGGATGACGCGGCCGGGCCGGGCACCCGTATCGGCGTCGTTCTCACGGGTTTTGACGCCGGCCACGAAGGTGTTCAGGTAGCCGCTGGCGGACTGCAGGATCCGGCTGCCTCCGGCGGGCAGGTCGCTATGGACTTTGAGCCGGCCGAGCTGCAGACGGTCGAGATCGAAGACGTTGATGTCTGCGCGCTTGCCCACTTCGATGCTGCCCCGATCCTGCAGGCCGAACAGCTGCGCGTTGCTTGCGGTCTGTTTGCGGACAATGAGCTCGATGGGAAGGCGTCGGCCGCGGCTGCGGTCCCGGACCCAGTGAATCAGCTGATAGGTGGGGCCGACGGCATCGAAGATGAGATTGACGTGGGCGCCGGCGTCGGAGAGGCCGATGACGGTGTCGGGATGCTCGATCATGTCCTCCATGACGTCGAAGTTGCCGTTGACGAAGTTCGATCCCAGCAGAATCGCAAACTGCTCACCTTCGCCGGCGGTGAGGAAGTCGTACATGAAGTCCGCAATGTCCTGGCCGGCGGCGGCCGCCCTGGCGCCCATGTTGGTGGAGGCTTCCGGTTCGTAGTCGATGGGGATGTCGATGGGAAACATGGCTGCCGCAGCCATGCCGAGCAGGCTGTAGACGTTGGCCATGGTGCCGGGCTGATCGGGACGGATGTCGCGATCGCTCAAGATGGCGGCCTTGATCTCTGGCTTGCGCATTTCGGCCGCGCGGGCGGGCAGGGGCAGATCGGCGAGTTTGAGATAGGTCTCCCGGCGCTGGAACATGTGATAGGAGCCGAGGCTGCTGACGAGTCCGATGGGGCGTGTGGCGATCTGAGGGCGAATGGTCACCCCGCTGGCGTTGGCGCGCTCGACGATGTCCAGGCAGTTGCGCCACTGATCCGGTCGATTGCCGTTTTGCACCAGGGTGAAAGTGCAATGGCGGCCGCTGGCCCGGGCCAGTTCGGCGAACAGTTCCACTTCCTGCTCCGTGGTCCAGTGCTCCGGGCCGGCGATATCGCCTACCACGCCGGCCGGCACGGCCTGAAAGACCCCTTTGCCGGCCGCCTTCATGGCCTCGGCGATCGCCAGCAGTTCGGCCTTCTCGGCGAAGGTGCCGGGAATCGGCTCACCCGAGACACAACGGTGGCCGATGGTCCGCGAGGTCGAGAAACCCAGCGCGCCGGCGCGCAGGCCGGCTTCGACGATCCGCCTGATGGCGGCCAGATCTTCGGCCGTGGCGTCCTCGTGGCGCAGCGCGCGGTCGCCCATGACGTAGTTGCGCACCGCGGAATGGGGAATCTGTGTACCCACGTCCATGGTGTAGGCACGGCTGCCGAGGTAGTCGATGTATTCCGGGAAAGTTTCCCAGCGCCCCCACTCGATGCCTTCGTAGAGGGCCGTGCCCGGGATGTCCTCGACACCCTCCATGAGTTCGATCATGCGTCGTTCACCACCAGGCGGGCAGGGCGCAAATCCGACGCCGCAGTTGCCCATGACGATGGACGTCACGCCGTGGCTGAAGGAAGGATCGAGGGTGTCGTCCCAGCTCACCTGACCGTCGTAGTGGGTATGGACGTCCACCCATCCCGGGGTGGCATGGGCACCGTCGGCATGGATGACTTCCTTGGCCTTGCCGGATACGTCTCCGACGGCGGCTATCCTGCCGGCTTCGATGGCGATGGAGCCGGTGTAGGCCGGTGCGCCGGTCCCGTCGACGATGATGGCGTTGCGGATGAGGTAGTCGTACACGGAGGGTGCCTTTTCTGATTATCGTTGCATGACTGTACCTGCAGTTGTGGGCCAGCGGAACTGCTGTTGGTGCGAAAAGAACGTGCGTTTCGATGGACGCGGCGAGGCGATAGGAGCGTCCTCATCGCCCGTGGACGGCGGGGTCAGCCGAGATGCCGCACGTAGTCCGCTGCCTGCTCACCGGCCAGCTTGCCGAAGACGATGCAGGGGCCGTAGGAACCGCCGCCACCGATGTAGCGGTCGCCGTGCAGGGAGCCGACGGTTTCGCCTGCGGCAAACAGCCCAGGTACCGGCTGCTCGTTCTTGCGCAGCACGCGCGTATCGGCATCGATGCGAAGTCCGGTTCCCGTCCAGCAGACGATGGCCGGGCGCAGCTCCGTGGCGTAGAAAGGCGGGGTGGTGAGCGCGCGCATGCCGGACGCCGGATCCTTGAAGAAAACGGAATCCACGCCCCGTTCGCAGTCGGCGTTGTAGCGCGCCAGGGTGCCTTCGAGCACCTCGGGGTCGGCGCCGATCTTCCCCGCGAGTTCCGCCAGCGTGTCGGCGCGGGCGATGCGGCCTTCCTCTGCTCTGGCCGCCAGCGGTTCGTGGACCCAGTTGGCCTGGGAGATGGGGCTGGGCTTGGCGTCCCTGCGCGCGGCTTCGTCGAAGATGGCGAAGGCCTGGCCGCCTTCCTTCTGGATCAGGCCACCCAGCACCGTGTAGGGGGCCGTCTCGTTGGCGAACCTGCGACCCTGGGCGTTCACCATCACCAGCCAGCCCGGCAGCAGCACTTCCAGGTCGCGGCCGAAACCGGGCGTGACCAGCAGCAGTCCCCGGTTGAAGCCGGCGAGATCTGCACCGACCTCTTCGCCCAGGGTCAGGCCGTCGCCCTGGGCCATGGGCGTGCCGATATACCAGGTCCAGTTGTCCGCCTTGGCCGCTTCTGGATAGTAGCGCCGCAGCAGCTCCTTGTTGGCCCCGAAGCCGCCAGTGGCCATGATGACAGCGCCGCAGGTGGCCACATCGTCGCCGATTCGGATGCCGCAGATGGCGTCGTCATCGTCGGTGACGAGTCCGCTGACACGGGAGTTGAGGACGAAATCCACCGAGCGCTGCCCGAGCTGGCCGTGCAGCACTTCGATGACGCGCTCGCCACCCCCTTCCGGAGGATGTCCGCGGGCAACCGAGCCGACGCCTGATCGATACACTTTCTCGGGCAGGAACTCGACGCCGAGATTCTTGAGCCACTCGAAGGTCGGCGCTGAAAGATCGCAGTAGCGGCGCACCACGGAGGGTTCCACCAGCCACTGATTCAAGGTCATGTAATGCTCGAACATGGCGTCGGCATCGTCGCCGTCGATACCGGCTGCCTTCTGTACGCTGGTGCCGGCAGCATAGAAGTGCCCGCCGCTCAGGCGTGAAGAACCACCGACCTGCTTGTCCGCCTCTACCACCAGCACGCTGGCACCAGTGTCACTGGCTCCCAGCGCAGCAGCCAGACCTGCAGCTCCCGAACCGACGACGATCACGTCATAGTCATGCGCCATGTGCATCTCCCCTCATTGCATTGAAGGGGGACTGTACATGGCCGCCTCGGTTGCCGGCAGCTCTCGGTGGGAACAGGTTGGAGGCGGCAGGGCGTGATCGATGCAGGGCGCTGCATCGATCACGCTCATCTCAGTCTGGCAGCTTGACGGTAGCGCTGCCTTCAAGCGGTGGCTCTGTTCCTTCACGCTCGAGCCAGATGTCACAGTCCGCGAGACGCTCGCCGTTCGCTTCCCGAATGGCTGTGACCCGGCCGCGGGCAACGATGTGATCGCCGTCGAGGACGGCCATCGGAAAGCGCATTTGGATGCGACGGATGCTCTCCGGTCCGGTCCAGTCGTGGAGCATGTTCACCATGTAGCTCAAGCCCAGCGGACCCTGGTTGATGGTGTGCTCGCCGAAACCCATTTTGGCCACCACCCGGCGATCCCAGTGCACGGGGTTCGGGTCGCGCAGGATCGCTGCCATGGTGCGCATGCGCTCAGGGAGTACGCTGGGCATGTCCCAGGATGGAATCTCGTCTCCGACTTTGACGTTCATCGCTTCCCCCTGTTGTAGTGCCAGGTAATGGTGGTGCGGGCGGCCGGTTTGCCGTCTGCGTCCTCGAGGTCGAAGCGGAACGCGATGCGGTCGAACATCCGCCCGTTCTCTTCGCGGCGGTCGGCTTCGGTGATCTCAGCGTCGATGCGGTAGGGGTGCTCTTCGCGCAGGGGCTGAAAGAACTCCCAGTCGTAGCTTTCGATGCCGATGGAGGCATCGGAGTCGGCCTGGCCGAGGGCGAACATCTCGCCGATGCTGGTTCCGGCACCGAGGATGGGCACGTGGAAGAGAGCAACGGGATGGGCGATGTCGCCCGGCAGGGGTTCGCTGCCCGTGCACTCGGTGAGCAGGAAGTTCTCCCAGTGGGCAATGGTGTAGTGGCCACCTGGAAACCGGTGGCCGACGAGCGCGCGGATGTCCTCCACGGGCGGCAATGGTCGCGACATGGTAATCGCCTCCTGACTGATACAAGCGTGATTCGGGACTCTGCTCGGGAGCAGGGCCTCAAGGTGCGACGAGGAGCTTGCCCCTGTTGCCGCCGTTCATGAGCATGACGATGGCATCGGGAAACTGCTCGATGCCTTCGACGATGTGTTCGGGCATTGAGAGCTTACCGTCGGCAATCCAGCCGGCAAGATCCGACTCCATTGTCGCGAACTCCGAGGCGTAGTGGTCCACGGTGAAGCCGAGCATGCGCGCGTTGCGCTCCGGAATCCTCAGGTACAGGGAGGGGCCGCGAACATGCTGCAGGTCGTTGTACTGGGAAATCGCGCCGCAGATCACCACGCGCGCCCCCTTGGCCATGTTGTCCAGTGCAGCGTCGAGAATCTCGCCGCCGACGTTGTCGAAGAACAGATCGAGCCCGTCGGGAGCCGCTGCGGCCAGGGCTTCAGCGACATGGCCGGCCTTGTAGTCGACGGCTGCATCACAGCCCATCTCGTTGACGAGGAAATCGCACTTCTCCTGACCACCGGCAATGCCGATGACCCGGGCGCCTTTGATCTTGGCAATCTGGCAGGCGATGCAGCCCACCGCACCCGCGGCAGCCGAGACCACCACGGTATCGCCTTCCTTGACTTCGCCAACGCAGATCATGCCGGCGTAGGCCGTCAGACCGGTGGTCATGCCCAGCGCGCCCAGATAGGCTCGGGCGGGCACCGCTGATTCATCGAGTTTGCGCAGCATGTTGCCCGGCACCACGGTGCGCGTCTGGGCGCCGAAGGGGCCGAAGGTGGCATCCCCCTGCTGCAGGCCGTCGAAGCGTGAGTCGAGTACCCGGCCCACGCCGAGTGCCGTCACCGGCGTTCCGAGGTCCATGGTGCCGTGATGACCCTGGGGGCCGTCGAGGGTGGTGCGAATGAAGGCATCGATGGACAGGTGTTCGACCTCGATCAGGACCTGGCCGTCTTCCAGGGGCGGGAGGTCAGCCTCCACGATGGTGAAGTCCGAGACTTTCGGTTCACCCTGCGGGCGTCGAGCCAGTACTGCTTTTTTCGTCTGCATACGCGTGCATGTCCTGGAAAGGGTTGTCAGTCGCCACGAAAGGGCCCGCTGTCCGGGCCCGTTGATGACGTTGTTTCGGACCTTGGTGAATGAGTTCAGCCGGCGCGCCAGATGCGACGGTTGGCCGAGCCGAACATCTCAGAGAGCTCCACCCGCTGCGGCACGATGCGCACCGGCAGAAAGTTCGGGTCATCCGGGCCCGTGGAGCCGAACTCGGTGAGGTCGTAGTCGATGACCTCCCAGGCGCGCTGCTTGTCTTCAGGTGCGCTGCACAGTTCGGCCCGACCGCGGACCATGATGTGAATGAAATCCGGTGGTGCTACCTGGAACTGAATGTCGACCGAAGGGTTCTCCGCCATCTGCCTGGCCTTGGGTGACTCCGGTCCCGTGGCAAACCACAGCACCCGACCATCCCAGGTGGGATGCACCATGCGCACTCTGGGCTGATGACCGGCTACTGTGGCCAGTGCGCACCAGATGGCTTTTTTGCTGGCAGCTTCGACCTCTTTGAAGAATGCATCGGCATCACTTGCCTTCACCGAACTCATGACGCTTGCTCCGCATCGGCGGGCTTCCAGTTGCCGTGAAAGCCGAAGGGCACGCGGTGGTCCAGGTAGGCGGTGGCCAGCGGGCCGTCCGCGACATTCTCAGCATCGAGAATCACCAGATGACTGGCCTTGCGGTTGTCGTCATAGACATTGGCCAGCACATAGCCGACGCCCTCCGGGGCGTCGGCAGATTTCGGGACGAAGATGGGCTCATTGGTCGCGCAGCCGGCCCCGACGTCATAGACGTCGAGCTTGCCGGTGGCGTGATCGACGCGTCCAATGCCATTGAAACCACCAATCTTGAAGGCCGGGTGGGTGTCGCAGGCGAAGAACCCATAGCGGTAGTCGAGACCGGTACGGCGTTCATCGAGGCGCGGAAACTCGCAGGCCATGTCGTTGAGGCGCTCGCTTCTGTAGTCGCTGCTGTTGCGTGCCAAGTCGAACGTCCATCGCGTGAGCCGTGGCACGGCCTTGGCCGGATCACCCGGTGTGCCATCCGGCAGCGGGAACAGAGGGGCCTGTTCGAACTCGCAGACGTCACAGACCACCGTGTCGCCATTGCTGTGGGCATTCATGGGGTGGAAAACATAGGACGCATGGCCGCGGAACCAGCGGATGTCATCGACGCTGCCACGTCGCGGCATGATGCCGATGTAGTTGCCCTTCTCGGGCTCCCAGGCATAGACCGGTGCGCCTTTCATGGCGCGCTCCATGGAACCTGTCAGAGGCATGATCGGGAAGATGACGTGGTCTCGGGTGACCATGAAGTCGTGGACCATGGCGGCGTAGGGCGCACGGAAGTGCTCTGAGCGCACCAGCTTGCCGCTGCGATCGACCACATGAAACGACATGTGCTCGGAGATCTGGCCATCGGCGTTGTAGCCGAAGAACAGCATCTCACCGGTTTCCGCGTCGATCTTCGGGTGCGCGGTCATCGGGCCGGTGAGTTTGCCGTCGAAGGTCCAGGGGCCGATGGATTCGAGGCTGTCCGGATCCAGTTCGAAAGGAGCGTGAGCTTCTTCAAGGGCCATGAGGCGCCCCGCGTGCCAGACGATGTTGGTGTTGGCCAGGCCATCCGTCTCGACGCCCATCACCCGCGGATCGGAATTCATGGGGTCGAAGGGCGCGAACAGCGCTTCGCCGGCCTCATGTTCCAGTTTCCACTTGACGGTGCGCACCCAGCGGTTGCGATAGGCCACGCGGCCGTTGTCGATGTGGAACGCATGGATCATCCCATCGCCGGCGAACCAGTGGTCCTGGCCTCGCGGCGCGAACTGCGGATTGGCGCCATTGCGGTAGAAGGTGCCGGCCAGATCTCGGGGAATCTCCCCGTCCACTTCGAGATCGGGCGCGTCGCACTCCATCCGCAGCGGCGCGAAACCGCCGGTCAGATGAGAAACGGGTGGGAATCGCTTGGCCATGTCATGCCTCCTTGGGTCTGGATTTGGCGTCCTTCCTGGACGTTGCTGTTTTTTCCGCACAGGTGAGCTGCTGCTGGGCTTCGATGACGCGTTGCTCGACGCTGCGGGCTGCGCTGCCCCGCAGCGCGCCGAGAAGCACGAGGCCGGTGCCGTAGCGCATGCCCTCCAGCAGATGATTGCCCGGCCAATGCCCGCCACTCCAGATCAGTGCACTGCTGATGATGGCTGAATTGATCTGTCCGGCGAGGAGTTTGACATCCACCCAGGGCGCCAGCCGCCGTTGCCGCTGGAGTACCGTGAGATCCACCGCCATCACGCCGAGCAGACGCCGGGCCATGCGTAACTGGAGATTGGTGGTGGCGTCGAGGGAACCGAAGGCTTCGAGCAGGCGCCGGTGGTAGTCGTCGAGCTCGAGGATGTGCAGTGCACAACCGTCGACGATTTCCAGCAGGCGCGGCAGTCCCTCCCGGGCGTCCGGCAGACGGGCCGTGGCCAGCGCCTTGGAAAAGTGGTCTTCGATGGCTGCCGCGAGCAGGGCGTCCTTGCCGCCGAACTGGTTGTAGAGGGTGGGTACGCTCACGCGGCATCGTTCTGCGAGGTCGCGGACGTTGATGGCCTGATAGCCACGCTCCGCGATCAACTGCCTCGCGGTCTCCAGGATGTGCGCTCGTCTGGCGAGCTGCTGTTCGGTCATCAGGTCCATTGCACGATTAAAACTAATTTTAACATGATAAGAAAGATAGACATTGTCAAAAAGTCATGTCTGCTTTACGGTCTGGGATGCGCGCCTTTGTTTCTGCATGTGTCAACAGCTGCCGGAGAACGCAGCGGGCCTGCAGGAGGCTGGTGTCGTTCCGGCTCTTGGGCCGAGAGCTCGGCGAACTGCGCTGCGAGCTGGCGGTTTCCAGCATTGATTCATGACCGGAAGGAGAAAGGGAATGCCGTCCTCCGGGACGGGTTTGGGTCGTCCAGGCCATGGTCTGGTTCGATCGCGCCGGCGGTGGGCTGCGGCTCGCCAATGGCGTGGACTGCGGTGGTTGGCCGCAGGGTGAAAGGCGGCCTCGATGGGAGGTCGTTGGCGATAACAACTACGGGGCGCCTCCCATGAGGCATCGACCCCGACAACCATCCCGGGGAGGGAGAAGGCATGAAATCGATTGGATTGCCGTCCGGCGCGTCCGGACTATGTCTGGCGATCGCGCTGGTCGCTACGCCCGGCAGCGCCTTGGCGCAGAGTCCCCAGCAGACCGCGACACAGGATCCTCAGCAGAGCGGTGCGCGATCGCCGGCCCGTCTCGAAGAGATTGTCGTCACGGCCCGCCGGCGTGAGGAGCGGGCCCAGGATGTGCCGCTGGCCGTTACCGCACTGTCGGCGGAACTGCAGCGACCCAGTGTCCGCGATCTGGCGGACCTCAATGCCTACACGCCCAATGTCCGCATCGAGCGCGACCCCGGTCGTGCCGGCGGTGCCAACATTTCCATCCGCGGCATCAGTCCCACCCGGACCGATGACAATTCCTTCGATGCCCCCATCGGGGTCATGATCGACGGCATCTATCTGGGCTCGCTGGCCGGCCAGATCCTCGAAAACTTCGATCTGGAACGGGTGGAGGTCCTGCGCGGCCCTCAAGGGACCTTGTTCGGGCGCAATACGGTGGGCGGCGTGGTGAACGTGGTCCGTTCCCGGCCCACGGGCGAGTACGGCGCCCGCGTCCGACTCACCGCAGGCCGGCATGACCAGCGGGAAGGACGGGTCGTTCTCAATGCACCCGTGATCGAGGATCAACTCGCAGTCAAGCTGTTCGGGACGCTGATCCAGGACGATGGCTTCATGTTCAACACCACCACTGGTCAGCGTCAGCCGGAGCGGGACTACCACAACTACGGTGTGACCCTGCTGGCGACACCGAACCCGCGCTTCGAGGCCCTGTTTACCGCGGAGCGTTTCGACGACAAGAGCGACATCGGCGCCTTCAACACCAATTTCAACCTCGCACCGGGGGTGTTCCCTCCGCCTGAGGATCCCCTGCGGGAGACGGACCTGTCCGGTGGCATCCTGCTCTGCACGGTGTTCGGAGCGTGTCGGACCAGTCTCGACATCCCCAAGACGTCGGAATCGAACTTTGCCAACCCGGGCCGAACCAAGGTCGATGCCTTTACTCTCAACATGCAGTATCAGCTCAACGATAACCTCAGCCTGGTGTCGGTGACCGGTTACCGCGACATGGTGGAGGAGCGCCTCACCGATTTCGACGGCAGCGCAGTGGAATTCATCACCATCGACCGTGACAACGTCTTCGATCAGTTCAGCCAGGAGTTCCGCCTCGAAGGCAGCTACGAGGGGGTCTCCTTCGTCACGGGGCTCTACTACTTCGAGAGTGACTACACCCAGGACTGGATCACCGGTGGTTCGTTCTGGGCGTTTGTCACCGAAGGCGCGCTGGTAGGGGACGGCGTCAACCCGACCCCGGGTATCCAGGCCTGCCTTGCGGGTCTGCTCGGCGCCCTGCGCTGCGACGAAGGGGCGCCGGTCACCGGATACGGAGCGGACGTCGCCCAGGTCCTGTTCTCGACGCAGAAGACCAAGGCCTTCGCGGCTTTTGCCCAGGTCGACGTAGAGTTTGCTGAGCGCTGGAGCCTGAACGCGGGTCTGCGCTGGACCTATGAGAAGAAGGACTTTCTGGCCGGTCAGGCCTACCTGACGCCTGTGGACCGGGCCCGTCTGCGGAACTTCGCGGAGTTCTCCGATCTGGATAACAGCTGGAAAGAGTTCTCGCCACGCCTTGGGTTGTCCTACAACTATCGCGACGATGTCATGTTCTATGTCAGCTATGCCGAGGGCTTCCACTCCGGCGGATTCTTCGGGGTCAATCAGAACATCGCCGACTTCCAGCGCGACCAGTATGACCCTGAATTCGCCAAGACCGTTGAGTTCGGGATGAAGAGTCAGTGGCTCGACAACACCCTGCTGGTCAATACCGCACTGTTCTACAACGACTTCCAGGACAAGCAGGAACAGTCGATCCAGGTGGACCCCTCCACCAATACGGTGGCAACGATCTTCGACAACGTCGCGTCGGCCATCTACTGGGGTGCGGAACTCGAAGTGCAGTGGGCTGCCAGCGACTACTTGAGCCTGTTCACTTCCATCGGCTACCTGAACGCGAGTTTCGACGAGTTCG
>JAFIFL010000323.1 GCA_020832055.1 Gammaproteobacteria bacterium
CGAAGGCAACGGCATTCAGCCGCGGCAGAACGCGTCGAGATCGGCCCAATCGCTGTGCGATTAGGGCCTTCCCACAAGTTGGCGCAACGCCGGATTCAAGCGATGCGCCCTCTGTGGGAGAGCGCTATTTCGCACAGCGAAATGCGCCGATCTGGATGAGGGTCAGCAAAGGCAGCAGCATTCAGCTGCGGCAGAACGCGTCGAGATCGGCCCAATCGCTGTGCGATTAGGGCCTTCCCACAAGTTGGCGCAACGCCGGATTCAAGCGATGCGCCCTCTGTGGGAGAGCGCTATTTCGCACAGCGAAATGCGCCGATCTGGATGAGGGGCCGCGAAGGCAGCAGCATTCAGCTGCGGCAGAACGCGTCGAGATCGGCCCAATCGCTGTGCGATTAGGGCCTTCCCACAAGTTGGCGCAACGCCGGATTCAAGCGATGCGCCCTCTGTGGGAGAGCGCTATTTCGCACAGCGAAATGCGCCGATCTGGATGAGGGGCCGCGAAGGCAACGGCATTCAGCCGCGGCAGAACGCGTCGAGATCGGCCCAATCGCTGCGCGATTAGGGCCTTCCCACAAGTTGGCGCAACGCCGGATTCAAGCGATGCGCCCTCTGTGGGAGAGCGCTATTTCGCACAGCGAAATGCGCCGATCTGGATGAGGGTCAGCAAAGGCAGCAGCATTCAGCTGCGGCAGAACGCTGCGAAGGTTCAAATCGGCCGCAAGCTGTCCAGGAATGGCGCCAGGGCCGGGGCCACGACCCGCCAGTCGCGGGTGCCGGGGCGTTCGACGAGCACTTCGCCGGAGTGATTGTCGAGACTCAGGATGTACTCTGAATCGGCGGCGGTGGTGGCGAAGAACAGGGTCATCGGCAGGCGCCGGCGCAGGCCGAAGAAGCGCCGCTGCTGAAGCAGGTGGCCGAGCAGGTTTTCGTTGAGTCGGTCGGCGTCCCGCGGGTTCCAGACGCCCGTCAGGCTGAGTTGCCCCTGGGGTGCTTCCACGTCGAGATGGTGGCGCCAGTGGCGTCCATAGAAGGCCTTGAGGTCGTCATGCACCGGCTCTTCGATGGCGTGTTCGAGCCCGGCCAAGATATCGAAGTCGTCGTGGATCACCGGTTCCCAGCGGATGCGGCCCTCCGCGTTCGGCTGGCCCCGTTCGCACACGGAGGGCCAGTCGGGATCATGCGCGGCCCACAGGCCGCCCTCCCGGGCCAGGCAGCGCTTGATCAGCGCGTCCAGGGCGCGAACCACGGGGTGCCCGGGACCCATCAGGCCGGCTCCGCGTAGCTGATGGCCTTGATGGTCCAATCGCTGCCGCCTGCGGCGTCGGGCACCTCGATCACATCTCCCACCCGGCGGCCGATGAGGGCGCGGGACGTGGGCGCGTCGATGCTGATCCAGCCCCGCTTCGGGTCGATCTCGTCGTGTCCGACGATGCGCCAGAGCACTTCGCGATCATCCGGCCCGGCCAGACGGATCCAGGCGCCGAAGAACACTTTCTCCCGCTGCTCCGGCAGGCGGTCCACCACCACCATGTTCTCCAGCCGGCGGGACAGATAGCGCAACCGCCGGTCGATCTCCCTGAGCTGCTTCTTGCCGTAGATGTATTCCGCGTTCTCTGAGCGGTCGCCTTGCGCCGCCGCCTCGGCCACTCTGCGGGTGACTTCCGGGCGCGTCACCTTCCACAGCGCCTTGAGCTCGGCCTCGAGGGCATCGGCACCGGCGCGGGTGATGTAGGCCGACGAACGCTCACTCATGGCCGGTGGGCCGTCATCCGGGTCACCGCCCAGTCCACCAGGGGGCGCTGGCGGAACAGTCGTGACTCGGCGGTGCCCACCTGGCCGATTCGGACGTCACGCTGCGCTTGCTCGAAGGTCTGACCGATCTCGGCGAAATCGTCGTCATTGAATTTCAGTTCCCGGAAGCGCTGCCAGCGTCGTTCCCCGCCCACCAGCATGGGGGCACCCTCCTCATGCCAGGTTTTGCCCGGCCAGTCGCTGCGGTACTCGGCCAGATGCAGGGAGGTGTTGTTGGCATGACCGACGCCCAGCAGCAGCACCTGTCCGTCGAGGGCGTAGAGGCGCCCGATGGGGGAGGTTTCGCCGAAAGCATCCCCCAGCTGATGGCCGTCCAGCAGCGCCCCGGTGGCGGGACCGAGGGCGGCGAAGGACGTCTGCGGATGGTGGCTGCGGGCAACACCAGGCCAGCGCCGGAAAGCCTCCGCCAGGGCACCCATGGCCCAGGTGGCAGAGCGCTCGGCATCCCAGGGGGGCATGGCGGCACGGATGGCATCGAAGTGCTCCGGCGGCACCGGGGGATGGCGCCAGCGGGAGGGTTCACTCCACTCGCTGCTGTGGGTGGGCATCATCAGGGTGCCTGACGGCCCCAGGGTTTCCAGCAGAGCCTCGATCATGGTCTGGGTGCCACCGATGATCCATCCCACCCGCGACAGGCTGGCATGCACCAGCACCGTCATGCCGGTGTCCATGCCGAGGCGGCGCAGGTCGGCCACCAACCGGGCGTGAAGGACGGGCTCGACGGGTTCCGATCGGTTCATGCGGCCAGCAGACGGCGCAGGTTGCTGGCCAACGGCGCCCGGGCGATGCCGTGCTCGGTGATGATGCCGGTCACCAGTGCCGCCGGCGTCACGTCGAAGGCCGGATTGCGCACTTTGACTCCGTCCGGCGCGATGGGGATGCCGGCGATGTGGGTGACTTCCCGGGCGTCGCGTTCCTCGATCTCCACGTCAGCGCCGGCGGTGGTCGCGGCATCGAAAGTCGAGGACGGACAGGCCACATAGAAGGGAATGCCGAAGTGCTTGGCGAGAATGGCGACGCCCAGGGTGCCGATCTTGTTCACCACATCGCCGTTGGCGGTAACCCGGTCGGTCCCGACGATCACCAGATCGATGGCGCCCTCGGCCATGAGGCTGGCAGCCATGTTGTCGCAGATCAGGGTCACGTCCAGGCCGGCCTGACTGAGTTCCCAGGCCGTGAGGCGGGCGCCTTGCAGCACCGGCCGCGTCTCGTCGGCGAAAATGTGCACCACGAGACCCTGCTCGCCGGCGGCGTAGAGCGGGGCCAGTGCCGTCCCGCGTTCGGACACGGCCAGCGACCCGGCATTGCAGTGGGTGAGCACCCCGCAATCCGGCGTCAGCAGTTCCAGGCCGTGGCGGCCGATGGACTGACAGATGGCGCGGTCCTCGTCTTCGATGTCCCGCGCCTCTGTGCGCAGCGCCGCGAGCAACGCCCGGCGATCGCCCCCGGTGGCCTGCAGACGCGCCATCATGCGATCCACCGCCCAGGCCAGGTTCACCGCGGTGGGCCGCGCCGAGCGCAACCGGGCAGCCCGGACGCTGATGTGTTCCCGAAGGCTGCCCGCAGTGCCCGACTCCGCATGCTCGGCTTCCACCACCAGCCCCCAGGCGGCGGCGATGCCGATGGCGGGCGCTCCGCGGACCCGCATTTC
>JAFIFL010000324.1 GCA_020832055.1 Gammaproteobacteria bacterium
CAGTACAACATCATCGGGATTGAGCGGCGGAAGCTTGCGGGTGGTGGGTGCGGCTGGATTCGAACCAGCGACCCCCGCCATGTGAAGACGGTGCTCTAACCAACTGAGCTACGCACCCGAGCGGGGGCGCAATATAGCACAACAGGCCCGGAACGAAAGCCCCGAATCGCAGCGCTGCGTCAGCGCCCTACATGGCCGCCCGGCGCTCCTTCCAGGCCGCCTTGAGCTCATCGCGGAACGGCGGGGCCGCAATGCGGATCAGGGCACGGGCACGGGCGTCCACGCTGCGTCCCTTCAGCTCTGCCACACCGTACTCAGTGACCACCGTATCGACGTCGGTACGGGCACCGGTCACGGCCGTGCCCGCCGCCAGGGCCGGGACGATCCGCGACAGCTTGCCGCCCCGGGCCGTGGCCGTCATGGCAATGATGGAACGACCGCCCGGTGACGTGGCGGCACCCCGCATGAAATCCACCGAGCCGCCGGTTCCGGAGATCTGCCGGCCGCCGACCATTTCCGCGCTGACCTGACCGAGCAGGTCCACCTCCACAGCGGAATTGATCGAGACGAAGTTCTCCAGCTCCGAGATGACACTCACTTCATGGGTATAGCGCGCGGGACGGAACACCACCTCCGGGCATCCTGCCAGACGCCGGTACAGCGCCTCGGTGCCCAGCGCCATGCCGGTAATGTGCAGCCCGCGGTCGATACCCTTGCGGGCACCCGTGATCACGCCCCGGTCGATCAGGGCCAGTCCGGCGTCGTCGATCAGGCCGCCATGCATGCCAAGGTCATTGTGCTCTGAAAGTGCTGCCAGGACCGCGGCGGGAATGCTGCCGATGCCGGTCTGAATGCAGGCGCCGTCGGGAATCAGGCCTGCCACTTCGGTGCCGATCATACGACTGACGCCGTCCACTTCCGGCGGTGTCAGTTCTGGCAGGGGATGCTCCGTTTCCAGCAAATAATCGATGGCATCCGCTGGCATGCGCGGTGCGCCCGCCGGCGGCTTCAACGAACGATTGACCTCGGCGACCACGCAGCTGGCGTTGCCGAGAGCCGCTTCGAGGAAGTCCAGATTCGGGCCATGGCGAAAGTGCTCGCCTCCCGCCCGACCGAGCTGCACAAGCACGAGATCGAAGCGCCGGCAGGTGCCGAGATGACTGTAGACCCGCCGCATGTGCATGGGCAGAAAGTCCACACGGCCCGCAGCAAACGACTCGCGAATGACGGGCGAGAGAAAGAAGCTCTCCATCCGCGCCTCAGCGTGCCAGCCGGCGAAATCGAACCGGTTCATGCCCGGCAGCGGAAACTGGATGAAGGTCACACCGGCGGCGCACTCCGGGCGCGCCGCAATGGCATCGAGCAGCCCCGTCGGCTCATTGCTCGCTCCAGGCACGAACACCCGCATGCCGGGTCGAAGCAGATCAGGCAACTGCTCCGGACGAAGGAATTCTGGCAAGACGACTTTCCCTTTCGCTGCGCGCCCTCAGCCCGTGCAGGAGCCGCCACCGAGTACGCAGAAACGGGCGCAGTGAACGTGATTCAGAGACACTTCACCCAGCGCTTCGGCCAGGGTCGATCCCAGTTCGAAGCGGGCATCATACGGTATGAGCGTACAGGCCAGCACCACGGGTCGCGGCGCACCCTGACGACGAACAACCATGCGCGAGGATGCGCACATCATGTCGGCAGGATTCCTCCCGAGAATGTCCCAGCAGGCCTCGGTGATTTCAGGCACCTTCGCTGCGGGATCCATCTCCGGGAACAGGATGAGTCCGGCAGGATCATGGGCATCGACCCGGATGCCTTCGCGCTCGAACAGGCCGGCATAGCCTGCACGCAGTTCCGCCTCGCTATCCCCCCAACGGGTTCGACCGGCCACACTGAGCGCAAAGCCATGGTCCGACAACCAGCGCAATCCGCGCAGCATGGGTGTCCAGGACTGCCTGCCCCGCTCCTCGCGATGCCTGGCCGGGTCGAAGTGATCCACCGACACCCTGATCATCAAGCGTTCACCGAATCGCTCTTTGAGGCCCAGCAGCGCCTGCGCTGACTGCTGCATGGGCCGCATGGCATTGGTGAGCACGAGCGCGTCCATGCCACGTTCGAGGCCCAGGGTCAGGATGTCCATGAAGGCTGGGTTGAGGAACGGCTCACCGCCGGTGTAGCCGAGGGTGCGCACCGGCAGGTACTCGGCGTCGATCTCATCGAGAAATGGCAGCAAGTCCGCCAACTCCAGAAACGACAACCGGTCGTTGTCCGGCGAGGATTCGATGTAGCAGTTCTCGCAGGTGAGGTTGCAGCGGGTGCCGGTGTTGAACCAGAGGGTCTCGAGAAGATCGAGGCGAACGCGGGCCCTGGGCGAACCGTCCAGGGTGCGAGCCGGATCGGTGAAGGGCAGCGCGGGTTGTCTGGCAATGGTATTCATGGCCGTCGAGGCTACCCGGATGCTCGACTCGACACCAGTACGCCGACGGTCGTGCTGCGATCGCTGCAGACAGCGTGTAGCATCGGGCGACCGCATCGGCCGTGAGGTGAGCCATGAATCTGGAAGTCTTCTCCGACTCCGTCTGCCCCTGGTGCTGGATCGGCAAGCGACGGCTCGAGCAGGCCCTGACCCTGCCAGGCTGCGAGGATGTCGTCGTGACCTGGCGAGCCTTTCAGCTCTACCCCGAGATCCCGCCGGAAGGCATGGATCGGGACGACTTCATGCGCGCCCGCTTCGGCTCCTCGGGGGGACGCTCCGACATGTGGCAGCGCATGGAAGCCGAAGGCGAGAAGGAAGGCATCAGCTTCCGCTTCGGGGCCATGAAGCGCATGCCGAATACGCTCCATGCCCACCGCCTGGAGCGCTGGGCACATGTCCTCGGCGGGGCTGAAGGCCAGGATCGAGTGGTGGAAGCGCTGTTCGAGACCCACTTCGTCGAGGGGCACGATCTTGGCGACAAGAACGTACTCGCCGCCACGGCCGGCAAGGCCGGCTTCGACGCCGATGCGGCCCGGCTCTGGCTGGACACTGACGAAGGCACTCGGGAGGTGATTCACGAAGTGCAATGGTCCCGCGAGAATGGCATTACCGGCGTGCCCTGCTTCGTCCTTCCGAACGGCTACGGCATCCCCGGCGCCCAGGATCCGGAAACCATCGCCAAGCTGATCCGCCGCGGCAAGGAAATCGCCGAACGCGCCAGCGCGTGAGTGCGGGGAGTCGATCTGTCTGGAGTCCAGCGAAGGCTAAGGCGTCAGCTTCGGCGAAGCGTTTCGAGATCGGCCCAATCGCTGCGCGATTAGGGCTCTCCCACAAGCGGGTATCGCCATCGCTTGTGGGAAGCTGCGCAGCGTAGCGGAGCAGCGATCTGCATGACGATCAGCGAAGGCAGCGGCGTCAGCTTCGGCGGAGCGTTTCGAGATCGGCCCAATCGCTGCGCGATTAGGGCTCTCCCACAAGCGGGT
>JAFIFL010000325.1 GCA_020832055.1 Gammaproteobacteria bacterium
CCGGCACCGATGACCACGGCAATGGCGGCGGCCTGGCTCTTCAAACCGACGAGGTCGCGCAGCAGTTTCCTTTCCAGCGCGCGGATCACCAGGACAGCTCCGCGGCCGCCTTGCGTTGGGTGTTGCTGTGAATGTCCGAGACGCGGCCATCACTCAGCTGGATGACCCGGTCGGCCATGTCGGCGATGACCACGTTGTGGGTGATGACGGCCGTGGTGGTGCCGAGTTCGCGATTGATGTGCTCGATCACCTCCAGCACCCGGACGCCGGTCTTGGAGTCCAGGGCACCGGTGGGCTCGTCACACAGCAGCACGGCCGGGCGCTTGGCCACGGCCCGTGCGATGGCCACTCGCTGCTGCTCGCCGCCGGAGAGCTGGGACGGAAAGTGGTCCATGCGGTCTTCGAGGCCCACCAGTTCGAGAGCTTCCTCCGGCGTCATGGGATCCCGGCTGATCTCGGTGACGATGGCCACATTCTCCCGCGCCGTGAGGCTGGAGATGAGGTTGTAGAACTGGAAGACGAAGCCCACGTGATCGCGGCGGAAGCGGGTCAGGACGTTGTCCGTGGCCGCGACCAGATCCTGTTCGCCGTAGCGGACGGTGCCTGCGGTGGCGCTGTCGAGACCGCCTAAAATGTTGAGCAGGGTGGACTTGCCGGAACCCGAGGCGCCGAGCATCACCGTCAGTTCACCTGCGTACAGGTCGAGATCGACACCGCGCAGGGCGTGGATCTCCACTTCGCCCATCAGGTAGACCTTGGTCAGGTCACGGGCAGAGAACACCACCTTGGGCGTGGGCTTGGCCTCGGTGCTACTCATGGCTGCTCATTGAGGATTCAAGGTGCTGCGTCATGTCAATGTACCAGTCCTCGCGGGCTGGGAAATGACCGAGATCAAGGGTGTGTCTCACGGCGGCCCCCCGCGGTCTGGAGTGGCTTTTTGCCGCTGTCAGCCTGCATGGATCGGTGGCTGACGACGTGCCCAGGGCGCGGCTGCCTCGAGTTCGTAGGCCAGTTCGAACAGGGTCCGCTCGGCTCCGACGGCGGCAGCGAACTGCACGCCGATGGGCAGACCATCACGGCTCATCCCCAGGGGCACGGACATGGCCGGCGTTCCGGCAGCGTTGTGCAAGGGCGTGTAGCTCACCCAGTCGGTGACCCGTGCGTAGAGATCATCGTAGTCCAGGGTCGGGGCCTGTTCGCCGATACGCACCGGGGGAGCCTTGAGCACAGGTGTCATCAGCACGTCGTAGCGTTCGAAGAAGGCGGCGAGGACCCGGCTCATGGCTGCGAAGTTGTCCCGGGCTACCACCACCGCATCAGGACCCCGGCGGGCGAATTCGGCGGCCAGATCCAGGGTCCAGGGTTCGAGGACGCTGGTGGGATCGAGTCCTGCGGCCTCGGCGGCGGCCAGTGGTTCCACGGGAAAGGATGCCCAGATGGTGATGAAGTGGTGCACAAAGGCTGCACCGTCGATGTTGGGGCGGACCTCCTCGACCAGGTGTCCGAGATCGGCCACGGTCTTCGCGGCCCTTTGCAGGGCGATCTCCACTTCGGGATGAGGCGCATCGCCGAACAGATTGCTGGTGTCGAAGGCAACGCGCAGACGGCGCTCCGAAGGTCCCGTGACGTGTCCCACGGGCGGCAGAAGGGCATCGGCCCCGCGGTATTCGGTGGCGGCAAATAATCGGGCGCTGTCGCGGACGCTGTGGCTGACGCAGTGCTGGGCACTGAGATCGATGGCGGGGACCTCGTCGGGCGCAAGTCGGCCCCGGCTGGGCTTCAGTCCGAACAGATTGCAGCAGGCGGCGGGAATGCGGATCGATCCGCCGCCATCGGTGGCATGGGCGAAGGGCACGAGACCCGCTGCCACAGCGGCGGCCGCACCGCCGGAGGATCCGCCGGGGGTATGGTCCGGATTCCAGGGATTGCGGCAGACACCGAGGGCTAGGGATTCGGTCGTGCCGAGCAGGCCGAACTCCGGCGTGTTGCTCTTGCCGACCACCACCACGCCGGTGTCCAGGGTCCGGGCCACGTAGGGTTCACTGGCCGCCGAAATCTGATCGGCGAACAGCCGGGAGCCCATGGAATTGCGGGTGCCTTCGAGGTCGTTCAGATCCTTGACGAGGTAAGGGACACCCGTGAAGGGGCCATCGGGCAGTGGCCGGCCGGCCTGCTCGCGGGCGCGTTCGAACAGGCGTGTGGTCACCGCATTGATGGTGCCGTCGAAGGACTCGATGCGGGTAATGGCAGCGTCCACCAGTTCCAGGGCACTGACTTCGCCGCGCCGCAGCAGGGCGGCCTGCTCTGTGGCATCGAGTTGGGCAAACGGGGAGGCAGCGGTCATTGCCGCCAGTGGACGAGCCCATGGCAGGCTGCTGGCGGCGGCCAGGGCCATGGCGCGAACGAGCAAGGCGCGGCGTGAGTGGTCGATGGACATGGAGGCTCCCCTGGTTTTGTTGTTCTCCCTCCACGGAGGCTATCCCCTTGGCAGGCTGGCGCCAATCCGTCCGGGTGGGGAATGTGTGCCATTGACCTCTTCCAGTTCTGCGTCGATGCTCGCAATGGGCCTGCTGGAGTACGCGCATCCTGAGCCAGGAACGCATGCTGGGGGCGGTGGATGCTGCCGCCGATGAGTTGATCAGCATCTCCCGGGACATTCATGCCCGGCCGGAGCTGGCGTTCGAGGAGCGTTACGCCAGCGAGCGGCTCACCGCAGCCATGGCATCGTCACGGATGGCGGCCAGGCGCCGAACATCGTGCCCGATCGGGCGGCCGGTGAGTTCTAAGTCCGCGCCGCCACGGCGGCCCAGCTCGAGGCGCTCAAGCCGCGGGTGCAGGCCTGCTTCGAGGCCGGTGCGAGAGGGGCGGGCTGCGAGGTGGAAATCACCTGGGGCGATGTGGACTATCTGGACCTCAATACCAACTGGCCCCTGGCCGAGCGTTTTCAGCACCACGCGGAAGGACTCGGGCGGGAGTTCTATCCCATCGAAAAGCTCGGGGTCGGCGGGGCGGGGTCCACCGATATGGGCAATGTCAGCCAGCGAGTGCCGTCCATTCATCCTATGCTGGCGGCGGCGCCGCGCAACGTGGTGATCCATCACCCGGATTTCGCCCGCTATGCCGGCTCCGAGCTGGGCGATGCCGCGGCGCTGGACGGGGCGCGGTCATTGGCGCTCACCGCTTTCGACTTTCTTGCCGATGCCGATCTCAGAACCGCTACGGTGAAGGCCTTCCGCGTGGCGAAAGGATTGGCTTGATGCGCCAGGCGCAACCTCCGAATCCGGCGTTGCGCTTGTGTACGAGTGCCCTAGTCGCGCAGCGATTGGGCCGATCTCGAGGGGCTGTGCCAAAGCTGATGCCGCTGCCTTCGCTGGACGTCATGCAGATCGGCGCATTTCGCTGCG